>NZ_JBQQBX010000040.1:0-67890 GCF_052245475.1 Streptomyces sp. 7N604 | reverse complement strand
GCCTGGTGGAGGAGGCGGCGACGCCGGTGCGTGCCGCGGAGGCCGCGTGGTGGCGGGATGTGCTGCGTGGTGCGTCCCCGCCGCTGGGCGGCCGGGCCCTGGATGCGGAGAGGGACACGTACGGGACTGCCGGGCATCTCACGCTGCGGCTGCCGGTCGCGGTGACGGAGCCGGTGCTGACGACGGTGCCGTCGGTGTTCAACGCCGAGGTCAATGACGTGCTGCTGGCGGCCTTCACGCTGGCGTGGGCGAAGTGGCGCACGTCCCACGGCGCCGGGGTCCTGCTCCATCTGGAGGGGCACGGCCGCGAGGAGCAGGTGGTGTCCACAGCCGATCTGTCCCGCACGGTCGGCTGGTTCACCAGCATCTATCCGGTCCGGCTGGACGGCGGTGCCTTCGACTCCGCCGAGGCCTGGGCGGCAGGTCCGGCCGTGGGGCAGGTGCTCAAGCGCGTGAAGGAGCAGCTGCGCGCGGTGCCCGACAAGGGGATGGGGTACGGCATGGCCCGCTACCTCAACCCGGAGACGGCGCGGGCCTTTTCGGGTCTGCCGCTGCCCCAGGTCGGCTTCAATTACCTCGGCCGGTTCACCACCGCCGACATCGAGGACGCGGGCAGCGCGCCGGTCCCGGACTGGGCGGTGCTGGGCACCGCGGCGGGGACCGGGGGCACGGACCCCAGGGTGCCGCTCGCGCACGCCCTGGAGCTCAACGCCCGTACTCACGACGGGCCCCGCGGTCCCGAGTTGTCCGCGACCTGGACCTGGGCCCGCGGAGTGCTCGGCGAAGCCGACGTCCAGGAGCTGGCCGAGCTGTGGTTCCGGGCGCTGGAGGTCCTTGTCGAGCACGCGAAGCGGCCCGACGCGGGCGGGCTCACCGTATCCGACGTATCGCTGAGCCTGCTCAGCCAGAGCGAGATCGACTTGCTGGAAGACGAGTGGAGGACGTCGTAATGGCGACACAGTCCGGATTGCAGGACATTCTGCCGCTGGCCCCCTTGCAGGAGGGTTTGCTCTTCCACAGCGTCTACGACGAGACGGCGACCGACGTCTACCTCGTGCAGCAGGCCATCGACCTCCAGGGCGACCTGGACGTGGCGGCGCTGCGCGCCGCGGGACAGGCGCTGCTGGCCAGGCACGACAACCTGCGGGCGGCGTTCCGGTATGCGGGCCTGCAGCGCCCTGTCCAGCTCATCCCGCGCCAGGTGGAGCTTCCCTGGGAGGAGGTGGACCTGACCCACCTGCCCGAGGACGAGCGCCTGCCCGCGGCCGACCGTGCGCTGGAAGCCGACCGGCTGCGCCGCTTCGACCTGACCAAGCCGCCGCTGCTGCGGTTCACGCTGATGCGCTTGGGCGAGCAGCGCTTCCGCTTCGTGCTGACCAACCACCACATCCTGCTGGACGGCTGGTCGCGGCCGATGGTCGTGCGGGAGCTGCTCGCGCTGTACGCGTCGGGCGGCGACGCCGGCGGCCTGCCGCGGGTGCGCCCGTATCGCGACTATCTCCAGTGGCTGGCCGACCAGGATCGCGATACGGCCGAGGCCGCATGGCGCGAGGTACTCGACGGGCTCGACGGGCCCACCCTCGTGGCGCCGCAGGCGGGCGAGCGGCTGCCGGGCGTGCCCGAGCGGGTGGAGCGGGAGCTGGACGCCTCCACGTACGAGGCGCTGTCCGCGCTGGCCCGCGCCCGCGGCCTGACCCTCAACACCCTGGTCCAGGGCGCGTGGGCGGTGGTGCTCGGCCGGCTCACCGGCCGCGACGACGTGGTGTTCGGGGCGACGGTATCCGGGCGCCCGCCGGAGATCGCGGGAATCGAGACGATGGTGGGGCTGTTCATCAACACTCTGCCGGTACGGGTGCGGCTGCGCCCGTACGAGCCGCTGCTCGACACGCTGCAGCGGGTGCAGGACGAGCAGACGCGCCTTCAGCCCCACCAGCAGCTCGGGCTCGCCGAGATCCAGCGGCTGGCCGGCGCGGGCGAACTCTTCGACACGACGATGGTCTTCGAGAACTACCCGGTTGACATCGCGCCCGAGTACGACGAGGACGGCGGGAGGGGCCAGGACAACGGGAACGCCGGCGGCGACGGTCTGCCCGGAGTCGACGTGACCGGCACGCGCAACCGCGACGCGACCCACTACCCCCTGGCGCTCGTGGCCGTCGGCCGCGGAAGCCTGCGGCTGCGCCTCGACCACCAGCCCGACCGGATCCCCGGCGACCTGGCCCGCACGGTCATGGACTGGCTGGTCGCCGTGTTGCGTTCCGTCGTCGCCGACCCCGCCCTGCCGGGCGGACGGCTCGATCTGATGCCGCCCGGCGAGCGGCGCGCGGCCCTCGAGTCCGGACACGGTGCGGTGACCGATGTTCCAGCGATCTCGCTGCCCGAGGCGTTCCGATCGCAGGTGGCCCGCACCCCGGACGCCACCGCTGTCCGCGATGGCGACAGGACGCTCAGCTATGCCGAACTCGACGCGGAGTCCGACCGGTTGGCGCAGCATCTGACCGGACTCGGGGTGCGGCCCGAGACGCCGGTGGCCCTGTGCATGGACCGCTCGGCCGCACTCGTCGTCGCGGTCCTCGGCGTGCTCAAGGCAGGCGGCGCCTACGTCCCGCTGCACCGCAACGACCCGGCCGACCGGCAGCGTCTCGTCGTGGAGCAGTCCGGTGCGCGGATCGTGGTCACCGACGGGGCGGACGCGGAGCGCGCCGCGGAGCTCGAGGTGCCGGTGGTCGTCGCCGACGCCCTGGGCGATGCCCCCGCGGGCTCACCGGAGATGTCCGTACACCCGGAGCAGCTCGCGTACGTGATGCACACCTCCGGCTCCACGGGCACCCCCAAGGGCGTCGGCGTCACCCATCTGGACGTGCTGGAGCTGGCCCGCGACCGGTCCTTCGCGGGCGGTGCGCACGAGCGCGTCCTCGTGCACTCGCCGCACGCCTTCGACGCCTCCACCTACGAGCTGTGGGTACCCTTGCTGTCCGGTGGCACCGCGATCGTCGCCCCGGCCGGGAACCTCGACCCGGCGCTGCTGGGCAAGGTCCTCGCGGAGCACGCGGTGACCGGACTGTGGCTGACATCCGGCCTGTTCCAGCTCGTGGCCGACGAGGCACCCGAACACCTCGCGGGGGTACGCGAGGTGTGGACCGGTGGCGACGTCGTCCCGGCCGCGTCGGTACGACGCGTCATGCGGGCCTGCCCCGGCACTGCGGTCGTCGACGGCTACGGGCCGACCGAGACCACGACGTTCGCGGTGCGTCACAAGCTGCCCGCGGGCGGCGCCGTCCCCGACGAGATACCGATCGGCACGCCCCTGGACAACACCCGGCTCCTCGTCCTCGACGGGGCGCTGCGCCCCGTCCTCGCAGGCATGCCCGGCGAGCTCTATATCGCCGGTGCGGGCCTGGCGCGCGGCTACTGGCAGCGGCCGGGCCAGACCGCCGAGCGGTTCGTCGCCGCTCCTCACGGCCCGGCGGGCACACGCATGTACCGCACCGGGGACCTGGTGCGGTGGAACGCCGCCGGGGCGCTGGAGTACCTCGGGCGCGCCGACGAACAGGTGAAGATCCGCGGGTTCCGCATCGAACTGGGCGAGATCGAGGCGGTGCTGGGCCGCCACCCCGAGGTCGCCCAGGCCGTCGTCACCCTCTGGGAGCCCCGGCCCGGCGACAAGGGGATCGCCGCCCATGTGGTGCCGGCGCAGGGCGGTGCCCTGGATACGTCCGCGCTGCGGGCGTACGCGGCCGCGGAACTGCCCGACTACATGGTGCCGTCAGCGTTCGAGTCCGTGGACGCGCTGCCCCTGACCGGCAACGGCAAGGTCGACCGCAGGGCGCTGCCCGCCCCGGACCCCGTTGCGGCGTCGGCCGGACGGGCCCCGCGCACGTGGTACGAGGAGATCCTGTGCGGCCTGTTCGCCGAGATCCTCGGGCTGCCGTCGGTCACCATCGACGACCACTTCTTCGAATCGGGCGGCCATTCGCTGCTCGCCACCCGGCTGGTGAGCCGCATCCGCACGGTGATGGGAGTCGAGCTCGCGATCCGGCAGCTCTTCGAGGCCCCCACCGTCGCCTCCCTGGCACGGGCGCTGGACAAGGCCGGCGAGGCCCGCGCCGCCCTTGCCCCGGTGACGCCGCGGCCCGGCCGTGTGCCCGCCTCCTTCGCGCAGCGCAGGCTGTGGTTTCTGCACCGCTTCGACGGCCCGAGCCCCACCTACAACATCCCCTTCGCGGTGCGGCTGACCGGCGACCTCGACCGCGAAGCGCTGCGGTGCGCGCTCGCCGACCTCCTGAGGCGGCACGAGTCGCTGCGCACGGTCTTCGCCGAGGACGCCGAGGGCCCGCACCAGATCGTGCTCGACGCCGCAGAGGCCGCCCCGGAGCTGACGGTGGCGGCGATCGACGAGGGCCGTCTCGACGAGGAGATCGCAGCCGCCGCCGCGTACGCCTTCGACCTGTCCGCCGAGGTTCCCCTGAGGTCCTGGCTGTTCGAAACAGGGGAGCGGGAACACGTACTGCTGCTGCTGATCCACCACATCGCGGGCGACGGCTGGTCGGTGCCGCTGCTGGCTGGCGACCTGACCTCCGCGTACGCGGCCCGCCGGTCCGGGGCGGCCCCCGCTTGGCGGCCGCTGCCCGTGCAGTACGCCGACTACAGCCTGTGGCAGCGCCAGGTGCTCGGAGACGAACGCGATCCGGACAGCCCCATCGCGCGGCAACTCGCCCACTGGAAGCAGACGCTGGCCGGCATCCCGGACGAACTGGCGCTGCCCGCGGACCGGCCGCGGCCCGCCACCGCGTCCTACCGGGGCGACCGCGTGCTCTACGAGGTGCCCGGGCAGCTGCACGAGAGGATCGTGGCGCTGGCCCGCGCCACCCAGGCGAGTTCGTTCATGGTCCTCCAGGCCGCCGTCGCCACCTTGCTCACGCGGCTGGGCGCGGGCACGGACATTCCGCTCGGCACGCCGGTCGCCGGCCGTACCGACGACGCGCTCGACGAGCTTGTCGGTTTCTTCGTCAACACCCTGGTCATGCGCACCGATACGTCGGGCAACCCGACCTTCCAGGAGCTCCTCGCCCGGGTCCGGGAGGCGGACCTGGAGGCCTACGCTCACCAGGATCTGCCGTTCGAGCGGCTGGTGGAGGAGCTGAACCCCGGACGCTCGCTGTCCAGGCACCCGCTCTTCCAGACCATGCTGACGTTCAACAACACCGCGCAGCGGGAGGGTTCGGACCAGGCGCCGCAGCTTCCGGGCCTCACGACCGAGCCGGTGCGGTCCGACGCGGGCGCCGCCAAGTTCGACCTTCTCTTCGCCTTCGCGGAGCGGCACGGCGCCGACGGCCGTCCGGCCGGACTCGGCGCGGGCCTGGAGTTCAGTTCCGACCTGTTCGACCGGAGCACGGCCGAAGCGCTCGTGACGCGTTTGCTGCGCCTGCTGGAGGAGGTGACCGCCGATCCACGGCGCAGGATCGGCGAGTTCGAGATCCTGTCGAGCCTCGAGCGGCGCCAGGTCCTGACCGAGTGGAACGACACCGAGGCCGCCGGGCCCGGTGGCTCGCTGCCCGAGCGGTTCGAGGCACAGGTGGCCCGGTCGCCGCACGCCACGGCCGTGGAGTCCCCGGACGGACCGCTCACCTACGCCGAACTCAACGCGCGGGCCAACCGCATGGCCCGGTACCTGATCGCACAGGGAGTGGGGCCTGAAAGCCTCGTCGCCGTCGCCATGCCCCGCTCCGCGCACCTGGTGACCGCACTGCTGGCGATCCTCAAGGCCGGTGCCGGTTACGTGCCGGTCGACCCTGAGTACCCGGCCGACCGGATCGCCTACATGCTCGGCGATTCCCGGCCCGCCCGGATCCTCACCACGCGTGCCCAGGCCGACGGCCTGCCGGCCACGATGACCGGGCGGGCGATCGTGGTCGACGATCCGGAGACGGCGTCGGAGCCGGCGGGCCTGTCGTCCGGCGACGTCACCGCGCAGGAGCGCACCGCGCCCCTCGCTCCGGCTCACCCGGCCTATGTGATCTACACGTCGGGATCGACCGGCCGTCCCAAGGGACTGGCCATGCCGGCGAGCGCGGTGGCCAACCTCCTCGACTGGCACGAGGGCGCCCTGCCCGGCGGACCGGGCACCCGTGTCGCGCAGTTCACGGCGGTCAGCTTCGACGTCTCGGTGCAGGAGATCCTGTCCGCGCTGCTGTCCGGCAAGACGCTCGTGGTCTGCGCCGAGCACGTACGGCGCGACCCGGCGGAGCTGGCGCGATGGCTGCGTGACGAGCGGATCCAGGAGCTGTACGCGCCCAACCTGGTCATCGAGGCCGTATGCGAGTCGGTCGTGGCGCACGGTCTCGAACTGCCCCACCTCACCGACCTGGTGCAGGCCGGGGAGGCGCTCACCCCGCACGGTGCGATACGCGCGTTCCACTCCGGCCACGCGGGCTGCCGGCTCCACAATCACTACGGCCCGGCCGAGACACACGTGGTGACCGCCTATCAGCTCCCTCACGCGGTCGCGCAGTGGCCCGCCTCGGTACCGCCCATCGGCACACCGATCGCCAACACCCGTATCCGGCTGCTGGACGCGTGGCTGCGACCGGTGCCACCAGGCGCGACGGGAGAGGTGTACATCGCGGGCGCGGGCCTGGCGCGGGGGTACATCGGCCGCCCCCGGCTGACCGCGGAGCGGTTTGCCGCGGACCCCTACGGACCGCCCGGTGCGCGCATGTACCGTACGGGCGATCTGGCCCGTTGGACCGCCGATGGCCAACTCGTCTACCTGGGCCGCGCGGACGCCCAGGTGAAGATCCGCGGGTTCCGGGTCGAGCCCGGCGAGATCGAGGCGGTCCTGACTGCCCATCCCCATATCGCGCGGGCGGCCGTGGTCGTCCGTGAGGACCGGCCCGGCGACAGGCGGCTGGTGGCCTATGTGGTGGCGGACGGCGAGCAGCCCGAGGCGGGGGCGCTGCGCGGCTTTGCCGCCGGGCAGCTGCCCGACCACATGGTGCCCTCGGCATTCGTCGGCCTGGACACGCTGCCGTTGACGCCCAACGGAAAACTCGACCGGTCGGCGCTGCCCGCGCCCGAGTACTCCACCGGGTCCCGCGCGCCGCAGACACCGGCCGAGGAGGTGCTGTGCGCCCTGTACGCGGAGGTGCTCGGAGTGGCGACGGTCGGAGTCGACGACGACTTCTTCGAGTTGGGCGGCCACTCCTTCCTGGCCGCCCGGCTCGTCGGCAGGATCCGCGAGGAGCTGGGCGTGGAGGCGCCCATCCGCCGGGTCTTCGAGGCACCCACAGTGGCAGCTCTCGCCGGGGCACTGAGCGGTGGTGACGGGCAGTCCGGTCCGGGGCTGCGCCACTCCGCGGATGTGCTGCTGCCGCTGCGGGCGCGGGGTGAGGCTGCGCCGCTCTTCTGCCTGCACCCCGGCGGCGGCTTCAGCTGGTGTTACGCCGGCCTCGTACGGCACATCGGGAAGCATGTCCCGGTGTACGGCGTACAGGCGCGCGGACTCGACGGCGCGGGCGCCTTGCCGTCGACCATGGACGAGATGGTCGAGGACTATCTCGCGCGCATACGGTCCGTCCAGCCGAGCGGCCCGTACCGGCTTGCCGGGTGGTCCTTCGGCGGGCTGTCCGCGCACGCCCTGGCAACCCGGCTGCGTGCAGAGGGCGAGGAGGTCGGGCTGCTGGCCCTGCTCGACGCCTACCCACCGGGCAAGGACGCCGACGCCCGGGAGGTCATCGAGCACGAAGTGGTCGCGCACAACCTGCAGGCGATGGGATTCGAGTTCGACATGGCCGAGCTGATAGCAGACCAGGAGCGCGTTCTGCTGCGTTTTCGGGAGTTCCTGCAAAACACGGACGACTCCCTGGCGCATCTGGAGGCCCAGGACATGCTCGCGGTCAAGGACGTCTACGTCAACAATGTCCGGATCATGCGCAAATTCAAGCCCGGATTCTTCGACGGTGACGTCCTCTTCTTCTCGGCCACGCGCATGTCTGCAACGGACCGGGAAACCCGGCTGAATGTCAGCTTCTGGCAACCGTTCGTCGGCGGACGCATTGAAGTGCACGCGATAGACTCGGCGCACGGCAATCTGATGACTGACCCGCGGCATATCGCCGGTATCGGCCGTGTCCTCGCTGACAAGTTGTGAACTCTTCCCCCGGAAAATTTCTGAAGCAGAAGGAGTAATCGAATGAGCACCAACCCCTTCGAGGACCCCGAGGGCACGTACGTGGTTCTGGTCAACGACGAGGGCCAGCACTCCCTGTGGCCGTCGTTCGTCGAGGTCCCGGACGGCTGGCAGACCGTCCTGGCGGAGACCACGCGCGATGCGGCCCTCGATTACATCAACACCAACTGGACCGACATGCGGCCGAAGAGCCTGATCGCCGCCATGGAAGGCGGCGCCGGCGCCTCCGCTTAGCGGCCGCTTCCTGAATTCGGAACAGACAAACCAGCCAGCCAGAGAGTTCCCTGTGCGGCCCGCCCACCGGCAAGCCCGGTGGGCGGGCCGCACAGGGTGGGAGGGGGAGAGGCGAGTGCCCGTCGTACCCGTGAACGGGATCCGGCTCCATTACGAGGACACCGGCTCGGGCGAGCCCGTGGTGATGATCCAGGGCACGGGCGGCAGCCACCGCGCGTGGCAGCTGCACCAGGTCCCCGCGCTCACTGCCGCGGGGTACCGAGTGATCACCCTGGACAACCGGGGGATCCCGCCGACCTCGGAGTGCGCGGACGGCTTCACCATGCAGGACATGGCCGGTGATGTCGCGGGTCTTATCGAGTACCTGGACCTGGCACCGTGCCGTGTGGTGGGCACATCCATGGGGGCCTTCGTCGCGCAGGAACTCGCCCTGGCCCGTCCGGAACTGGTCGGCCAGGCGGTGCTGATGGCCACCCGTGGCCGCACGGACGTACTGCGCAGGGAGCTCACCGCCACCGAGATCGCGCTCCACGACTCGGGGATGTCCCTCCCACCGCGGTACGCTGCCGTGCTCCGCGCCGTGAAGTATCTGTCCCCCAGCACGCTCAACGACGACCGGGCGATGGCCGATTGGCTCGACCTGTTCGAGCTGTCACCGGCCGCCGGCCCCGGACAGCGGGCACAGATGGACATCAGCAAGCTGAGCAACAGGCTGCAGGACTACCGGGGGATCGAGGTCCCCTGCCATGTCATCGCGTTCGCCGACGACCTGGTGACTCCGCCGCACCTGGGCCGTGAGGTCGCCAATGCCATTCCGGGTGCGACGTATGAAGTCATCGCCGACTGCGGGCACTACGGATATCTCGAGGATCCCGGTGCGGTGAACAAGAGCATCGTGGAGTTCTTCGCACTCCGGCGGCCCTGACTCCGCGGAAGAGCGGGACAGAAAGGAGGAGGGAGAGCGTCCGGCCGGGGGTACCGGGACGCTCTCCCTCCCGTCGGAATGACCGGGCCTTTACTCCTGCTGGTCCGGTCGTGTGGTCCTGTGGTACGGCCTCTGCCCAGGGTGCTGCGGGTACGGATTCGGCTCGTACTGCTGCGGCTGGCGGTACTGGGCCTGCTGGTACTGGGTCTGCTGGTACGGCCGTTGGCCGTGCTGCGGATACGGCTGCTCGTCGGCGTAGGGCTCGTACGGCTGCTGCGGCTGCTGGTACGCGTAGGGCTCGTACTGCTGAGACTGGGGCTGCTGGGGCTGCTGCTGCGCGTACGGGTCCTGGTACGCGTACGGCTCGTACCGCCCCGGCTCCTGCGCGCCGTACGTCCCCTGCGCGACCTGCGCGTACTGCGCAGGCTCCGCCACCGTCAACTGCATCGTCACCGGATCCGGCCGGCGCATCGCGCCGCGGCCCTCGGCGCCTGAGGACACCCGGTTGGCGCGCCGCCGGCGGATCGCGGCGGGCCACCAGTTCCAGCTGCCGAGCACGGCCATCAGAGCGGGGAGGACGAAGATGCGGATGACCACCGCGTCGATCAGAATCGCCACGGCGAGGCCGACTCCGAGTTGCTTGAACTCGACCATGCTCAGCGTGCCGAAGATCGAGAAGACGCCGACCATCACGACGGCCGCACTGGTGACCACGCCCGCGGAGCGGGTGATCCCGTCCCGCACCGCGTCCTTCGTCGGCATGCCCGCTTCCGCCGCCTCACGGATACGGCTCACCACGAACACGTGGTAGTCCATGGACAGTCCGAAGAGGACGACGAACAGGAACAGCGGCAGCCAGGCCACGACCGCGCCGCTGGACCGGAAGTCGAGCAGGTTCTCCGCCCATGTGTGCTGGAACACGGCCACCAGGACGCCGAAGGCCGCCGCCGCGGAGAGCAGGTTGAGCACGATGGCCGACAGAGCGATGGCCACAGAGCGAAAGATCACGGCCATCATGCCGAAGGTCAGCAGGAGCACGAAGCCGACCACCCACGGCAGGCGCTCCTCCAAGTGCCCGGTGAAGTCCACGCTTTGGGCCACCTTGCCGCCGACTCCGTACTCCGCGTCCGGCACCTGTCCGACCGCCTGCGGCAACCAGGCCCGGAGCGTGTCGAGCGACGAGCGCGCACCTTCGCTCTTCGGCGTGAAGGGGGTGCCCACGTCGACGGTGTGGACCCTGCGGTCAGCGGACTCGCGTACCGCCGGCTTCTGGTCGTGGGCGAAGAGCCTGGACTCGGCGGTGCGCTGCACCAGGCCGTCCAGCGCCTTCCTGACCTGTCCCGCCTCGCGGGCGGGGGCCCGAACCGCCACCTGGTGGACGGTGCCCTTGCTCGGGAACTCCTCGGCGAGGCGGTCCATGGCGCGTACGACCGGGATGTCCCGGGACAGGTCGTCCGAGCCGGGCTGCTTGAGCTTCATGTCCAGCGCCGGCAGAGCGAGGAGCACCAGGGCGCCCACGGAGACCAGGAGTGTGAGGGCGGGACGGACCAGTGCCGGGCGCAGCAGGGCGGGCCACAGCTTCGACTCGCCGGAACGCAGGGTCAGCCGCCACAGGAAGGGGACCTTCGGACGGTCGAGCCAGCGGCCGAGCTTGGCGAGCAGCGCGGGCAGCACGGTCAGCGAGGCGAGCACCGCGACGGCGACGACGATGATGGAGCCGGTGGCGAGGGAGGCGAACGTCGCCTCCTGAGCCAGGTAGAGGCCGGCCATCGACACGATCACCGTCACACCGGAGACGACGACCGTGTGGCCGGAGGTCCTCGCCGCGATCTCGATGGCGTCGCGGTGGTTCGCACCCTTCTGGCGCTCCTCCCGCTCGCGCTTGAGATAGAAGAGCGAGTAGTCCACGCCCACGGCCATGCCCATCAGCAGGATCACACTGCTCGCCGAACTCGTCGCGGGCATCAGGTGGGAGGTCAGCGACGACAGGCCGATCCCGGCTCCGACGGCGGACAGCGCCAGCGCCACCGGCACCCCGGCGGCGATGAGGGTGCCGAACACGCAGAGCAGGATCAGCAGCGTCATCGGCAGGCTGATGTACTCGGCGCGTTTGAAGTCCTCTCCCAGCGTTTCGGTCAGACCCTTGGCCGTCGATCCCGTGCCGACCTGCTCGATACGGAGGCCGGGGTGCGCCTCTTCCGCGGCTGCGCTCTGATCCAGCAGCGGCTGGATGCGCTTGTCGGCGGTCTCCGGGTCTCCCCGCATCGTGACGGGCACGAGCATGGCGGTGCCCTGGGGGTTGGCGACAGGCTTTCCGACGGATGCGACACCGTCCAGCGCCTCCATCCGCCGTGCGACGTCGGCGGCCGCCGACGTCGCTGCCCGTTCGTCCAGCTCATCCCCCGACTTGGGGGTGATCAGGACGCTTTCCTCGGGCTTGCTGCCGAAGTGCCCCGAGGCCACGATCTTTCCGGCGCGTCCGGACTCCCGTACGCCCGACTCCTCGTCACTGATGTTGTTCGTGCCGGCCGCACCGCCCAGAAAGAGGCACAGAAGGACGAAGACGCCCCACAGGCCGATGGCTGACCACGGGTGGGTGGCACTCCACCGCGCGATCCGGATCGTCGCCGGTTCTTTCCTCAACGTCGTTTCCTCCCGCTACCCGGTTGACGATCGGCCATAGCCGGTGGCCGGTGGCCCCGTTCAACCGTCGGCAACGCTAGTTTCCGCGCCGTCGGAATCGCTATGCGGCAAACCCTCGTCATCCTCGGCGACCCCCGCACGTCAAACACTGTGGAAATCCGCACCCCGGCCCTGTGGTGTGCCACACCTGGAAAAAGGGTGAACCTTGACGGGGTGGAATGACGCCAGCTACGTTCTGGCCGGAGATGCACGGTGTCATTCACGGGGGAGCGCTCTTCGTGCATGGCCTTCGCTGCCCTTATCCGGGCCGGCCGCACCGCTTCTGCAGTCTCATTCCGAGTTGTCGGCTCAGACGTTCCTCACTGCCTGAAAGGGCAGCCGTGCGCCAGTGGCAGCTATATGTCAGAAGCAATATTGCACGAAGGAGAACATGTGGAAACCCTGGTGCTCACTCAGCAGCATGTTGCCAAACTTGTCAGTTCCGGTGGCCGCGACCGTTTCATGGACCTCATGATTGACAGGCTGCGGAAGGCATTTGTCGCCGCCCGTGAATCGAATGGCACCACCCCGCCCAGGGAGGGGTTCCTGCGTTGCCCCGGAGAAACCGGGGTCATCGAGTGGATGCCGCACCATCAGCCGGGCAGTTCGATGACGCTCAAGACGGTGGCCTACACCCCGTCCAACCCGGCCGAGTTCCGGCTGCCCACCATCATCGGCTCACTGACCCGCTACGACGACGTCACCGGCAGGCTGCTGGCCGTCTGCGACGGAATCCTGCCGACGGCGATCCGCACCGGCGCGGCCTCCGCCATCGCCAGTTCGCTGCTGGCCCTTCCCGGCGGCCGGGTCCTCGGGCTCATCGGTGCAGGAGCCCAGGCGGTGACCCAGGCGCACGCGCTGAGCAGGGTGTTCCCGCTCGAGCGGATCCTCGTGTACGACATCGACGAGACGCATGCCGCCTCCTACGCGGACCGGGTGGACTTCCTGGGCCTGGAGGTACGCATCGCGAGCGTGGCCGAGATCGAAGCGAACGCGGACATCATCTGCACCGTCACCTCCGTCGGTGTGGGCGAGGGGCCCGTCCTGACGGGCGAGCACCTCCAGAGCCACGTGCACATCAATGCCATCGGGGCCGATCTCGTCGGCAAGTTCGAGGTCCCGAAGGCGCTCCTCGAGTCCGCGTTCGTGGCTCCGGATCACGTCGCCCAGGCGCTCCGCGAAGGAGAGTGCCAGCAACTGGAGCCGGGTGACCTCGGCCCGGACCTGATGGCGCTGTGCGCCGATCCGCGTGCGGCGGAGGAGTTCCGCGACCGGATCACGATCTTCGACTCGACGGGCTTCGCGCTGGAGGACCATGTCGCGTTCGACGTGCTGCTCGAGCTCGCGGAGGAAGCCGGCGTGGGTGAGCGGGTCCGGCTGGAGCACCTCCCCGAGGATGCGCTCAACCCGTACTCCTTCCACTGAGTCGCGGTACGGGCCCGGGCAACAGGTCGGTCCGCCGTGCGCATCCCCGCTCGACCTCAGGACTCCAAGTAGCGCACCACCGCCAGGATCCGGCGGCTGTATCCCGTGGTCTGCGCGAGATCGAGCTTGTCGAAGATCGCGTTCACGGTCTTCTCGACGGCGCTCTGGGAGATGTGCGACTTCTGGGCGATGGCCGCATTGGTGTGGCCCTGCGCCATCTCGTCCAGCACGCTCCGCTCACGCGGCGTCAGCCGACTGAGCGGGTCGACATGAGTGGTGCGCGCCAGGAGCTGGCGTACGACCTCGGGGTCGATGGCCGCCCCGCCCGCGTGCACGCGCTCCAGCGAGTCCAGGAACTCCTCCACCTGGGCGACCCGGTCCTTGAGCAGATACCCGACCCGCGCGGCGTTGGACGTGAGGAGCTGGGCGGCGTAGTGCTTCTCCACATGCTGGGAGAGCACCAGCACGCCGATGTCGGGCCAGCGCTCACGGATCTCCAGCGCGGCGCGCAGGCCCTCGTCGGTGTGGGTCGGCGGCATCCGGATGTCGACAACGATGAGATCGGGCTTCTGCTCCTCGACTTCCCGGATCAGGGCCGTGCCGTCGCCGACCGCGGCGAGGACCTCATGGCCCTCCTCGGTGAGCAGTCGGACGAGCCCTTCGCGCAGCAGGGTCGAGTCCTCGGCGAGGATTATGCGCACGGAAACTCCGCAGTGATGGTGGTCGGGCCGCCCGGCGGGCTGCTGATGTACAGATGGCCGTCGAGTGCGGCCACGCGGCGGTGCAGCCCGTACAGACCGCTGCCCGCCGGGTTGGCGCCGCCGACGCCATTGTCCTGGACCTGGACCAGAAGCCTGGCACCTTCCCGCCTGATGCTGACGACGATGTGACCTGCGCTGGAGTGCTTGGCGGCGTTCGTCACGGACTCCGACACGACGAAGTACGCGGCGGTCTCGATGGGCTGGGGCAGTGGCGTTGCGAGGCGGAGGTCGATGTGGAGCGGGATGCTGCACCGCTCGGCCACTCCGGCCAGGGCCTCCTGCAGCCCGAGGCTGTCGAGAGCCGTGGGATAGATCCGCCACGCCACCTCGCGCAACTCGCTCAGGACGTCCTGGGATTCCTTGTGGGCCTGTGCCAGCAGCGCGTCGGCCCGCTCCGGGGTGCTGTTGCGGCGCGCCCGGCCCAGCAGCATGGCCAGGGCCACCAGCCGCTGCTGCACCCCGTCGTGCAGATCGCGCTCGATACGACGGCGCTCCGCGTCGACGGCTTCGAGGATCCCGGCCCGGCTGAGGGCCAGCTCGTTGATACGGCGCTTGAGCAACTCCCGTTCGGAGGGCCCGAAGCACTCGCGGGCGAGTCGCTTGTCCCAGGCGGTCAGGGACATGAGCCCCTGCACATTGAGGAAGAGCAGGACGCAGCCGAGCAGCACCTGCGTCAGCACCTCGGTCCAGCTCTGGTTGCCTTGCACGATTCCCACCGCGAGCAGCCCGGCCAGGACTGCGCCGAAGCCGAGCAGGCCGACGACGATGCCGCACAGTATTCCCGTGAACGCGCGGGTCACGACGAAGGAGAGGGCTTTCCTGCCCTCGTAGTCGGGTGGAAAGTGGTCGCCGAAGAAGGTGGAACGGCGCCACCGCTCCAGATTGGCCAGGCGGCGCGCGACGGAGATCAGCGACTGCAGGGCGCGATCCCGCGTCCTGGGCCACAGCAGTACCGGGCTCAGAACGGCACCGACCGCGAGGATGAAGGGAAAGCTGAGGAAAGCGGTGCCGATGCCTAAGAGGAGACCGCCGGCCCTGCGGAGATAGGACGGAGCATCCGTCGCGGCGCCTCTGTCTTCCCCGGTGTCCGCATCAGGCGGCAAGTGGGGGACGCCGATGTCGGGCCAATGCTCCTGCTTACCCAGCACGAACGGCGAGCCTAGCCGCGGCGCGAGCGGAGGAGCAAGGCCGACCCCGCGCACCGGGTGCGCGGGGGTACTGGCCGTGGCGGTGACCGAATCGTCCGTCATCAGGGACGACGGTGCTGGGCGCGATGGGAGCGGCGCTGGTTTACGCGCATCACGAGGAAGGCACCCAGCGCGAGCACGACGAGCAATGCGACGGCCTTGGAGAACACCCCCACGTACTGTTCGACCAGATCCCACTGGTCTCCCAGCCAGTAACCCGCCAGCACCAGCACGGAGTTCCAGATCAGACTGCCCAGGGTGGTGAGGACGAGGAACGTCGGCATGGCCATCCGCTCGACTCCGGCGGGCACGGAAATCAGGCTCCGGAAGATGGGCACCATGCGGCCCAGAAAGATGGCCTTGGTTCCGTGCTTGGCGAACCACTCCTCAGTCCGGTCCAGGTCGGAGGGCTTCACCAGGGGCAGTTTCGCCCAGATCGCATGCATCCGCCGACGGCCGAGCAGCGCCCCGAGCCAATAGAGCACGGCCGCGCCGACGACCGAGCCCAGTGTCGTCCAGAAGAGGGCCGAGGCCAGGGTCAGCACCCCCTGTCCTGCGGCGAAGCCGGTCAGGGGGAGGATCACCTCGCTGGGAAGCGGCGGAAAGAGATTCTCCAGGGCGATGGCCAGGCCGGCTCCGGGCCCGCCCATGGCATCGACGAGATCGGCGGCCCAGCCCGCGATGCCATCCGCGGGTTCTTGGGGCAGGGCCAGAATCATGGACTTCACGCGGCACCTCTACGGCGGTAATAGGCGGGAGCGGCAAACTCGGCCGCAGCTTGCCGACAACACTAGAAACCGCTGACGAGGCCCACCATGAGGTACGCCGTCGACTCAGATTGAGGAAGTCCACAGCACGGCGTTACGGGAGACCGTAACCGGCCCCGGCTTGTCTTTCTTGCATTGCGGACATTGCGATCACTGCGAGCATTTGCTGTCAGTCGGGTCGCCGACCCGCTGCCACCAGGGGAGCAAATCCCGCCTGTCAGGGGGTGAGTGGCCGAGCCCAGCAGTGAATCTGGCAGGTTATTGCCACCGTTGGGATTCCGTTGACACTGCAATCTTTCTGCGTGTTACTGTCGGCGAGTCCGAATGCACAATGCGAACCGGAAAGGAGACTCCGAATGGAGATGGAGTCGACTTACGAGGTCCCGGAGCTCATCGAGCTCGGTGACTACGACGACCTGACCAGGGGCGTCGGCATCCCGCTGGCCGACTTCTTCGTCCACTTCGACTAAGTCGATGGCCGAGTGAAGTAATCGCCGAATGAGGTAATGGGATGCGGCGGACCGGGGGCGCAAGCCATCCGGCTGTTTCCCGTCGCATCCCATTCATTATTCCCGCTCACCATTCGGAATCGTGGAGGGAAACGTGGCAAAGGCCACCGCCGTGCCCGGGTTCTGGTTCATGGCACTGCCGGACAGTGAATCCGCCACTCCGGTGCTGCGCCGGCTGCACTCGCACATCGGCTTCAGCCATGCGCACGCGTCGGGGCGGCCCTGGGTCATCGGTTCCCGGCCGGACGGCGGCGTCGGCGTCACCTCGACCGTCCACGCCGAACACGGGCGTACCAGACTGCTGGTGACAGGCACTCACTCGCTGTCCGACACGGAACTCCAGTCGTGGGCCAGGCGCATCCGGCACGTCGCCGACGTCGACCGGCTCGCCGCATCCCTCGCCGGCTGCGCCCACATCGTCGCGACCGTGGACGGACAGGTACGGGTGCAGGGGAGCGTCTCCGGAGTGCGCCGGGTGTTCTACGCCTCCGTCGGCGGTGCGACGGTGGCGGCGGACCGGGCCGATCTGCTGGCCGCTCTGACCGATGCCCCCCTGGACACCACGCGCTTCACCGCCCGCCTGCTGGCCATAACCCCTGACGCGCTCACGGAACCGGTCTGGTCCGGCGTCGACGTCGTTCCACCCGGCAGTGCCCTGCTACTGGGGGCGGGGGCAGAAAAGAGCGTCAGGCGGTGGTGGCAGCCGCCGGAGCAGGAGTTGAGCAGTAAGCAGGGAGCGCCTGCGCTGGCCGAGGCGCTCACCGCAGCGGTGGCTGTCCGGGTACGCGACCACGCGACCGTGGCCTCCGACATGTCGGGCGGACTCGACTCCACGCCGGTGAGCTTTCTCGCCGCGGGTGCCACGGACTCCGCCGCCGGAAAGCTGGTCACCGTGCGCATCGGCGTGGCGGACCCCACCCATGACGACCACCTCTGGGCTTCGCGGGCACAGCAGATGCTCGACGGCGCCCACATCAGTCACAAGGTGTTCGAGCCGGGCGAACTCCCCGACATGTTCGACCGGGTGGCGGAACCGGTCACGGGCCTGGACGAGCCGATCCGCTGGATCCGCCCCATCGCCCGGCTCCGCGAGACGGCGCGCTGGCTGGGTGCTTCCGGCGCAACGGTCCATCTGACCGGGCACGGCGGCGACGAAGTCCTGCCGGTCAAGCCCAACTACCTGCACGACTTGATGCGGCGGCGGCCGGTACTCGCTCGCGAACACCTTGCCGGGATGCGTGCGCTGAGGCGTTGGTCCATATCCGGCACGATGCGGGCTCTCGCCGAGCAGCGCCCGTACGCGAAGTGGCTGGCCGATCAGGCGGACCGGCTGACCACCCCCTTTCCCGCGGGCAGCCAGCCGATGTTCGGCTGGGAATACCCGTTGCGTCTGCCGCCGTGGGTCACCCCCGGGGCCGCCGCGGACCTGTCCCGGCGTATCCGGCAGGGGGCGGAGGGCGCCGAGCCCTACCTGCCGTCGAGGTCCGGCCACACAACCGTCGACCTGGCGCGCCAGCTCGGCTCGGCCGTCCGCCTGGCCGAGGCGGTCACGGAGGAGGAGGGAGCGGCGCTGCACGCTCCGTATCTGGACGACCGGGTCCTCGAGGCCTGCCTGGCGGTGCGCCCGGAGGAACGCAGCTCCCCGTGGACGTACAAGCCGCTCATGGTCGAGGCGATGCGCAACACCATGCCGGAGGGGTCCCTGGAGCGGGCGACCAAGGGAGAGTTCTCGGACGACTTCTTCCGGGGACAGCGGCGCCACCGCGGGCAGATGGCAGAGCTCTTCGACGAACCGCTCCTCGCCGAGCTGGGACTCGTCGACACGGCGGTGCTCCGGCACATGGCACTGGCGGCCTATCCGCCCGGTCTGCCGTGGTCGGCGCTGGACGCCACGATGGCGGCGGAGAACTGGCTGCGGGCTCGGGAGCAGAGTCGGCAGTGGACATTCGATGGGGAGGAAAGCGGTGTCAATCAGCCTGGCTGACGGAGTGTCGATCGCGCAGACCGGGAGCGGAGCCGTGCTCCTGGACGAGCGGTCCGGACGGTACTGGCAGCTGAACAGCTCGGGAGCCCGGGTGCTCGAGAAGCTGCTCGCGGGCGAGTCGGTCGCAGAAGCCGGCGCCGCGGCGGCGTCCGGGACGCGGGTCGCGCCGGAGAAGGCCGCGGGGGACGCGGCCGCGCTGCTCGAAAGACTGCAGGCCGCGGGGCTGGTCTCCCGATGAGCATGCCCGTCGCGATCACAGGGCGACCCCGCCTGCCGTTGCACCGGCGCCCGCTGCCCTGGCTCGCAACGCTCGTCGCGCGTCTGCTCATGCACCAGCCGCCCGCCCGCATCCGTGCGGTGCTCGGCTTCGTCCGCAGGGGCGCGCGGCCCGCGACCGTCGAGGAAGCGCAGAAGTGCCGGGACGCGGTTGTGGCGGTGAGCGTCAGCTGCGCGGGCGAAGGGTGCGTCCAGCGTTCGCTTGCCACCGCGCTGCTGTGCCGTGTGCACGGCAGCTGGCCAACGTGGTGTTCGGGCGCAAGGGTCGTTCCGTTCCTGGCCCACGCCTGGGTCGAGGTCGACGGGGAGCCCGTGGGTGAGCCCTATCCGGCCGGTTACCACACGGCCCTCATCCGCGTTCCTCCCCGATGACCACCGCGCCCCGGACCACGCATAAAGAGGCCCGGGAGGCCGCTGCTCGGATAAAGAGGCCCAGGAGGCCGCTACTCAAAGGATTCCAGGCATGCAGACGACCGAGCTGACCGAATTCGGCCTGGGACTGCGGATCGAGAACTTCTCGCCGGACGGATCCGGCGCGAGAGCCGCCTCGAAGCAGACGATCCGGGACCTGCTGTGGGAATTCGGCGTGCTGCACTTCGCGGGATTTCCGGCCGACAGTGATGTGTTCGTCGACTTCGCCCGCTGGTTCGGCCGGCCCGAATCCGTCTTCCCGGCCGAGCACCGAGCGCCCGGATACGAGCACATACGCCTGCAGTCGAACATCCGCGGCTACGGCGTCAACGCGGGGGGCCAGTACTGGCACGCCGACGGCTCGTTCGCCGAAGTTCCCACCGCCGTAACGCTGTTGCTCTGCGAGGAAGCACCGGACCACGGGGGAGTGACGCTCTTCGCCGATATGCGCGCAGCCTACGAGTCGCTGCCCGAGCCTCTGCGCACCACCGTCCTGGGAATGGCCGGGCACTATCCGTGCCGGGCCATCGCCGCACGGGACATGCGGGCGGCCGTCGCCATGAAGACCGTCACCCTCTCCGAAGCGGATCGGAAAGCCAGGCTGGAGGGCCTGCGGGACTTCACCCGCCCCTTGGTCGGGAGCCACCCGGTGACCGACCGCAGGGCCCTCTATCTGAACCAGCACTGGCTGCGGGGCATTGAGGGCAGGACGGACGCCGAGAGCGCCGAACTCCTCGACCTCCTGTACGGCGTCGCCACCGCCCCGGCCAACCTGTACCGGCACACGTGGCGCACAGGAGATGTGTTGGTCTGGGACAACGCTTCGGTCATGCACCGGGCGCTCCCCGCCCAGGCCGGACAACGGAAGGTCACACGGCGCATCACCATTTCAGGCGAGAGGTGAGTGGCTGTTGTCGTACTGATCCTGAGGCGGTGTTTTCGCTGGCCGGGCATAGGGTCGGCGGAGGAATGGCAACCTGACCGCTCGGACGAGGTGCCGCCGCACAGCACTCCAAGACGCCTGGTCGTCTGATGGAACGACCAGGTCGTTAGCAGAGGTTGCCGTTCAGCGGTGATTCCGTGGTGACCCTTCCCTCCACTTGCTACTTGTGAGTAACGTTCATCTTCCCCCCGCGACGCACTGACCCACCACCAGAAGAGCACCTCATGCCATCCGACGCACCATCCCGCCCCCACTCGTTCCTGCCGCCCCGCCCGCGGCCCCCGCAGGCCCGCCGCACCACCGGCGACCTGCGCCGACTGCGCTCCGCCTACCGGCTGCTGCGCCGCAGCATGACGCTGACCGCGCTCGGCTGCTTCGTCCTCTTCCTCCTCCTGTCCGGGTTCGCTCCGGACGTCATGGACACCGAGCTGTTCCTGGGACTCAACCTCGGTCTCCTCATGGGCCTGCTACAACTGCCCGTCGCCTTAGCGGCGGTCATCGCCTACGAACGACTCGCCCAGCGCAACGTCGACCCGCTCGCCCACGGCGTACGGGCGGCCGCCGCGCAGCAGGACGACACGGTTGAGGGACGCGGCTGGTGAACACCTTCGACACCTCCGCCCAGACCCTGTCCCTGGTCATCTTCAGCGCGGTCGTCAGCGTCAGTCTGCTGATGTGCATCATGACCAGCGCGGAAAGGGAGGACCTCGGCGACTTCTACACCGGCTATCGCAGCCTCTCTCCCGTTCGCAACGGACTCGCCATCGCCGGTGACTACATCTCGGCCGCCACCATCCTGAACACCATCGGCATCGTCGCACTCACCGGCTACGACGGCCTCACCCTCGGCGTCAGCACTGCGCTGTCCCTGCTCCTGCTGATGTTCCTGCTGGCCGAACCTCTCCGCAACGCGGGCACGTTCACCATGGGCGACGCCCTCGCCCGGCGCTTCCCCAGTCGGCAGGTACGCATCGTCACCAGCGTCATCACCCTGCTCGCCCTCGTACCGATGATTGTCGTCCAGCTCGCCGGAGCCGGTCATCTCGTCGCCCTCGTCCTGGGCTTCTCCGGCGAAGGAGTACGCACCGGGTGCATCATCGTGCTCGGCCTGTTGATGATCGCCTACGCGACCATCGGCGGCATGAAGGGCACCGCCCTCATCCAGATCATCAAGATCGTCGTCCTGACCGGCGCGGTCACCATCGTCGCGGTCCTGGTCATGGACCGGGTCGGCTGGAGCCCCGTCGAGCTGCTCGACCGCGCCAAGCGGGGCAGCGGGGCCGGAGTGGCCTTCCTCAGCTCGGGCCTGCAGTTCGGCACCGACGCCACAGGACGCCTGGACACCATCAGCGGCATGCTCACCGTGGTCACCGGGGCAGCCGTCCTCCCTCACGTCACCATGCGCATGTACACCGCGAAGAGCGCACCGGACATACGCCGCGCCATGTCCTGGGCGTCAGCCGTGGTGATCTACGTCGTGCTGCTCATCGCCGTCATCGGCATCGGCGCCACGGCCCTCATCGGCAGCCGTAAAATCGCTGCCGGGAGCCCGCAGGGCAGCCTCGCCATCCTGCAGATCGGCCAGGCAGTCGTCGAAGGCTCGGGAACCTTCTCCACCCTCGTCTTCAGCGTCGTTGCCACCGCCGTCTTCCTCACCTTGCTCTCGTCCGTGGCGGGGATGACCCTGGCCTGTGCCTCGTCGCTTGCCCACGACTTGTTCGCCCAGGGGCTGCGCGACGGCACGGTCTCCCGGGGACGTGAAATGGTCACCGCCCGGCTGGCCGGACTCGGCGTGGGGCTGCCCGCCGTAGCTCTCGCGATCGTCGTCCAGGACTGGGCGCTTCAGGCGCTGATCACCCTGTCGTTCTGCATCGGCGCCTCGGTCATTTCTCCGGCCCTCGTCTACAGCCTCTTCTGGCGCCGCTACACCCGTACCGGCCTGCTCACCACGCTCATCGGCGGCAGTGTCTGCGTCCTGGTGCTCCTGACGTTCTCCACGGTGACATCCGGAGGCCCCAACGCCCTCATCCCCGGCCAGGACTTCAGCTGGTTCCCGCTTCACACCACGGGGCTGGTCTCCATCCCTGCCGGCTTCCTCCTCGGCTGGCTCGGCACCCAACTCAGCGACCGCCGCACCCGGCAACGGGAGCAACAGCAGTTCGAGGCCATAGAACCGCGCATTCTGGCGGGTGCCGACGCGCCACCCGTATGAGCGGGCCGTGGGGTTGCCGCGCTGGGCAGCCCCACGGTAACCGAACGTGTCCCAGCCGGGACGTGGTCCGCGAGTGCCGAATGGGAAGGATGTACGGGCCACCGACGCGACCGGGGCCATGGGCAGTGGCCGGTGATAACACAGCACTCTTTGTGCCCGCGCACAATCGCGGGGGTCTACCATCTGCGCATGAGCACGCCGCCCAGCGCTGACGCGCGCATGACCGATCTGCTGGACCGGCTCCTGGGCTCAGTGGACTCGCTGACCGACGAACTGACCGCCGAGATCCTCAACGGCGAGCACTCGTACGCCGAGAGCACGCTGCTGAGCCACGAGCAGCTGCGCACTGCCGTGCACGACAACCTGTGCACACTGCTCAGGGCCTTGAAGAACGGGGGTGTGCCCACCAACATGGACGCCCCGCGGGCGGCGGGCCGGCTGAAGGCCGAGCAAGGCATCCCACTGGCCGCCCTGCTGCATGCCTTCCGCCTCGCCGGGCGGTTCATCTGGGACCGGCTGCTGGCCATGGCCCTCGACCAGGACAGCGCCGCCTGGCTGCTGCACAGGGCCTCGGACGTCTGGCTGATCATCGATGAGTGCTCCAGCGCCGCTGCCGAGGCCTACCGCACAGCGGTGGAGGAACAGGCACGCCGCGACGCCTCCGCACGCAGCGTCATGCTCACAACGCTGCTCGACGGCACCGCAGGGAACAGCTCCAACGCCTGGGAGATCATGCGGGTCCTGCGGCTGGACCGCAAAGGACCCTTCCTGGTGGTGTGCGCCGAGATCAACGACGGCGCCGATCCCCTGCCGGCGGTCGAGGGGCAGCTGCGGGCGGTCGACATCGATGCCGAGTGGATCCACCGGGCAGGCAGCCTGCTCGGCCTCCTCGCCCTCCCGAACGAGCACATGGCCGTGGCGGTGGAGGAACGGCTCGACGGCATCGCGCTCTCCCGCGTCGGCATCAGCCGGTCCTTCACTTCACCCATAGACGCGCCGAACGCTCGGCGGGAGGCCCAACTGGCGGCCCAGTGCCTGCCCCCCGGAGCCCCCGGCACACACATCTACGGAAGCTCACCGATAGCCCTGCTCGCGGCGACCTCACCCGACGCCGCTTCCGAGGTGGCCCACACGGTCTTCGGGCCGCTGCTCACCCTGCCGGCGGCGGAACTAGCCGTCCTGCTGGACACCTTGGACATCTGGTTCACCGCCGGCGGCTCGACCGCACGGGCCGCCGAGCAACTGCACTGCCACCGCAACACCGTCCTGTACCGGCTCAACAGGATCACCGAACTGACCGGCCGGCGAACCAGCGATGCAGACTCCTCCGCGGAGCTCTACGTTGCCTTGCAGGCCGCGCGACTGGGCACCATCCCGGGATGAGGCCTCGACGGGCACGGACACCGGTACGCGCAGGCCACCCCGACACGCCAGTCCCGCCCCGAGCGACAACCCGCTGGGTGGACGACACCGCGCCTGTCCGGTCCCTTCATTCGAACGCCGGATTCCGTTTGTGAACGCGCACAAAACTGCCGCCCTCTTCGCTGGTGCTCGGCCCAAAGACCAGGAGTGTATGCGGTCCTAGGCTCTGGTCCGCTCGCCGATGGGGAGCCGACACCTGGCCCAGCCCAGTGCTCCTTGCCGCGCTTGTCCCGGAAAATCACCTGTCTGCCGATCTCGAGAGCGGACGACTGGGCTCAGGAAAGGAATGTGCAATGACCGACGTCCCTGCCAGGGGTGGCCGCACCACTGGACGCGGGAAGCACGCGCAGACCAGCCGCCGCGCGTTCCTTGGCTTTGTGCTGGGCGGAGCCACGCTTGCCGTAGCCGCCGACCTCCGGCTGGGCACACCTGGCTACGCCGCGGTGCCCTCAGCGCCCCAGACCCCGGAGCTGTACGACCTCGAGGATATGCAGACCGACGCTGCGCGCCCCACATCCGCGCTGATCAAGATCATAATCAACGAGGACGGCACCGCATCGTTCGAGCTTCCGCGGATGGAAGTTGGCCAGGGCATCACCACCTCGACAGCGATGATCATCGCCGAGGAGCTCGACCTGCCGGTCGACAAGGTGCACGTGACGTTGGCGCCGGCCCGCCCGGAGTTGGTGTTCAACCAGCTGACCGGCGGATCAAACACCACGGTCTCGACCTTTACCCCTGTACGTGTCGCCGCCGCGATCGCCAGGAAAGCGCTGCTGGAAGCCGCGGCGATCGAGCTCGGGTCGGCAGTGGAGCTGCTGAAGTCGAAGGACGGAGTGGTCGTCGCGCCTGACGGGACGTCACTGACCTATGGCTCGCTGGCCACCAAGGCGGCCAGCCGCACCGTCAAGGCGGTGGAGGTCGAGCTGAAGCCCGCTTCGGGCTTCTCGGTGATCGGCAAGCCCCACGGGCGCAAGGATGCCCGACGTGCGGTCACCGGGCGGAAGCAGTTCACGATGGACCTTCAGGTGCCAGAGGCGCTGCCGACCATGGTCTGCCGTCCGCCCACACTGAACGGATCGCCGAAGTCGGTGCGCAACAGCGCCACGGTGCTTGCCATGCCGGGCGTAAGGGACGTGGCGATGGTCGACACAGGGGTCGCCGTACGTGCGGAGACGTTCGGGCAGTGCATCGACGCGGTGCGTGCGCTCGACGTGGAGTGGGAACCGGGCCCGGTGGAGGGTGAGTCCGACAAGACGATCCTGGCCCGGCTGAGGGAGGCCGAGGCGCCCCTGGCGGTCCCGAAGATCCCGCTGATGGCGGGCACGGTGGAGGCGGACTTCACCTTCATGTTCCGCAGCAGCGCCGCGCTCGAGCCGAACTGTGCGATCGCCGACGTCCGGTCGGACCGTGCGACGGTGTGGGCGGGACTGAAGTCGCCGATCGTCGCGCAAGGGGACATCGCCAAGGCCGTTGGGCTGCCGCAGAACGCGGTCACCGTCAACGTGGTCACCGGCGGAGGGTCGTTCGGACACAAGCTCTTCGGTGACGCCGCCATCGAGGCCGCCAAGATCTCCAAGGCGATGGGCAAGCCGGTCAAGCTGATGTGGCATCGCGCCGACGAGCCTCGGCAAGGCCGGGTGCACCCCATGGCGACGTCGCGGATCCGGGCTACGTACCTGGACGGGGAGGTGCTGACCTTCGAACAGCGGCATACCAGTGTCGTCACCGACTTCAGCCACGGACTCGGCGAGATGATCACGGCGACGGCCGACAGGCTGCCCAGCGGGCTCAGCGGGCTGGGGTTCTCCGAGAGCATCTTCACGCTGACCCAGGAACTTCCCTACAACTTCGGCGCCGTCACCCAGCTGCTCAACGAGACCGACGCGCGCTTCAACACCGGGAGCATGCGCAACATCTATTCGCCGGATGTGGCGTGTGCCAATGAACTGGTGATCGACCAGCTCGCCCGGAAGATGGGCAAGGATCCGCTGGCGTTCCGGCTTGCCTTCCTCAAGAACGACCGGGTCAAGGCGGTGCTCCAGAAGGTCGCTGACGTGGGCAAGTGGGGCAGGCCGATGCCCGACGGGATGGCGCAGGGCATCGCGATCCACAGCGAATACAAGGGAGCGACCGCGGTGCTCGTCGAGATCGACTGCCGACCCGAGACCGTGAACCGCGAGATCTACAACGCGGTCACCGGCCCCCGGGTGACCAAGGCGGTGATCGCCGTGGACGCCGGACTGGTGATCAACCCCAAGGGCCTCGAGGCCCAGATGCTGGGTGGTGTCGCGGACGGGATCGCGCTGGCCCTCACCAGCAGCCTCCACCTGCACGACGGGCACTTCCTCGAAGCCAGCTGGGACAACTACTTCTACACCCGGCAGTGGAACGTGCCCTTTGGCTTCGAGTGCATCGTGATGCCCTCTGACTCCGAGCAACCCGGTGGTGCGGGCGAAGCCGGGGTGGCCGCGTCCGTGGCCGCGGTCGCGTGCGCCTACGCCCGTGCGACCGGCACGATGCCCACACGGTTCCCCATCAACCACGACACGCTGTCCTTCGAGGTCAAGCCCTTCATCCCACCCGTTCCCGAGTCGCCGTCCGACGGCCTGAGCCACACCTACTGAGGAGCGCACCATGAGCACGCACACCTTCATCCTCAACGGCAAGCGCGTCACCGCCGACGTCGACGACAACGTTCGGTTGCTGTGGGTCCTGCGTGACGTACTGGGCGTCACGGGGCCGAAGTATGGCTGTGGCATCAACGTCTGCAAGGCCTGCACGTCCCACTTCAACGGCAAGGCCTTCAACCCTTGCGCTGTAAAGGTCAAGGACGTGAGGGCGGACGACGAGATCACCACCATCGAAGGCTTGCCCGCACCGGACGGCGCGGACCTGCACCCCATGCAGGAGGCCTGGCTGGAGTACGACGTGGCGCAGTGCGGCTACTGCCAGCCCGGGCAGATCATGGCGGCGGTGGCCAAGGTCAAGCAAGCACGGGCCGCCGGTCATGAGATCAGCGACTCCGATCTCGACGAGATCCGCAACATCTGCCGCTGCGGTACTTACAACCGCATCCGGGAGGCGATCAAGGCGGGCGCTGCGAAGATGTGACCCGCCCCTGCCCCGAGTGCGCGCCGCACAGGGCACGTCGCGGCGGTAGATGCGCCGAAAACCCAGGCCGCCGCCGAACGAGGAAAAGGAGCATCGTGCTGGACATCGCCGACCAGCTGTCGCGTTGGTGCGAGCAGGGACGGGCCTTCACTGTCGCGACCGTGGTCACGGTCAACGGCAGCGCTCCCAGGCAGCCGGGCGCGGCGTTGGCCGTCGACGCCGACGGCGCCGTCATCGGGAGCGTCTCCGGGGGATGCGTGGAGGCCGCCGTGTACGACCTGTGCCGTGAAGCACTGGCGTCCGCCGCCTGCACGCTCCAGCGCTTCGGCTACTCGGACGAGGACGCCTTCGCGGTCGGCCTGACGTGCGGCGGAGTGCTGGACATCTTCGTACAGCCCGTCTTCCCCACCGAGCGCCCGGAACTGGTGGGGGCCCTGGCCACCGCAGCTGCGGCAGATGCGGTGGCAGTGGCCAGGATCGTCCGCGGGCCGGCCGACCTGGTTGGTGGGGCCCTGTTCGTACGGGCAGACGGCTCTTGCGCGGGCGGTTTCGCCGATCCGGTCCTCGAGGCGACGGCGCGCGCCGAGGCCGCTGCCTTCCTGGAGACAGGTCGGACGGGCACGATCGAGATCGGTTCCCGAGGCAGCCGGTGCGGCGAGCCGCTGACGCTGCTGGTGGAATCGATCGCTCCAGCGCCACGTATGTTGGTCTTCGGTGCCATCGACTTCGCCGCGGCACTCGTACGGATCGGCAAGTACCTCGGCTACCACGTGACCGTGTGCGACGCGCGCCCTCTCTTCGCGACTCCGACACGCTTTCCGGAAGCGGATGCGGTGGTCGTCGACTGGCCGCACCGCTACCTGGAGTCGCAGGAGTTGGACGGACGCAGCGTGATCTGCGTGCTCACCCATGACGCCAAGTTCGACGTCCCGCTGTTGCAGCGGGCTTTGCGGCTCCCGATCGCCTACATCGGCGCGATGGGCTCGCGTCGAACCCACCTGCAACGGCTGGAGCTGCTCCGGGAGTCCGGTGTCACCGAGGCGGAGCTGGCACGGTTGCACTCGCCGATCGGCCTTCACCTCGGCGCCCGTACACCGGAGGAGACGGCCCTGTCGATCGCGGCCGAGATTGTGGCGCACCGCCGGGGCGGGAGCGGCCAGCCGCTGACACACATCGATGGCCCCATCCACCGCGACACAACATCGCAGCCGTCAAACCGCCTCATCTCGATGGCATGAAAGAGCGCGCGGCCGCTCGACACCTGGTCAGCTTTGCGCGCGCAGGTCGGTGACCGCCGGTAGGAGACGTTGGTGGCATGCGATTCCTCCGAGACGCTGCCTGCGATTGCGGAGTGGGACAGCGTGGCCGCTTTTGCCTCTCCTGTGATGCCTAGGGAGCATTAACCGATGCGGCGGTCGCATCAGCGGCCTTCTGGTTCCCCGCGCCCCCGAGGCGGCGGGGCAGTCCGAGAGCGATGAGCGCACCGATCACGGCGACTGCCGCCAGGACCCCCAGGGTGCCGCTCATCGCGGGGACGAAGGTCTCGTCACTGACGTGTCGTCCGCTCCCGTCGGCCTCGTCTCCGAGGGTCATCAGCGCGGTTGCCGCGGCGATCCCCACGGCGGGGCCGATGTTGATCGCGGTCTGCTGGAGTCCTCCGGCCACGCCGGCGGTGTGCACGGACGCGTGGTGCACGATGACGGCGGTGGCAGCGACCATCACCGTGCCGAATCCCGCGCCGAGGAGGAGGAAGCCGCTGCCGAGCGCCACGGTCGTGGCGGTCCGGCCCAGCCCGGAGAGGACGAGGATCCCGAGCGCGAGCAGCACCATCGCAGTCACGGCCGTCCGGCGCGTACCGAACCGGCGGAGCACAACGGCCGAGACTGGGGCGCCCAGCACCATGGCCGCGGGACCCGGAAGCGCCGCCAGGCTGCACTGCAGCGGATCCATGCCGAGGACGTCCTGCAGGTAGTAGGAGCCCACGAAGAGCGCACCGAACATCGACGCCGATGCGGTGAGCAGAACGGCGAGCGAGGAGAAGATCGGCGCCGAGCCGATCACATCGGGGGGGACGAGGGGGCGTGGAGTGCGCCGCTCGTGCCGGCTCAACGCGACTGCGGCGGCCGTGGCCACGGCACCTGCCGCCGCGGTTGCCCACGTCCGACGGTGGTCGGGACTCTCGACGATGGCGTACACCAGGCACACCAAGGCGATCGCGAGAAGGCCGGTGCCCGGCAGGTCGAGTCCCGTGGAGCTCCGGGGCATGGGCACTCGGACGGTGAGGGCGAGCACTCCGATGGCGAGTGCGGGAACGACGTTGAGGAGGAAGACGGCTCGCCAGCCCAGCTCGGTGGTGAGCACTCCGCCGATGACCGGGCCAACGGCGGCCGATGCGGCCATGGCGCTGGTGCGCAGGGCGATGGGCATGCCGAGCCCATCGCGGGGGTAGGCGGCGCGCAGCATGCCCAGCGTGGCTGGTTGGAGCAGCGCGCCGAAGATTCCCTGTGCGACGCGCAGGCCGATCACCCAGCCGACACCCGGAGCGAGGCCGATCCCTGCCGACGTGGCAGCGAAGCCCAGCGTTCCGGCAGCGAAGATCTGCCGGTGGCCGTACCGGTCACCGAGGCGGCCGGTGAAGACGAGCAGGCTCGCCACGGCGATGAGATAGCCGGTACTGGTCCACTGGACCTCTGCGAACGAGGCATGCAATTCCCGCTGCATGGTGGGCTGCACGACGGTCAGCACGGTTCCGTCCAGGGCGACCACCGCGGCACCGGTGATGCTGCAGGCGAGCGCGGTACGCCGATGAGCGGCTGTGGTCATCCGTTCTCCGGGCCGAGGTGAGCGTCGAGCGCGGCCAGCAGCAGCGGATCGACATCGTCGAGTTCCGTGACGAGCGGGAGGCTGCCCCACATCCACAGCTGGGCGATGCCGTGCAGGTTCGCCCAGAGCGCGCCCGCGACAACGGATGCCGTCCTGCCCGAGGCCTCTTCGGCAGCCGCATCGCACCGCAACCGCGCCCTGGTCACGAGGTCGACGAGAAGGGCGAAGAGCGGAAGGCTCTTCTCGCGCAAGCCGAGACGGTTGCTTTCCAGCAGGTCATGACGGCACATCAATTCGAACATGCCGCGGTTGGTGAACGCGAAGTCGAGATAGGCCCGGCCGAGCGCCGCCAGCTGGGAGCGGGGATCCGCCCGGCCGTCCCCGACCGTCTCTGCGGCCCTGTCGGCCAGAGCGTCGAAGCCGCGCCGCGCGATGGCGGACAACAGCTCCAGATGGGTCGGGAAGTAACGGCGTGGCGCTCCGTGCGAGACCCCCGCCCGTCGTGCGATCTCACGCAAGGTCAGTGCTTGCAGGCCCTCGCTGGACACCAGATCCACGCCGACATCGACCAACCGGGCACGCAGACCCGCCTCGTGCTCAGACATAGACACTGTCTACCACAGGGAGTAGACAGTGTCTACGCCGTGATCGTTCAGCCCCTCCCGCCCGTGGGGCCCCCGACGACGGTGAGCACCGCGAGGTCGGCGGCCGAGCGTCGGCGCAACCGGTGCCGCTTGCCCATGTCAGACCTCCTCCCGCATCAGCCGCAGATAGCACACCGAGAACAGCGCCCCGACGAGGAGGAGCAGAAGGGCCACCGCCGTGCCGTAGCCGATCAGGCTGTTTTTGAAGGCCTGCTCGTACATGAACAGCGGAAGGGTTTGGCTGCGGTTTCCGGGGCCGCCGCGGGTCATCGCCCAGATGAGTCCGAAGACAGAGAGTGTCTGGAGCGTGTTGAGCATCAGGTTGGTGCCGATCGCCCGGCGGATCATGGGTAGGGTCAGACGCCACAGCCGCTGTACGGTGTTCGCCCCGTCCACCTGGGCGGACTCGGTGACTTCGGAGGGAATCTCGCTCAGCGCGGCCGAGTAGACGAGCATGGAGAACGCTGTGCCGCGCCAGACGTTGGCGATGGACACCGCGAGGATGGGGAGGGTGAACAGCCAGTCCTGGCCGGGCAGATGGAGCCAGGACAGGATGGTGTTGAGCGTGCCCTCGTCACGGAAGAAGGCGTAGAGCAGAAAGCCCGCCACCACCTCGGGCAGAACCCAGGCCACGATGACGACCGCGCCGGTGAGGAAGCGTACGGGCCGGGACGCACGCTGCATCAGCACGGCCAGGGTCAAGCCCAGCACGTTCTGTCCGAGGGCCGACGACACGATCGTGAAGACCAGCGTCAGCCACACGGCGTTGCGGAAATTGTCGTCATCGAAGGCCCGGCGGAAGTTGTCGAAGCCAATGAACGACGCCGACGCCTGCCCCGAGAGCTGCGTATCGGTGAACGCGATGTAGACGCAGTACGCGATCGGCCCGGCGAGAAAGAGCAACAGCAGCACGGTCGCCGGGCCGATCGCCAGCCAGCGCCAGCGCGGCAGGTGTCTGGCCCTGGCTGCTTCGGTCACTTCTCGATGACCGCCCCGCGAGTGATCGACTTCAGCTGCTTGTCATAGGCGTCCGCCGCCTTCTCAACCGAGGCATCCCCCGTGGTGACCGACTCCATCGCCTCCTGGATGGCGGTGGACACCTGTGGATAGGCGGGAAGCGTCGGCCGGTAGTGGGTGTGCTCCACCAGGGAGGTGAAGAATTTGAGGCCGGGCATCGAGCCCGTATACGCCTTGTCCTCCGCGACATCTTTGCGTACCGCGATGTTCGCGCTGGCGACGTTGTAGGCGACGGAGTTGCGCTTGGTGCCGAGAACCTCGATGAATTCCCAGGCCAGTTCGGGATTCTTGGCCTTGGCCGGGATCGCCCAGGTCCAGCCGCCCGACATGCTCACCGCGCCAGGCGACTGCCCGTTCTGGGTCGGCATCGGCGCCTGCCCCAGCACCTTGTCCCACTGCTTCCACGGGGCAGCGCCGGACTTGATCCAAGTCCCGCCCAGCCACGACCCGTCCAGCGCGATCGCCAGCTTGCCCTGGGGCAACCACTCCCCGGTCACCCAGGTGTACACATTCGGATCCAGCGCGTCGGGGACCTTCGGCCCGAGCTTCTCGTGGTACACGGTCCTGACGAAGTTCAGCGCGTCCCGGAAACCTTTGCTGCCGGACACCCACTTCTTGTTCTCTGCGTCGTAGAGCGGGTCCTTGCCGGTGCCGTAGAGCAGCATCTCGAAGGTCTGCATCGTGGCCGCCTCGCCCTGACTCTTGCCGGTGTAGACGTTCAGCGGGGTGACACCCGGCACTTTCTTCTTGACGGTCCGGGCGGCGTCCAGGACATCGTCCCAGCTCTTCGGCTGCCAGTTCCTCGGCAGCCCGGCCTTGGCGAAGATGTCCTTGTTGAACCACAGCCCCCGGGTATCGGTGCCGTCCGGGATGCCATAGGTCTTGCCGTCCTGCGCCTTGGCCGCCGTCTTGGCGGTGTCGACGTACTTGTCCCACTCCGGCCAGTCCTTGAGATAGCCATCGAGCGGGCGCAGCAGTCCAGCGGTGATGTCGGCGTTGATGAGGAAGGTGTCCTCGTAGACCAGGTCCGGGGCGGTCTTTGGCGAGCGCATCAACTGCTGGACCTTGGTGTAGTAGTCCGCGGGCGCCGCTTTGATCGGGAGCAGCTTGACCTTCTTGTCTGGGTATCTCTCCTCGAACTGCTTCTTCACCCGTGCCAGATGGTTGTCCATGGTCCTGGCCTTGTTGTCCAAGGACTGTTGGAACACCACTCGGACGGTGTGCGCATCGCTGCCGGATCCGCTGCCGCATGCGGTGAGTAGGGTGCCGACCAGGGCAGTGCTGAGCGCGAGGGGCAATAAGGTTGTGGGGCGCAAGATCATCTCCTGAAGCGGCCGACGCTGGATCGGTCAGGTGACCGTCCGTACACCTTTCCTGACTGGTGGCCAGGGGGTGACTCATAGTGGGGGGAAAGAGCCTGCCGGGGAAGGGGACGTTCCGGGCCGTTGGGCATTGTCCGGATGCACGGTCGCGGCAGCGCGACCCCGTTGTGCGCCCCCTGGCCATGCCTGGCTGCTTCTGACATACGCCCACACAGCGCGGGAAATTTGCCGGCGCGTCTAAAATCGCCCGGCAAGATCCGTACCCCAGAAGACGAGGTCGGACGAGTCAGGTCAAGGATGATGGGGTGGGACCGCGGTGGCGGTGGAGTTCGGGGTGCTGGGCAGCATCGAGGCGCGCGTCGACGGTCAGCTCGTCGAACTTGGTCCCGCGCGGCAGCGGCTGCTGCTGGCCGCCTTGCTGGTCGACCTCAACCAGGAGGTGTCGATCGACGAGCTGGCGGAGCGGATCTGGGGGACGGAACAGGCCCAGCGGGGCACCTTGTACGGCTATCTGTCCCGGCTGCGGCGGGCGTTGGCCGCGGCGGAGGGTGTGGAGATCACCCGCAGGCCGGCCGGGTATGTGCTGGCCGCCGATCCGGCCGTGGTCGATCTGCACCGGTTCCGCGATCTGGTCGGCCGGGCTCGTACGGTGCGGGACGACGGGCAAGCCGCGAACCTGTTCGGGCAGGCTTTGGAGTTGTGGCGGGGCGAGGCCCTGGCCACGGTGGACACCGCATGGGCGGGCATGGTGCGCGAGGAGTTGCACCACGAACGGCTGGCGGCCGAGCTGGACCGGACCGAGGTGCGGCTGCGCCTGGGTCAGCATGCCGAGCTGCTCGCAGGCCTGCGAGTTCGGGCGGGACAGCATCCGTCGGATGAGCGTTTGGCCAGGCAGCTGATGCTGGCTCTGTACCGGTGCGGGCGTACCGCGGAGGCACTGACGCACTACCAGCACACCCAAAAGGTCCTGGCCCAGGAACTGGGGATCACCCCCTGCCCAGAGCTGCAGCAGCTGCACCAGCAGATCCTCACCGGCGACCCCGCCCTCACCCCCGGAGTCGGAGTGGCTGCCGGGTCGGCTCCGGTGCAGGCGGCTTCACCGGTGCCGCGACAGTTGCCCGCGCCCCCGGCGTTGTTCACCGGCCGGGACAGGGAACTGGCCGCGCTCACGACCGCGCTGGCCGGGGCGGACGGGCCGGGCGAGGTGGGGGGCACGGTAGTGGTCTCGGCGATCGGCGGGATCGGCGGGATCGGCAAGACCTGCCTGGCCCTGCGCTGGGCCCACCAGCACCTGGACCGCTTCGGCGACGGGCAGCTGTACATCAACCTGCGCGGCTTCGACCCCAGCGGGGAACCGCTGGCCCCCTCGGTGGTCATCCGCGGCTTCCTCGACGCTCTCGGCGTGGCGTCAGAGGCGGTGCCCGCTGACCCCGATGCCCAAGCGGCGTTGTATCGCAGCCTCATGGCGGGCAAGCGGATGCTGGTGATGCTGGACAACGCCAGCGATGCCACCCAGGTGGCCCCGCTGCTGCCGGGCAGCCCCAGTTGTACGGTCCTGGTTACCAGCCGCCACCAGCTCGTCGGCCTGACCACCACGCACGGCACCCAGCCTCTCGCCCTGGACACGCTGCCAGAAGCCGAGGCCCGTCAGTTACTCGCCCGCCACCTGGGAACCGACCGACTGGCTGCCGAGCCTGATGCGGTGGCGGCGCTGCTGAGGCACTGCGCGGGTCTCCCCATGGCGTTGAGCATCGTGGCGGCCCGTGCCGCCACCCGGCCGGGGCTTCCCCTGGCCCATCTCGCGGAGGAACTGGCCCAGGCCGACGCCCGGCTGGACGCGCTGGACGCCGGGGACCTCAGCGCCGACCTCCGCGCGGTCTTCGCCTCCTCCTACCACACCCTGAACACCGCGGCAGCCCGCGCCTTCGCCCTGCTCGGACTGGCCCCCGGCCCCGACATCAGCCTGCACGCGGCCGCCAATCTTACCGGGACCACCTCCGACCGCACTCGAGTGCTTCTGCGCACCCTGGAGACCGCCCACCTGGTCCAGCAGCACACCCCCGACCGCTACCGTATGCACGACCTGGTGCGCCTCTACGCCGCCGAACGCGGCCACGACCTGGACGAGGCGGACCGGACAGGAGCGCTGCGGCGGCTGCTCGACTTCTATTTGCACACCGCGTACCACGCCAACCGGCTGCTCTACCCGCACTGGACGATCCGGCTGGAACCAGGCACGCCCGCCGACGGCTGCACCCCCCACCGGTGTGCGGACGTAGCAGAAGCGCAAGCGTGGTTCCGGGCCGAACTCCCCTGCCTGCAAGCCGCTCCCCGGCTCGCCCGCGCCCTCGGCTGGCACACCCTGACCTGGCAGCTGCCCGAGGCACTGTTCAACATCCGGATGAGGCAAGGCCGTCTCGGTGAGGATCTGGCGATCTGGCGGACCGCGATCGAGGCCGCCCAACGGCTGGACGACCCGGCCGCCCATGCGGTGGCCCGCCTGCGTCTGGGACAGGCCTGCATGCTGACAGGCCGTTACGACGAGGCCCATGCCCAGCTGGAGCAAACCCTGCCCCTGTTCGAACACACCGGTGACATCCTGGGGCAGGGCCAGACCCACTTCTGGCTCGGTTGGACCTGGGTGAGGCAAGGTGAGCCCCAGCAGGCGCTGCTGTGTCACGGGCGTGCTCTGGACCACTACCGGGCCGTCGGCGACGCCCTGCATGAGGCCGGTGCCCTCAACGCCATCGGGTGGTGCCATGCCCGGCTGGGCCGTCATGAACAGGCCCACGGCTACTGCGAGCAGGCCCTGGCCATCAACCGGGCCGAAGGCGACCGCTATGGCGAGGCTCTCAACCTGGAGAGCCTGGGCTATATCGCCCATCAGCGTGGCCAGCACCGGCAGGCCCTCGAGTACTACCACCAGGCCCTCACCCTGGTCCGGGAGGCGGATACCACCTTGGACGAACCCGAGGTTCTGGAGTATCTCGGCGGTACCCACCACGCCCTGGGCCAGCATGCCGAGGCCCGCCGGGCCTGGCGGCGGGCCCTGGAGCTGTACCTGATCCAGCACCGCACCCCACAAGCCGCACACATCCAGCAACAACTCGACACCCTCAACGACACCGAATCCGACGCAGATCCGCCCGCCCGGGCCGAGTAACGGTCGCGAAAGGGGGCGGGGCTGCCGCGGGACACCCGAGGCAGGGGCCGGTCCGACGGATGACATGCCGTACACGTGCGACATGCCGTACACGTGCGGGGGCCACAGCTACCACCGGCGAACTGCGTCGGGCGCAACTTGATCCCATGCAGGGCCAATCCGAGCAGGCCCCGGGTGTCGACACCCGCATGTTCAACATGCTGGTGCGCGACATCCGCGCCCTGGGTGAAGGCGCCGCCGAACTCGAGCAACGTCGGCGCAGTTTGCAGTACCTCACCCTCACCCTCAGCCCGCGCCGCCTCGTCCTCAACCGAATCTGGAAATGATCAGCGCTTGGAACACCTCACTCGGCCCGGGCGGGCGGATCTGCGTCGGATTCGGTGTCGTTGAGGGTGTCGAGTTGTTGCTGGATGTGTGCGGCTTGTGGGGTGCGGTGCTGGATCAGGTACAGCTCCAGGGCCCGCCGCCAGGCCCGGCGGGCCTCGGCGTGCTGGCCCAAAGCATGGTGAACATCGCCGATGCACCCCAGGATCTTGGCTTCACTCCAGGTGGCGTCGGCCTCCCGGACCAGGGTGAGGGCCTGGTGGTAGTACTCGAGGGCCTGCCGGTGCTGGCCACGCTGATGGGCGATATAGCCCAGGCTCTCCAGGTTGAGAGCCTCGCCGTAGCGGTCACCTTCGGCCCGGTTGATGGCCAGGGCCTGCTCGCAGTAGCCGTGGGCCTGTTCATGGCGGCCCAGCCGGGCATGGCACCACCCGATGGTGTTGAGGGCTCCGGCCTCATGCAGGGCGTCGCCGACGGCCCGGTAGTGGTCCAGAGCACGCCCGTGCCACAGCAGCGCCTGCTGGGGCTCACCTTGCTGCTCCCACGTTATGCCGAGCCAGAAGTGGGTCTGGCCCTGCCCCAGAAGGTCACCGGTGTGTTCGAACAGGGCTATGGTCTGTTCCAGATGGGAGCGGGCCTCGTCGTAACGGCCTGTCAGGCTGCAGGCCTGTCCGAGGCGCAGGCGGGCCACCGCATGGGCGGCCGGGTCGCCCAGCCGTTGGGCGGCCTCTACCGCGGTCCGCCAGATCGCCAGATCCTCACCGAGACGGCCTTGCCTCATCCGGATGTTGAACAGTGCCTCGGGCAGCTGCCAGGTCAGGGTGTGCCAGCCGAGGGCGCGGGCGAGCCGGGGAGCGGCTTGCAGGCAGGGGAGTTCGGCCCGGAACCACGCTTGCGCTTCTGCTACGTCCGCACACCGGTGGGGGGTGCAGCCGTCGGCGGGCGTGCCTGGTTCCAGCCGGATCGTCCAGTGCGGGTAGAGCAGCCGGTTGGCGTGGTACGCGGTGTGCAAATAGAAGTCGAGCAGCCGCCGCAGCGCTCCTGTCCGGTCCGCCTCGTCCAGGTCGTGGCCGCGTTCGGCGGCGTAGAGGCGCACCAGGTCGTGCATACGGTAGCGGTCGGGGGTGTGCTGCTGGACCAGGTGGGCGGTCTCCAGGGTGCGCAGAAGTACCCGGGTGCGGGCGGGGGTGGTCCCGGTGAGGCTCGCGGCCGCGTGCAGGCTGATGTCGGGGCCGGGGACGAGTCCGAGCAGGGCGAAGGCGCGGGCTGCCGCGGTGTTCAGGGTGTGGTAGGAGGAGGCGAAGACCGCGCGGAGGTCGGCGCTGAGGTCCCCGGCGTCCAGCGCGTCCAGCCGGGCGCTGGCCTGGGCCAGTTCCTCCGCGAGATGGGCCAGGGGAAGCCCCGGCCGGGCGACTGCGCGGGCGGCGAGGATGCTCAGGGCCAGGGGCAGGCCCGCGCAGTGCCTCAGCAGCGCCGCCACCGCATCAGGCTCGGCAGCCAGTCGGTCGGTTCCCAGGTGGCGGGCGAGTAACTGACGGGCCTCGGCTTCTGGCAGCGTGTCCAGGGCGAGAGGCTGGGTGCCGTGCGTGGCGGTCAGGCCGACGAGCTGGTGGCGGCTGGTGACCAGGACCGTACAACTCGGGCTGCCGGGCAGCAGCGGAACTACCTGGGCGGTGTCGCGGGCGTTGTCCAGCATCACCAGCATCCGCTTGCCCGCCACCAGACTGCGATACAACGCCGCTTGGGCATCGGGGTCAGCGGGCACCGCCTCTGACGCCACGCCGAGAGCGTCGAGGAAGCCGCGGATGACCACCGAGGGGGCCAGCGGTTCCCCGCTGGGGTCGAAGCCGCGCAGGTTGATGTACAGCTGCCCGTCGCCGAAGCGGTCCAGGTGCTGGTGGGCCCAGCGCAGGGCGAGGTACGTCTTGCCGATCCCGCCGATCCCGCCGATCGCCGAGACCACCACCGTGCCCCCCACCCCGTCCGGGGTCGTTTCGGCGGGCGCCGCGGACAGCCGCGCCAGTTCCCGGCTCCGGCCGGTGAACAACGCCGGGGGCGCGGGCAACTGTCGCGGCACCGGTGAAGCCGGGGCCACACCCGCGCCGGGAGTCAGGGCGGTGTCCTTGGTAAGGATCTGCCGGTGCAACCGTCGCAGTTCCGGGCCGGGGTCGATGCCCAGTTCCTCGGCCAGCCGCCGCTGGGTGTGCTGGTAGTGCGTCAGCGCCTCCGCGGTACGCCCGCACCGGTACAGAGCCAGCATCAGCTGCCTGGCCAAACGCTCGTCCCAGGGGTGTTCTTTGGTCCGCGCTCGCAGGCCTGCGAGCAGCTCGGCATGCTGACCCAGGCGCAGCCGCACCTCGGTCCGGTCCAGCTCGGCCGCCAGCCGTTCGTGGTGCAACTCCTCGCGCACCATGCCCGCCCATGCGGTGTCCACCGTGGCCAGGGCCTCGCCCCGCCACAACTCCAAAGCCTGCCCGAACAGGTTCGCGGCTTGCCCGTCGTCCCGCACCGTACGAGCCCGGCCGACCAGATCGCGGAACCGGTGCAGATCGACCACGGCCGGATCGGCGGCCAGCACATACCCGGCCGGCCTGCGGGTGATCTCCACACCCTCCGCCGCGGCCAACGCCCGCCGCAGCCGGGACAGATAGCCGTACAAGGTGCCCCGCTGGGCCTGTTCCGTCCCCCAGATCCGTTCCGCCAGCTCGTCGATCGATACCTCCTGGTTGAGGTTGACCAGCAAGGCGGCCAGCAGCCGCTGCCGCGCAGTACCAAGCTCGACGAGCTGACGGTCGACGCGCGCCTCGATGCTGCCCAGCACCCTGAACTCCACCACCACTGCTCCACCCCGGCTTCTGTGACCTGGAATGTCCCTCGGACAGCAAACTCGGCAAGAGAAGGCTCCGCTGGGCAATTGCACAACAACAACGCGGGGCCCATGGGCGCGTCGGGGCGCAGCAGAGCGCGATCAGGAGGTGAGGGAAGCGCAGCAGTTCCCTCGCGCCCCTGTGGACGCGCCGCCCGGCCGTGACGGGGCTGGCGCCCCTGGGGCCCCGGGGCGGTCCCAGGAGCGCTGGCATCCTGGACCCTGGCTTCGCCGCTTACGACCCTGACAACCTCCTGCGAGGCGTGCAAGGGCTTAGCAAGAACCGTACAAGGCCGTCCGTCCACCTGTGCTGTATCACTGGGTAATGGATGCCGACGAACCGCACCGGGCGCGGCCTGACTGGACGCGGGTCGACGGGGTGAAGGCGTTTGCTGGAGCCTGCGGAAAACGTTCCTATGGATCAGCACGCATCCGTCGAGAATGCAGAGGTGGGACGCCAGGGACGCTGGGATTTCAAATGCATACTCCCCGGCCGAACCCATTCTACGTCTGAGGAGCCGCAATGACCGGGACTGGTGCCGGCCATCTCTGGAGAAAGAACACTCTGCGTTCGACCACTCCACGGCAGGCCCAGTTAGGCCCCATCCCGGTCGACCACCATATCGAGACCCTCCCCAAAGCCGCCCGCGATCTGGTGGCGAAGCAACTGCCTCGATGGGGACTGACCGCTCTGGTCGAAGATGCTCAGACCGTGGCCAGTGAGCTGGTCACCAACGCTGTCAAATGCATCCCATGCGGGACTATCGGTTTTACTTTGAAGTACAACGGCGATGCGCTGTGTGTCGAGGTCGAAGACGACTCTCCTGCTGAGCCTGTACTGCGGCAAGCGAGCAGTGAAGAGGAAGGTGGGCGGGGACTGCAGTTGGTGAAGTTCCTCTCCGACACGTGGGGGTTTCGCAAGAACCCCCACGGCACCAAAACGACGTGGTGCTCGTTCCGCACGAGCTCCGCAGCCGACAGCGACCGCAACTGATCTGTGACCGCCGCTGTTTGGGGGTGCGGGGCTTCCAACACCGCTCCAGAGGTGGCTGCTCAGGTCCTTGTGTGATGGGTCCTCTTCGTGAGTCGCGACCTTCCCGGAGCCCGCGTCAGTCGAGGAGGCGGGCGAATGGCTCGTCATCGACGAGTCGATTCTGCTCGCCTTCGCCGGGCATACCGCCGCGGTGACCACGTTCTCGCCGCTTCGAATGAACAACCGCAGAGGGCCGGACAAGGCCCCTCCCCTTCGTTGGCCGCCGGGAGAGTCGGGGAATGAAATTTCGTAACCCGCCTACACGAAAGCGTAATATGCCATACGCGCCCATTGCCCAGGTTGCGTGAAGTAGGGAACGTGTAAGAGCCGGGGGTGGTCCGCCGGCTGTAATTATCTTGATGCGCTCGGTGAGATCGCCCGAAGCATTCCAGGGATTTTTTCGGAACCGAGGGGGCGTGACTCCTTCGCACGTATGATGCATCCGGTCCACATAGCGTCAGAGTATATGCATGCTGCATTCACGCAAAAGTGGGTGCAGTAAGTTGTATTCCCTTCAATTACTGCATCTTGCAAACTCCTTGGAGGAGGGAATGCAGAACCGTTTTCCTGCCCGGTGTGGCCTTCCGCGACGACCGCGCGGGAGGCGGGGTGCAGGCAGCAAGGAACAGGTGAGGGCACGTGGAGTTTTGCTTACTGGGTCCCTTGGAAGTCTTTCGTGACGGCGCACTGGTGCCGGTGAGAGGGATCACCAAACGTGCGACGCTTGCGTATCTGCTCATCCACGCCAATCGCGTCGTGGCGACGAGCGGGCTGCTCGACGCGTTGTGGCCGGGCGACACCCCCCTGACGGCACGGAAGATGCTCCAGAACGCCGTTTCGGACCTGCGCCGGGTGTTGTCCGCCGACACCTGCGCCGCTGACCGGGCAATGCTGCTGACCCATACTCCCGGGTATCTGCTCCGGGTCGACGCCGACTGTGTCGACCTGTTCCGCTACCGGCATCTAGTCGATCAGGGGCGAGCCGACCTGACTGCCGGGGGGTATGAGTCGGCGGCCCGCGTGCTGCGGGAGGCGCTGGCGCTGTGGCGGGGCCCGGCACTGGCCGACCTGGTCGAGAACGGGGTCGCCTGGCCGGAACTGGCCGCCTTGGAGAATGCGCGGCTGGACGCGCTGGAGGACTGCATCGAGGCCGAGTTGGGGTCCGGACGCCACAACGAAGTGCTCGGTGAACTGGAGGCGCTCGTCGCCACGGAGCCGTCCAGGGAGCGGCTGTGCGGCCAGCTCATGCTGGCGCTGTACCGCTGCGGCCGGCAGACCGACGCGCTCGCGGCCTACCGCAGCGCCCGGACCCAGCTCGTCGAGCGCTACGGCCTCGAACCCGGCCCTGAATTACAGAGGTTGGAGCAGGCGATCCTGTGCCACGCCCCGGAGCTGGACGCCCCGACGCGGTCGGCGCCCTCTGGAACCGCAGATGTCGAGCCGGACACGGCCGAGGTGCGGCCCGCCGCGATCGCGGGCCCCGTCACGGTGACAGGAGGGGGCGGCGAGCCGGCGGTGCACCGCGGACCAGAGCGCAAACAGATCAGCGCCGTTCTGGTGTGGGCCCGTTCGAGTGCCGGGGACGACAGGCAGGACCCGGCGGGCGTCGACGACGTCCTGAGGGAGGTGGAGTCGGCTGTCCGCGAGGAGTGTGAGCGTTTCGGCGGATCTGTCGGGAGCACCCTGGGGTCGGTCTTCTCGGCGCTGTTCGGAGTGGCCGACACCAGTGAGGACCATGCGGTACGGGCGGTGCAGGCAGGGTTGGCGATCCGCGACCGGCTCGGTGCCCGCGACTCCGGAGCCGCGACCCGGGGTCCTGGAACTGCCGGGCGCGCACATGTCGCGGTGGTCACCGGCGACGCCTTCGTACGGGTGCAGCCCGAGGACGCGACCGCCCCGCCCACGGTGACCGGTGGTGTGCTGGACCGATGTCTCCGGCTGCTCGCACTGGTGCCTCCAGGAGAGGTGCGGGTCTGTGAGGCCACCCGGCGGGCGAGCGAGATCGGCATCGCCTACCGGGTCGGTCCGGAGCCACCCAGGGGATGGGAAGCGCTGCAGCCCCGGCGGGCGGAGCGGGTCAAGGGCGGCAGCCCTGAGGACAAGCCACCCGGGGAGCGGAGAGTAGCCCGGGAGCGCAGCGAGCGCCTCGCTACTCCTTCCGCTGCGGAGAACGACGAGGTGACCCGTCCGGTGCCCGAGGACCCACCCGCCCCACGGCCGGCCTGGCACCGCGGGTCTGGACAGGCCTGGGCGGGTCCCTGCCCGCCCCCGTTTTCCGGCCCCGCCGGGGGCGGGGACCGTGCGCACCGATGATCGCGCGATCGCTCAGCGATCCCCAGTGGGAAAGCTGGGCGGAGACAGTTGCTGGCGATCACATCGCTCCGTCTCCTCCGCTGTCTGCTCGATCCGTGTCATAGCAATCCGCAGCAGGGGCGGTGCCATGACCGAGGTGGCGATCGCGACCAGCACGATCACCGTGTAGGTTGCGGTATTCAGCACGCCAAGCCGCAGGCCGATCATGGCGACGATCACCTCGACGACGCCGCGGGCGTTCATTCCGGCCCCGAGGGCGAGAGCCTCCCAGTTGCCCAGTCCGCTGGTACGCGCCCCGACGTAGGCCCCGGCGAACTTGCCAACCACCGCGACGAGGAGAACGACCGCCGCGGTGGCGAGGACCGCTGGTCGGCCCAGCGCGGTGAGATCCATCCGCAGGCCCGCCGTGGCGAAGAACAGCGGGGCGAAGACGACCAGGGTGACGGTGCGCAGCGGCGCCAGCCGGGCCGGGTCCGGCCTGCCGTACTTGCCGATCAGAACCCCACAGACGAATGCCCCGAAGGCCGCTTCCAGATGGAGGGCCTGGGTCCCCGCCGCACTGAGCAGGATCAGTGTCATGGCCGTGGCGATGGTGGGCGTCACGTCGGCTGCTCCGTTGGTCAACCGGAAGAGAGGCCGGATCAGGCTCCGCCCGGCCACGGCCGCGAGGAGGAGCACGCCGGCCAGCGAGATCAGCGCGGACAGCACCGCTCCGCCGGTTAATCCCGTGGTGGCCATGGCCGAGATCAACGACAGCATCATCCAGCCGAAGGCGTCGTCGACCATGCCCGCGGTCAGCGTAAGTTGGCCGATGTCGCGGTGCATCAGGTTCATGTCCATGAGGGTTTTGGCGATGACCGGGATGGCGCTGACGCACATGGCGACCCCGAGGAAGAGAGCGACCACGGTCCGGTCCGCGCCGTCCGGGGTGAGCGAGCGGGGTAGCCAGTAGCCGGTCGCCGTGCCGAGGGCCAGGGGGATGATCAGCCCGAACCCGCTGACCCTGGCCGCGGTCAGCCCCTGGCGGCGCACCAGAGCGGCATCGAGGTGGACCCCGGTGAGACCCACCAGAAGCAGCACACCAATCTGCCCGACCGCGTCCAGGAGGTGCATCTGCTCGGGGTCCGTGGGGAACAGCCACCACGACACTTCGGGCAGCATGAGCTGCAGCAGCGTCGGACCGAGCACGATGCCCACGCACAACTCGCCGACGACGGAAGGCATGGCGCACTTCATGGCGAGCCTTCCCATCGCGTGGGCCAGGGCCAGGAGCAGGCCGACCTGGAGCAGGAATATCAACGACTGGGTGGCCGGCAGGGGTTCCACAGGCGTCTGGGCGAACATGGTGACAGCCTCCGAAGGACGGGTTTCACGGGGTGGCGACGGGCCGGCCAGTGACCGGCTGCCTCCTTACCCGACGACTGCTCAGCGCAGGCGCTCCTCGACCGCAGGCAGCGCTTCGTGGGGCAACAGGCCGGCGCCCGCGGCGAGGTGCGCGGCGCGCCCCGCCAGGGCGCGATAGGTCGGCAGCAGCTCAGGGGCCTGCCGGCCCAGCACGTCGAGGTGCCGGCCGATCGTGCGTACGTCCCCTCGGGCGACCGGTCCGGTCAGGGCCGCGGCGCCGTGCTGCAGCGCGTTGGACAGCGAGGCGCGCAGCAGGGGCTCGATCAGGCGTTCCGCCGAGTCGATGCCGGCACCGCGCAGCAGGTTCACGCAGTCGCTGACCAGCGCAAGGAGGTGGTTGGCGCCGTGCGCGAGGGCCGCGTGGTACAGGGGCCGCGCCGCCTCCGGAATCCGCACCGGCTCGGAGCCCAACTGCCGTACGAGGTCCTCACCGATGCGGGCCGTGGCGTCGTCGGCCGCCGTGACCCCGAACGCGCATGACGCCAGCCGTTCCAGGTCCTCGGCGCCGCCGGTGAACGTCATCGCGGGGTGCAGGGCCACCGGCAGGGCGCCCGACGCTGCGGCGGGTTCGAGCACGCCGACGCCGTGCACGCCCGACGTGTGCAGCACGATCTGGCCGGTGCGCAGTGAACCGTTGCCTGCCAGGTCACCGACGACCTCGGCGAGCACGTCGTCCGGCACGGCCAGCAGCAACAGGTCGCAGCGCCTGGCCACGCCGTCGGAGTCCGCCCGCGCGACGCCGGGCAGCAACTGATCGGCTCGGCGCCGGGAGTTCGGGCTAGCGGCGCGCACAGCCGAGACCGGGTGTCCCCCGCGCGCGAGGGCCGCGCCGAGGACGGCGCCGACGCGTCCGGCGGAAACGATGCCGGCCCGAAGCCGCTGGAGCTCCGCTACTGGTATGACCTCCATGGCCTCAGATCACCGTCCGCGCGCGTGCCGTGCCTCAGGCGGATATGCGGCGGCCGGAACGGACGCGATCGCCCTGCCGGGCGCTCCCGTCGCGCCCTCGACCTTGAGTGGCAGAAAGCAGAACCACGCGCCCCGCGGCGGGAGGCGGTCCAGCGCGGTCAGGCACTCGATGAACACGGCTCCGCGGCCGAGGCCGGCCACGTGGACCGCTTGCCCGAGGTCGCCGTGGGCGGGCCCGATGGACGGCGCGTCGGTGCCGATGCAGCGCACCCCTCGCTCAAGCAGCAGTTCCACCGCCGCCACATCCGGCGCCGGCCAGGCCGGTCGGCTGCCCCTGACGGCATCCCCCAGGTAGGCCTCACCGGCCCGCCCCCGCTGGTAGTGGCGGTCCCAGCCGGTGTGCAGCAGGAGGATGTCGGCGCTGCCGAGTCGTCCGTGCGCGTCCTCCCAGGACTCGATCGAGGCGGGCGTGACCAGCGGGCTGACCCCGGCTTCCGTCCCCTCCGGGAGGTCGGTCAGGTCGATGACGGCCGCGGGACCGATCGTCTGGCTGAGCGGTATGCCGTCGGCGGAGACGGCGGCGGCGGGCCCGCTGTGCGCGAGGCCCGATCCCGGTGGTGGGATGAAGTGGCTCGGCGCGTCGACGTGGGTACCGGTGTGCTCGTCGATGGCCATCCAGCGGGTCGCGTACGGGCCGGTCCGGTTGCGCACCGTCGCGGCCGGATCGCGCTGGTCCCGGAACCAGTTCCACGTCTTGTGCTGGAACGGCTGGTGCGTCGGCCAGTAACAGGGCAGGTCCTCGGCGATGAGCAGGGTGAGATCGACGAACTCGTGCGTGTGCCCGCCGAACGGAGAACCGGCGGGCACGCGCGACCCCTCGAGGGCCGTGCCCCCGTCCTCACGAACCGGATTCATAGCTGCTCATCACCCTCTCGGGGAACAGGCCCAACGCCGTTGCCTTGTTGATCGCCTGGATCCTGGAGGCGACGCCGAGCTTGGTGTAGATGTTGGTGAGATGCCTTTTGACGGTGCCGCCTGAGATGTAGAGGCTGGAGGCGATCTGGGCGCTGGTCATGCCCTGGGCGACCAGTGCGATGATCTCCAGCTCTCGCGTGGAGAGCAGGCTGTCGACTGGCCGGTGCAGGTTGTTGAGGGCCCGCGGAGTCCCGGAGAAGAGCACGCTCTCCCGGCCGTTTCCCACCGCACGGATCACCGAGAGCATCTCCACCCTGGTGGCGTTCTTGAGTACGTAGGCGCGGGCGCCCGCGGTGGCCACCCGCGTGACCAGCCGCGGCTCCTCCTTCTCGGTGAAGACGATCGCCCTGGAGGCGGGTGCGGCACGGCCGAGGGCGCGCAGGATCCACGCCGGGTCCGGCTGCGGGACGGAGACGTCCACCACGACGACGTCCGGCTTTTCCTGGGCCGCCGCCACGACGGCGGACTCGGCGGTGTCGGTCTGCCCGACGACGACGAGGTCGTCCTCGGCGGAGCAGATCTCGGCCAGCCCCTCCCGGAACAGCGCGTGATGGTCGACGAGAAGTAGCGTGAGGGGCCGTTGCGTTTGTTCTTCGCTCATACTTGCTCCGCTTGACCATGTTTGCTCTGCTTGACGTCACACGATCTTGTGCAGCCAGCCGTACGTGTCCGGAACCAGCCCGTTCTGCACCGCTGACAGCCGTGCTTCCAACTCACGGGTGACCGGCCCGGATCCGCCGTTACCGATCAGCCAGGAGCCCTTCGGCGAGCGCACCCGCCCGATCGGACTGATCCGCGCGGCAGTGCCGCACGCGAAGGTCTCCGTGATCCGCCCGTCGCGAGCTCCATCGCGCCAGTCGGTGAACGAGACCGGCCGCTGGACGGCCGGCAAGCCCAGGTCGCCGGCCAGGGTCATCAGGCAGTCCCGCGTCACCCCCGCCAGCAGGGTGCCGGTGAGCGGCGGGGTCACGAGCCGGGCCTGCGACTCCCGCCCGAACACGAAGAACAGGTTCATCGCGCTCATCTCCTCGACCCAGCTGCGGCTGGCCGAGTCGAGCCAGACCACCTGGTCGCAGCCGTTCTCCTCGGCCTCGGCCTGTGCGCGGTACGCTGCGGCGTAGTTGCCCGCGTACTTGGCCGCTCCGGTGCCGCCGGTCGCCGCCCGCGAGTACCCCTCGCTCACCCACACGGACAGCGCACCGGTGTCGTTGCCGAGCAGCGCCTCCGCGACGCAGGCGATGAGCAGGAACCGGTACGTCCGTGCGGGCCGAAGCCCGATGAACGGCTCGGTCGCGAACATGACCGGCCGCAGGTACAGCGTGATGCCGAGATCGTCGGGGATCCAGGGCTCGTCGCATCGGACCAATTCCTCCACGGCGGCGACGAAGAGGTCCTCGGGCAGTTCGGGCATCATCAGCCGGCGCGCGGATTCCCGGAAGCGGCGGGCGTGTGCGTCCGGCCGGAAGGCATGCACACCGCCGTCCCTCGCCCGGAACACGCGAAGCCCTTCGAAGATGCTCTGTGCGTAGTGGAGAGCGGCCGTTGCGGGATCGAACGGCACCGGACCGTAGGGCATCACCTGCTCGTCCCGCCATCGGCCGTCCGCGTACTGGATCGAGACCATGTGTTCCGTGAAGACGGAGCCGAAGCCCGGTCGGGACATGCGGGCGCGGCGTTGTTTCGCAGTCATCGCGGGCGTGGTTCTGGTGATCTCGAACAACGACTTACGTCGATTGCGTGTCGGCCCGCGTGCGACGGAATCCAGGTTCATCCGCTGACTCATTTCCGCTGGGAAGTCGAATTCCGAGGGCAGGGGCCGGCCGAGTGTGGACTGCACGGCCCTCTTCCGATCGAAGCAGAGCAGCGCGGCGTGCGGTATGGCGTAACTGGCCGGTCGTTATCACGCGACTGGGATGCCGGCCTTCGAGCCGTCCGGTCCGCCGCACGGCACAGGATACGAGCTGTGCCAATACGTGATGTGGCTCGTTCGGCGGGGCCGCTACGCTCCCAGGCCCCGTGAATAACCGGTCCAGGAGAGGAATTCGCTTTGACCGCCGATGCACAGCCCCATCATCCGGCCATCGACCTCACCGAAGTGCGAACGGAGTTGAACACCGCGCTGCTGTCCGACATCCTCGACGACCTCGGCCATACCAGGCAGTGTCTGGAGGCCGGGATCGCGCCGATCGCCCCGGACCAGGTGCTGGCCGGCTTCGCGTTTTCCGTGCTGATCCAACGGGTGTACGACCCTTCGGGCGCGCCGTACGAGGGCGTGATCACGGCCGTGGATGAGCTGTCCACCGACGACGTCGTGGTCATCCCGACCGGTCGTGCCACCGATTTCGCGGTATGGGGTGAGCTGTTGTCGGCTGCCGCGCACGCGCGCGGTGCGGCCGGTGTCCTCACCGACGGCCTGGTCCGGGATACGCGCGCCATCCGGGCGCTCGGGCTCCCTGTCCTGGCCGGCGGTTCCGGTCCGCGGGACTCCAAGGGCAGGCAGGAGACCGTGGCACACCGCGTAGCGGTGCGGATCGACGGCGTGCGCATCGAACCGGGTGACCTGGTCTTCGGCGACGCCGACGGCGCCGTGGTAATTCCATGCCGGCTCGCCGAGAAAGTGGTGGCGGCGGCGCTCGACAAGGCGCGTGCCGAGCGTGGGTTGCTGCGCGCGCTGACATCCGGAACGCCGATGACGAAGGCCTTCAAGAATTTCGGGGTGCTGTAAGCGCCCTGCGCGCGCGATGTCGGCGCGGCGAATACGCCATACCGTCTGCATGGGCCCTCTGCTTGACTTCACGTCAGCCGGACAAGCCGCCGCAAGCATGAGCGGCCGGTTCGTGGCTTGTCGCCCACATCACGGGCCGCTGCTTCCGATGAAGCGCTGGAATTCACAACCGAAATGGAGCCCCATCATGACCAATTCTGCCGGAGCTTCCGCCGACGAGACGGTGGCGCCTTACGGCTCGGGTGGCCGCAGCGCCGCGCTGACCAAACAGGTCCGGATCCACCATCTCCGCGAGATGAAGGAGCGGAGCGAGCCCTGGCCCATGCTCACCACCTATGACATGTACTCGGCCGCGATTTTCGAAGAAGCCGGAATCCCGGTGCTGCTCGTCGGCGACTCCGCATCGAACAACGTGTACGGATACGAGACGTCCTTGCCCGTCACCGTCGACGAGCTGGTTCCCCTGGTACGCGCGGTGACCCGCTCGACGAAACGCGCGCTGGTGGTCGCGGATCTGCCGTTCGGCTCGTACCAGGTGTCGCCGGAGCAGGCGGTCAGGACGTCGGTGCGATTCATGAAGGAAGGGCGGTCGCACGCGGTGAAACTGGAGGGCGGGCGGCGTTTTGCCCCACACGTCGAGGCCGTCGTCGCCGCGGGAGTACCGGTGATGGGTCATCTCGGCTTCACCCCGCAGAGCGAGCACAACCTGGGGGGCTACCGCATACAGGGCCGAGGATCGGCTGCAGCGGGTCTGGTCGAGGACGCGCTGGCGCTGCAGCGGGCGGGCGCCTTCGCGGTCGTGCTGGAGATGGTGCCGGCGGAAACCGCCAAACAGATCACACACGAACTGTCGATTCCCACGGTCGGGATCGGGGCCGGGCCGGACTGCGATGCGCAGGTCCTGGTCTGGCAGGACATGACCGGCCTGCGCACCGGGCGCGTACCGCGTTTCGTGAAGCGGTACGCAGACCTCGCGCACGTGCTCGGCACAGCGGCCGCGCAGTATGCCGGAGAAGTGCGCAGCAGGCAGTTCCCGGCCGCAGAACACTGCTTCCACTGAGAGCCAGGGGTCCCCGTATGAATTCCCGAGAGGTCGACCAGTTCCTGACCGAGAACGCGATCGACACCGTCGAACTGGCCATCGTGGACACGATGGGAGCGCTGCGCGGGAAGCGGCTTCCGGCTTCGGCGTTCCGGCGCGGGCACGAGCCCGAGGTGTGCCTTTCCGGGGCCGTGTTCTGCCTCGACTACTCCCTGGATCTGGTGCACGACGACACCTACAACTGGGTGACCGGCTACCCCGACGTGTTCCTGCGCGCCGATTTCTCCACGCTGCGGGTTGTGCCATGGCGCCCGGGCACCGCGCTGGTCTTCTGCGACGTCGTCGACGCGAACGGAGCGATGGTGCCGTTCCATCCGCGCTACGTTCTGCGGCAGGCGGAGGAGCAGTGCCTGGCCGACGGGCTGGTGCCGCGCGTGGGCTTGGAGACGGAGTTCTACCTGCTGGACCGGGACACCCTGCGGCCGCGCCGCGACCGGATCCCCGTCTACAGCCTGCACGACAACTCCTACCTCGATCCCGTGGTGACCGACGTCCGAACGGCCCTGGAGACATCCGGGATCGAGATCGAGGCGTTCGAGGCCGAGTACGGCCCGGGGCAGGTCGAGATCAACCTGAGGTACGCGGGCGCGGTCGCCGCGGCGGACAACCTGATGTTCTTCCGTTACGCGGCGAAGGAGATCGCGGCCCGGCACGGCTACCTGGCGACGTTCATGGCCAAGCCGCTCAGCGACGCGGCCGGCAGCGGCCTGCACGTGCACCAGAGCCTGTGGTCCGACGACACCGGCCAGAACGTGTTCTGGGACGCCGGCAAGGGGGAGTTGAGCGCTGCGGCGAAGGCGTACCTGGCCGGACTGCTGTCTCACTGTGCCGAGACACACCTGGTGGCCGTGCCCACGCCCAACGGATACAAGAGGACCGTCGCCCATTCCTTCGCTCCCACCCATCTGACCTGGGGGATCGACAATCGCAGCGCGGCCGTACGCGCCCTGGTCCGCGACCGGGACGCCACCCGGCTCGAACACCGGGTCGCGACGGCGGACGCCAACCCGTACCTGACTGTCGCGACGCAGATCGTCGCCGGACTGACCGGCATGACCAAGCAACTCGAACTGGACCCTGCCGTCCGCTCCGACGCCAACGAGCCGTCGGGGGCGGATCCGCTGCCCGGCCATATCGAGGACGCGGTCGCGCGGCTGCGCGGAAGCGAGTTCGTGAGGTCGGTGCTGGGCCCGGAGCTGGTGGAAATCCTGTGCCGGCTCGGCATGGGGGAAACGGCGGCACAGAACCTCGAGGTCAGCGACTGGGAACGGTCGCGTTACCTCGAAGCGGTCTGAAGCCACCCATCGAATCGAATGAGTGATCTTTTATGTGTGGAGTTGTCGGCTTTCTGAAGAGCGGCCTGTCCCAGGTCGAGCGAATCGAGAAGTTACGGCGGGGCATAAGGGCGGTCGCCCACCGCGGACCCGAGGAAGCCGGAATATACGACGACGGCGACCTCACCCTGGGCACGACCCGGCTGTCGGTCATCGACCCGGAGCTGGGCCATCAGCCCATGATCACCAATGACGGCCGGTTCGTCGCCGGCTTCAACGGCGAGGTGTTCAACTACCTGGAGCTGCGCGCCGAGCTGGAGGGCCACGGCATCGCGTTCGCAACCCGGTCCGACACCGAGGTGCTGCTGAAGAGCCTGGCCTACTGGGGCCTTGAGGCACTGGACCGGCTGAACGGGCAGTTCGGGTTCGCCTTCTACGACCGGGTGCGCAAAGAACTGCTGCTCGGCCGGGACCCGCTGGGGGAGCGGCCGCTGTTCTACACCGAGCAGGGCGGCACGACGTTCTTCGCCTCCGAGATCAAGGCGCTCTTCGCGTTCCCGCAGGTGCGCCGGGAGCTGTCCCCCTCCGGGCTGCGGCAGACCAGCAGGTACTGGACTCCCATCCCGGGACAGACCTGCTTCGCCGGGATCCGGAGCGTGCCACCCGGCCACGTCCTCATCGTGCGGCCCGAGGGTGCACAACTGCGGAACTACTACCGGATCCCGGTGGACAGGGGCCCTGACTACCGGCCGGAGTTCGGCTTCGAAGAGGCGAAGGAGCGGCTGCGCTCGACGCTCGACCAGGCGGTGCGGTTCCGGCTGCGTGGCGACTATCCGCTCGGCGTGTTCCTCAGCGGAGGTCTGGACTCCTCCATCATCGCCTCGATCGTCCGTCAGCACGTGCCGGAAGAACTGCCGTCCTTCTCGATCCGCGTGCCTGACAAGGGGGTCGACGAGACGCGCCACCAGGAGGTGATGACGGCCCGGCTGGGCACGCGGCACTCCACGGTCATGGTGACCGGCGACGACATCCGCCAGCGGTTCCCGGATCTGGTCTACCGGTGCGAGGTCCCGCTGCACCGCAGCTCCCCGGTCGCCTGCCGGATAGTGGCCGAGCTGGTCGGGCAGTCCGGTGTACGGATCGTGCTCGGGGGAGAGGGCGCCGACGAGGCCTTCCTGGGCTACGACATCATCAAGGAGTCCAAGGTTCTGGAAGCCTGTCTGGACGAGGGTTTCGACCGGGAGCAGGAGCGGGCGCTGGACGAGGCCCTCGACGACCTGCTGTACACCGACCCGACAGCAGCCGCAGAGATCCTGCGGTTCTTCGCCAAGAACCGGACCAGCGAATCCTTCGACCTCGGCACGCACCTGCGCCGCTTCGAGTCCGAACTGGCCGGTGAACTGATCTCCGGTAACGGCGACATCGCCGACGACGACCGTCGGCTGCTGGCCTGGATGCAGGCCCGGGTCGCTGGTCTTGCCCCGGACAACCTCGTCGGCAAGGCCCAGTGGCTGGACTTCCAGACGCTGCTCATCGGTTACGGCATGACCTGCCAGGCCGACCGGCCCGGCGCGGGCTGCGGCATCGAGTCGCGCTTCCCGTTCATGGACCGGGACGTGGTCGACTTCGCGGCCACGCTGCCGAGGGAGTGGAAGCTCAAGGGACTCACCAGGGAGAAGTACATCCTGCGCGAGGCTTACGCGGCCCTGCTGCCCGGACAGATCACGCGCCGGCCCAAGTTCGGCATGCGTATCCCCGGCGTGGAGTCGCTGCTGCCGCGCGGCACTGGCGACTGGGTGGATGAGATCCTCTCGCCGACGCATCTGCGGTCCTCGTCCGTGCTCGACGAACTCGGGGTCCGGCGGCTGGTCGACCGGGTGCTTGCCTGCGACGGCGGCAGGATCCCGTTCCCGTTGAACCACGCCTACATGCGCGTGCTCAGCATCCTGCTGCTGGAGCAGCAGTACACGGTGGACTTCGAGGTTCCGCACGTGGACATCGACCGGATCCTGGTCAAGAACATCGACGGCACACGGACTCCGATCGTCGCCGGCCGAGGAATCTGATGATGGGTCAGCTGAGCGCGATCGGGCACGCGGTTCTCGCCGAACTGGACCGGTACCGGGAGGCCACACGCCGGGGCGATGCGCCGGTGGTCTCTGCCATGACCATCGACGAGGTCGCCGAAAAGCTCGGGCTGCAGCAGTGGATGGACCGTGGCGACATGGGCGTGACCGAGCTGGTCTCTTTCGTGTCGCACTACTGCGAGCTCGCCACCAACCTCAACCATCCGCGCTACATGGCCCATCAGCTCGCGCCCACCGACACGCCCGCCGTGATCGCCGATCTGATCAACTCGGTGACCAACAACACGACGCTGATCTATGAGATGGGCCCGGGAGGGTCCGCGGTGGACCGGGCCGTGTGCGACTGGATGCTCGCCAAGATCGGCTGGAGCGGTACCGGCGGCTCCACGCTGACCAGCGGCGGCACGCTGGGCAACCTGATCGCCCTGCTGGCGGCCCGGTCGTACGGCTGCCCCGGCAGCTGGCGGGACGGTAACCCGCCGGACCTGACCGTGCTGGCCGCGCCGAGCAGCCACTACTCGGTGCGCAGGAGCGTCGCGGTCATGGGGTTGGGCGAGTCCGCTCTGTGGCCGCTGGAGACCGACCGATGGGGCCGGATCGACCTCGACCGCCTGCCCGCCGCCATCGCCGCGGCGCGCGACCGGGGGCGGCGCCCGATTGCGTTGGTGGGGACGGCGTGCGTCACCGCGTCCGGGCTCCACGACGCGCTGGAGCCACTGGCCGACCTGTGCCGGGACGAGGGGATCTGGTTCCACGTGGACGGCGCGCACGGCGCGGCCGCGCTGTTGTCGCCCCGGCGGCGCGGGCGGCTGGCCGGCATCGAGCGGGCCAACTCCGTGTCGTGGGACGCCCACAAGATGCTGCGCACCTCCACCCTGTGCACCGGCGTTCTGTTCCGGGAGCGGGACTTCCTCGACGGCCTGTTCCAGCAGCAGGCCAGATACCTGTTCCGGGACGAGTCTGTGGATCTGGACTGGGGACAGCGCAGCTTCGAGACGACCAAGCCGGTGCTGGGCCTGAAGTTGTTCCTGACCCTGGCCTGCCGCGGTGAGCAAGCCCTTGGCGAGTACGTGGACCAGCAGTACGCCAAGGCCGAACTGCTGTGGGAACTGATCGACCAGCGACCCGACTTCTCGTGCCCCTACCGTCCGGAGAGCAATGTGATGTGCTTCCGCTATCTCCCGGCCGGCGCCGACCAGGAGCGGGTGCGGCAACGGCTCCGCAGCGCCGGCCGGTTCCACCTGTCCTCGACCCGACTCGACGGCGAGGAGTACCTGCGGGTGTCGCTGATGTCCCCGTACACCGGGCCGGCCGAGCTGCGCGAACTGCTCGACGCGATCGCCGGCTGCGGCGTGGACGCGAAGTGAGAGGACTCCGCGTGGTGCCGGCCCTGGTGCCCAGTGCGGGCCGGGTGCACGCCGCGAAGACACTGCAAGGAATGGAGACATCATGGCAATGCCGATACTCGCGCACACCGGGTCGCAACTGGCGGCCGCGCTGCACCCCTCGCGTCCCGGTGACCTCGCGCTGGTCATGACGATGGGCGCGCTGCACGACGGGCACGCGGCCCTGATTCGCGCCGCTCGGCAGCGCGCAGCCACCGTGGTGGTGAGCATCTTCGTCAACAATCTGCAGTTCGCGCCCACCGAGGACATCAACCGCTACCCGCGCACGCTGGACGCGGACCTGCAGGTGTGTGAACGGGAGGGGGCCGACATCGTCTTCGCTCCGTCAGTGGCCGAGGTGTATCCCACCGGCGAGTCGTACGTGCGGGTCGTGCCGGGTCCGGTGGGCGGCATTCACGAGGGCGCGCTGCGCCCGGCGTTTCTCCCCGGTGTGCTCACCGTCGTCGCCAAGTTCTTTCACCTGGTCCGGCCGGACCTGGCCTTCTTCGGGGAGAAGGACGCCCAGCAGCTGGTCGCGGTGCGTCGCATGGTCACCGACCTCGACTTCCCCGTGGAGATCGTCGCCGTGCCCGCCGTCCGCGAACCGGACGGGCTGGTGAAGGCCAGCCGCAATGTCTACCTGTCGCCGGCGGAGCGGCGCACCGCGCTGACGATGTCGAAGTCGCTGATGGCAGGGAAGGCGGAAGCATCCAACGGACCGCAAGCGGTCCTCAAGGCCACGCGGGACGTGCTCGACCGGGGGGCACGGCTGGATCCCCCGCTGCTGGTCAAGTCGCTGGTGCTGGTCGACGAGGCGACTTTCGAGGAGGTCCCCGACCAGTTCACCGGCGGGGCGATCCTCGCGCTGGCCGCCGGGGTCGGCGACACGCATCTGGTCGACAGCGTGCCCCTGGCGATCCGCGGGGCGGCCGGACGCGAGCCACGAAGTGCCGTGCGCCGGCAATCGCCCATGCCCGCGGCGCGGGCCTTCCCCGCCTCGCAAGCCCTGGAGGCCTGACGTGTTCCGCACCATGCTCACCACAAAGGAGAACATGATCACCGAGGTTGTGGACGCGGCGATGCGCCGTGCCCGCGCCGCCCAATCGGAAGCGGCGTCGTGGACCCAGGAAAGCGTTGACGAGATCGTGTCCGCGGTCGCTTGGCAGTGCTATCGGGAGGACAACGCACGGCGGCTTGCCGTGCTCAGCCACTCCGAGACATCCCTGGGCGATCCGGAGCACCTTTACGCGCTGCAGCGGCGACGGGTCCTTGGGGTAGCCCGCGATTTGCACGGTGAGCGAACCGCGGGAGTCGTGGAGGACCTGCCGGAACTGGGCTTGCGCAAGCTCGCCAAGCCGCTGGGGGTGATCGCCGTGGCGACGCCGGCCACAGCGCCCGCGCCCGGGATCATCTGCAACGCGCTGCCGATGCTCAAGACGCGCAATGCGGCGATCTTCACCCCGAACCCACGAGCAGCCGGCACGGCCAGGGAAACGATTCAACTCATCCGGGGCGCGCTCGCCGAGGTCGGTGCTCCGCCGGACCTCGTCCAGTGCCTGGAGGCCACGGGCAGGGCGGCGAGTACCGAGCTGATGGCCGCGGCGGACTACGTGGTCGCCATAGGCGGTGCCGGAACAGTGCGCCGCGCCTACAAAAGCGGGACCCCGACGATCGGCGCGGGGGTGGGAAACCCTACGGTCGTGGTGGACGAAACCGCCGACGTGATGGACGCGTGCGAGAAGATCGTGACGGGAGCCGGCTACAACAACGGCACGCCGTGCTCGTCGGAAAGCAACGTACTGGTCCACGCGTCGATCGCTGACCGATTCTCCACCGCGCTGGTCGACCGGGGCGCTCGTATGTGCACGGAAGAGGAGACCGCCCGACTGCGCACCCTGCTCTGGCCCGACGGCACGGCGCTCAACCGGGAAGCGATAGGCCGTCCGGCGCCGGAACTCGCAGACATGGCCGGAATACCCGTGGAGCAGCCGGAAAAGATGGCGCTCCTGGTGCTTGCGAGCAGTGATCCGGAACGAGATGACCCCATTCTGCGGGAGAAACTCGCACCCGTGCTGACGTTCTCCGTCTTCGACGACTTCTCGCAGGCCGTGGAACTGGTACAGCTTCTGGCGGACCGCTGCGGTCGCGGCCACAGCTGCGGCATCTACAGCAACCGGCCGGACCGGGTGGCGCAGCTCGCAGATGCGGTGGACACCTGCCGGGTGGTGGTGAACCAGTCGACCATGACCAACACGGGAAGCTTCGAGAGCGGCGTGCCGTTCACGACGACGCTTTCCAGCGGGAGCTGGGGCGGATGCAGCACCTCGGGGAACATCACATGGCGCCACTTCCTCAACTACACGCTGATATCTCACCCGATTCCAGCGCGGTTCCCGGATGAGAGGGTGCTGTTCGGCAGGCACTGGCAAGAGCACCACCGACAGCGCTGAAACCTTACGAACCCAGGATCGCCCGCCCCCGGGCGATCCTGGGTTCGTAAGGCTTCAGGCGCCCGTCGGCGGGGTGTGCAGCAGGTCTACCCGGTCATGCGCCCGCGGGCACGCGCACGTTCGTACGTCGGGCAGCGCGGTGACGACCAGCCGCAGCAGGTCGCGAAGCTTGCCCACGTTCTCCGCGAAGACACGCAGGACGTCCTCGTGCGCCACCGCCGAGTCGGCGTCGATGCCTGCGTCGAGGTCGGTCACGAGGGCGACCGAGGTGTAGCACAGGCCTATCTCGCGGGCGAGTACGGCTTCGGGATGACCGGTCATGTTGACCAGGGACCAGCCTTGCCGCGCGCACCACTGGGACTCTGCCCGGGTGGAGAACCGAGGCCCCTCGATGACGACCATGGTGCCGCCGTCGACGACGGGGAAGGCGCCTTCCGCGGCCGCCTTCAGGACGGTGGAGCGACCGCTCGGGCAGTAGGGGTCGGCGAAGGTGACGTGCACCGCGTCCTCGTCGAAGTACGTCTGGATGCGGCCGGCGGTGCGGTCGACGAGCTGGTCGGGCACCACGACCGCGCCCGGGCCCAGCTCTGGGCGCAACGAGCCCACCGCGCACGGCCCGATGACCTGGCCGACGCCGACCGCGCGCAGGGCCCACAGGTTGGCGCGGTAGTTGATCCGGTGCGGCGGAAAGCGGTGGTCGCGACCGTGCCGAGGCAGGAAGGCCACCGACCGCCCATGGACACTGCCGATGACCACCCGGTCCGAGGGATCCCCATACGGGGTGGTGACCGTGACCTCCTCTGCCCCGTCCAGGAACGAGTAGAAGCCGGTTCCGCCGATGACGGCGATGTCCGCCTGTGGGTACGGGTTCATGAACACTCCCAATCTTCTGGATTTCCAGTACGCCCGTGCCGTACTGCAGGCCGGGCGAGCACGACCGGACGGGCCGGGCAACGTGCCTGCCTTCCGCCGCTCAACGGCGAGCGTGCTGGGCGCTGCGCTCGGGCCGGCCGGAACGCGCCAGGCGGTGCCGCCGTCCGGGGGGCGCACGGTCCGCGGTGGCCACGGCAACCGTCGCCGACGGTGCTCGCCCCGTCAGCTTGCGCGGCAGCAGGAACACCAGACCCACGCAGAGCAGGAAAACGCTCGCGTCGAACAGCAGCGCGCTCTGCAGGGCACGGGAAAAGCTCCGTTTGATGACCAGGGTGGTCGCTGACGCGACCACCTCCCGCACGGCGGGGGCCTGGTCGGCGGGCGCCGAGGCGGCGTCCTGCTGCAGTCGCAGGCAGCTCTCCGGAGTCCGGTACGAATCCGGCTGCTCACCGCGGTCCTGCATGCAGATACGGAAGCGCCCGACGATCCGCTCCTGGAAGTCCGCGGACACGCCGATCGCCCGCAGCTCGGAGCGCACCTGGGGAATCACGTTGTCCGCGCTCATCGCCGACGCGCTGCCCAACTGGCTGAAGAAGACCACGCCGATGAAGGCGACCCCGAGAGCGTTGCTGAACTGCATGACGGAGTTGAGCAGACCCGAGGACGATCCGCCGTCTTCGAGCGGGACGTCGTGCAAGACGAAGGGGAACAGGACCGACACGATCACGCCCGTGCCGGCACCGCCCAGCGCCATCGCCGGGACGAGCGCCCAGGCGTTGATGTCGTCGCCGCGGAGGCGGACCGTGATGATCAGCAACGTCATGGCGAGAGCGAGCAGGATGGCACCCAGGCTGAGCAGCCGCCGCCCGAACCGCTTCTGGAGGAGCGGTGCGACCGCGGCCGCGAGCGTGGCGACGAGCGGCCACGCCAGGGATGCCTTGGCCGCGCCCAGCGCGGAGAAGCCGAGCCCGGCCTGCAGGAACAACGCCACAATCAGCAGGAAGGACGAGACGCCGGAGAAGAGTGCGATGGTGACCAGCAGCCCGCCGACGAAGGTGCGGTTCTGCAAGGAGGAGAAGGGGATCAGGGGCATGTTGGCCTTCAGGACCCGGTGCCGGCCCTTCCGGGCGGCCTGTCGCAGGGACTCGTGCGAGGCCAGCAGGAACTCGTAGTGCACGAACAGGCCCAGCACCGGTACCGACAGGATCAGCGCGAGCACGGTCCACGCGGGCCATCCGGTCTCGCTGCCGTGGATCAGCGGGTAGATCAGCAGGACCAGTCCGGTGGAGAGGATCAGCATGCCGATCACGTTGAGCCGCGGCGGTCGCGGAAGGCACGACTCGCGGATCAGCCGCGGCCCCATGGCCAGCACCACCAGCCCGATCGGCACGTTGAGCAGGAAGATCGGCCGCCAGTCCAGTCCGAAGAGGTCGAGCTCGATGAGTACCCCTCCGAGCACGTTCGCAAGGATCGGGGCCAGACCGATCACGCTGGTCGCGATCGCGAACGCGCGCTGCCTCTCCTCGGGCGGGAACGCATCGTGGATGATCGCGATGACCTGCGGGACCATCAGGCCGGCCATTGACCCCTGCATCACGCGGGCGCCAACCAGCATCGCGGGTGTCTGGGCCACACCGCACAGCAGTGATGCGGCGGTGAATCCGGCCATCCCGGTGAGGAGGATCCGGCGGCGTCCGAAGATGTCCCCGAGCCGCGCGCCCGGGATCAACAGCAGCGAGAAGGACAGCGTGTAGCCCGCGGACATCCACTGCAGTTCGCCGTTGCTGGTGTTCAGACCCTTCTGGATCGACGCCGCGGCGATGTTGATGATGGCGCTGTCCAGAAGATCCATGAAGACGGCGACCAGAGCGACGAAGAACGCCCGCCAGCGGTGCGGGTCCGGGGGTGGATGCGGCGGCGGCGATACGCCGGGCCGGTCATCGTCAAGCGTGCTGCTCATCTCCATGGTGATCTGGCTCCACTTGGGCAGCGGTCGTGTCCGGAGGGGCCGCCGCCGCGACGGTTCGCGTCGGTCGCCCTGGGCCGCGCGGAGGGTCGTTGAACCCCGCTCGGTTCCCGCGGGCTCACGGGTCAGGGCAGCCGCTCCAGCCGCACGGCCTTACCGTCCTCGACCTCCAACAGCACGGCGCCCAGCACGGGCGCGCCGCGCAGCGGCCTGGGGAGAGGTCCGGCGAACGCGTTGCCGCGCTGCTTGAGATTGGCGACGAGAGGCCCGGGGTCGAAACCCTGCACCCCGCCCAATGGGCCGGTCATGCCGACGTCGCAGACCAACGCGGTGCCGCCCGGCAGCAGGTGCATGGGCAGCGTGGGCTCGTGGGTGTGGGTTCCCAGGACCGCGGCCGCCTGGCCGTCGGCCGCGTACGCGAAAATCTGTTTCTCGATCACCAGGTCACCGTGGTAGTCCACCAGCACGGTGCCCTCCTTGCCGGCCTGCGACCAGGAGAGGTACGCGGGCAGGACCTTGCCGTCCAGCGCCTTCACGTGGCGCAGGGCAACGCCGTCCGCGAGGTTGATCACGTTCAGCGGGCCGGCAGCCGTCTCCAGCAGGATCTGCCCGCGCCCGGGCACGCCCTCCGCGACGTTCATCGGGCGCACGACCCGCGGGTGGTCGAGGAGTTCGACCGACTCCGCGCTGTCCCACGAGTGGTTTCCACCCGTGATCACGTCGACACCGGCCTGCAGCAGCATGTCGATCTGGGCACGGGCCATGCCGAGCCCATTGGGCGCACAGTTCTCCGCATTCGCGATGACGGCGTGCGCGCCGTGGCCCGCCCGCAGTTGCGGGACCCGATCGGCCAGATACCGGGCCGCTTCCGCGCCCACGATGTCACCAATGAATATCACGATCACGAATTCGTCTGACCTCTCTTCCCCCGGCTTCGTGGAAAAGAATCATCGTCTGTGCCCTCGCGCCGCGCATCGCCACATGGTCACATCCGCTTCTACGCCCTTCGTCACAGCCGGGCGTACCGCCTAGCGCCCGCATCTGACGGCTGCCCGGAAAGAGTTGATATCGGTTCAGTGCCGGTGACTAATATGCCGACTCCTGCGCCGCGAGCAATTCATGAGGCGCCGCGAGCAATTCATGAGGCTGAGAAGGCAGAACCATGAGTGAAACCGCGCCCCCCGGGCGCCATGACCGCTTCGAGGGACGCGACCGGGCGCCGGCCCGCGCCGCGCTGCATGCCATGGGCCTGTCCAGGGACGACCTGCGCAAGCCTGTGGTCGGCGTCGCGCACTGCTGGATCGGGACGATGCCCTGCAATCTCACGCACCGGGACCTGGCGGCCCGGGTGATCGAGGGCGTGCGCGTGGCGGGCGGGACGCCCATGGAGGTCAACACGGTGGCCGTGTCCGACGTGATCACGATGGGCACCGAGGGCATGAAGACGTCCCTGGTGAGCCGCGAAGTGATCGCCGACTCCATCGAGTTGGTCGCACGCGGCCACGCCTTTGACGCGCTGGTCACGATCGTCGGTTGCGACAAGACGATTCCGGCTGCCGCAATGGCCCACGTCCGGCTCGACCTGCCGAGCGTGATCGTCTACTCCGGTTCGGTACTGCCCGGGCGCTTCCAGGGCCGTGACGTCACGCTGCAGGACGTGTTCGAGGCGGTCGGCAGCAACGCCGTCGGCCGGATGAACGACGAGGAGTTGCTGCAGTTGGAACAGAGCGCCTGCCCCGGACCCGGTGCCTGCGGCGGCCAGTACACGGCGAACACGATGGCGATGGCCATGGAGTTCCTCGGCCTGTCCCCGATCGGCTCGATGGACCCGCCCGCCCTGGACGCCCGCAAGCCGGACGTGTGCCGCGAGGCGGGCGCGCTCGTCCTGCGGGCGCTGGAGGAGCGCCGCACGCCGCGAAGCATCCTGACTCGCGCGTCGTTCGAGAACGCGATCGCCGCCGGCGCAGCCACCGGCGGATCCACCAATCTCGTGCTGCACCTGCTGGCCATCGCCCACGAGGCGGGGATCCCGCTCGCCATCGACGATTTCGACGCGATCAGCTCGCACACGCCGCTGATCGCGGACCTGCGTCCCAGCGGCCGGTACACCGCGGTCGACCTGGACCGGGCCGGCGGCACGCGGCTGGTCGGCCGGCGCCTGCTGGAGGCCGGCGCGCTGCACGGTGAGCAGGTGACGGTGACCGGCAGGACGCTCGCCGCGGAGATCGCGACCGGGACCGTACGGCACGGTCAGGACGTGATCGCGCCGCCGGGGCGGCCGTTGCACCCTACGGGCGGGCTGGTCGTGCTCCGGGGAAACCTCGCACCGGACGGGTGCGTGGTGAAGACCGCCGGCGTCGACCGTCTCGTGCACACCGGTCCTGCGCGGGTGTTCGACTGCGAGGAGTCGGCGATGCACGCGGTGCAGAACGGGCGGATCGTCGCAGGAGACGTTGTGGTGATCCGGTACGAGGGCCCCCGGGGCGGGCCCGGCATGCGGGAGATGCTGGGGGTGAGCGCCACGCTCGTGGGCCAGGGCCTGGGGACCGAGGTGGCGCTGGTCACCGACGGCCGGTTCTCCGGCGCGACGCGCGGCCTGATGGCGGGCCACGTGGCTCCCGAAGCCGCGGCTCGAGGCCCGATCGCGGCGCTGCGGGAAGGCGACGCCGTCACCCTCGACATACCCAGCCGAATCCTGTCCGTGCATCTGACCGCAGAGCAGCTCGCTGCCCGCCTCACCGACTGGACGCCGCGGCCGAGCGGCTGTCCCGGCGGCGTCATGACGAAGTACCGGACGCTGGTCGGATGCGCTTCCCAAGGCGCGGTGACAGTGGCGTGCGAGTGAGGAACCGGGAGGCCAGATGGAAACCAGTACCGGACGCGGTCGACTGTCCGGCAAGACATGCGTGATCACGGGGGCGGCCAGGGGAATCGGCCGCGCCACCGCGCTCCTCTTCGCCCGGGAGGGCGCGCGTCTCGTCCTCGCGGACGTGGACGGCGCCGCGGTGCTGCCCCTGTGCGACGAGTTACGCGACGCCGGGGCCGCGGCCGAGGCCGTCGCCGGGGACGTGTCGGTGCCGGATGACGCGCGGCGCATGATCGACGCCGCGGGGGAGCACCACGGCCGCATCGACGTCCTGGTGGCGAACGCCGGCATCATCCCGTTGGTGAACGTGGTGGACGCGACGCCCGAGGACTGGGACCGGGTGCTCGCGGTCGACGGCCGCGGCATGTTCCTCACCTGCAAGTACGCGATCGAGGCGATGCTGGAGGCCGGCGGCGGGACGATCGTGTGTCTCTCCTCGATCTCAGGCCTCGCGGGTCAGGCCGGGCAAAGCACCTACGGCCCGGCCAAGTTCGTGGCGTCCGGGCTCACCAAGCACCTGGCCGTCGAATGGGCCGACCGTGGGATCCGCGTCAACGCCGTGGCGCCGGGCACCATCGAGACCGACCGGGTGCGCCGACTGTGCAGCGAGCCGGGCGGCCCCGAGTATCTGAACACGATGGCCCGCGCCCATCCGATGGGGCGCCTCGGGCAGCCCGAGGAAGTGGCGAACGCGATCCTTTTCCTGGCCTCGGACGAGGCGTCGTTCATTACCGGCGCGGTACTTCCGGTCGACGGCGGCTACCTGGCCCGGTGAGCTGCTGCCCGAAGGTCGTAGCGCGGAATGTGACCATTCACCGATGCGCTGCCGCCGCGGTCATCGCAAGGATTTCCTTATCGCCCTGCACGGGGCGGCCATATCGAATTCGCCGGTTCCAGAACCGCATTAAACGAAGGAGGAGCCCATGACAGGCCCCCTTATCGCGTACCTTTCCGACGTGGGCGTGGCCGATGAGGCACACGCCCTGGGCAAGGGGCTCATGCACCGCATCTGTCCGGACGCGACGGTCGTCGACATCACCCACCAGGTGACGCCCTTCGACGTGGCTGAGGGAGCGCTGTGTCTTGAGGACGTGCCGGACTTCTTTCCGGCATCCACGATCATCTGCGCTTACGTCTATCCCGAGACCGGCACGGAGACTGGCGCGGTCGCGGTGCGCAACGAGAAGGGCCAGTTGCTCGTCGGCCCGAACAACGGCCTGCTCACCTACGCCATCGAGGCCGTTGCCGTGCAGGAGGCGTACGAGGTCACCGCGCCGGAGGTGATGAACACGCCCGTCACCCCGACCTGGCACGGAAGGGACGTGGTGGTGGCGTGCGCGGCACACCTCGCGGCCGGGGTCCCGCTGGAGACGGTGGGATCCAAGATCGAGGCAGAGCAGATCGTCCGGCTGCCTCACGCGCCGGTGACCGTCACCCCCGACGGGATCCGGGCCTCGGTCGTACGGATTGACAAGCAGTTCGGCAACGTGTGGACCAACATCCCGCAGAACTTGCTCGATGACGGCGGCGACCTCGCGGGCAGGAAAATCCGCCTGGTGGCGAACGGCACGGTGCTGGACGTCCCGTTCCACCGCACGTTCGGCGAGGTCGGGGTGCGGGATCCGCTGGCCTACGTCAACAGCCGGGGACGGCTGGCCTTCGGCCTGAACCAGGACAGCTTCCTGCAGAGCTACCCGTTGACGCCCGGGACGGAGCTGACGGTCGAGGTCATCTGACCGTCCGCGCAGCCACGAAGCCCCGCCGCCGCCGGAGATCCCGGCGGCGGCGGCCCCTCATCCAGAGAAGGTCCACGATGGCACGACCCGTCCCCAGGCTCATCCCGCTGCTGATTGCGCTGCTCACCCTCGGCGCCTTCGCCCTGACCTCTGCCGGCTGCTCCGCCGGGTCCGGCGGGGCCTCCGCGTCCGGCGCCCGTGACCGGCTTGCGATCGGGTTCGCCGCCGAGCCGGCGAACCTGGACTTCACCCGTACCGACGGTGCCGCGATCCCCGAGGCATTGCTGGTCAACGTCTACGAGGGGCTGGTCAAGGCGGACCAGAAAGGCGCGGTCCGGCCGCTCCTCGCCCGGTCCTGGACCGTCAGCCCCGACCGCAAAACCTACGACTTCACACTGCGGAAGGGGGTCGTGTTCAGCAACGGCAAGAGATTCACCGCCGATGACGTGAAGTTCAGCATCGAGCGGGTCAAGTCCTCGGCGTGGACCGTGTCGCTGAAGAAGGCCATGGACGTCGTCGAGTCGGTGCAGGTGGTCTCGCCCACCGAGGTCAAGGTGGTCCTGGCCCGCCCGAGCAACGACTGGCTGTTCCAGATGACGACCCGGGTCGGTGCCATGTTCTCCCGCAACGGCGTCTCCGACCTGGCGAACAAACCGATCGGGACCGGTCCCTACGTGCTGGACGCATGGCGGCGGGGCGACTCGATCGCGCTCCGCGCGAACCCAAGGTACTGGGGTGCGAAGCCGTCGCTGAAGACGGTCACCCTGAAGTACTTCAAGGATCCGACCGCGCTGAACAACGCTTTGCTGACCGGCGGCATCGATGTGATCTCCGCGGTACAGACCCCGGATGCGCTCCAGCAGTTCGACACCGACAGGTTCCAGGTCGTGGAAGGCACGACGAACGGCGAGGTTCTCCTGTCGCTGAACTGCTCGCGGCCGCCGCTGAACGACAAGCGGGTCCGGCAGGCGATCAACCACGCTGTCAACCGGAAGGCGCTGCTGGACGTTTCCTGGGCGGGCCGCGGCACGCTCATCGGCAGCATGGTGCCGCCGCACGACCCCTGGTACGAGGACCTCTCCCGGTTGTACCCGTACGACCCGGACAAGGCCCGGCGGCTGCTGGCGGAGGCGGGCAAACCACGGCTCGACCTCCGGTTCCGGATCCCGAACCTGCCGTACGCCGTGTCCGCCGCCCAGGTGGTCAAGTCCCAACTGGCACGGGTGGGCATCGCGGCGGACATCGAGCCCCTGGAGTTCCCCGCCCGCTGGCTGGATCTCGTGTTCACCCGGGCCGACTACGACATGTCGCTGATCAATCACATCGAGCCGCGCGACATCGTGACGTTCGGCGACCCCGACTACTACTGGCGCTACGACAACCCCCGGGTCAAGCGGCTGCTGGCCGAGGCGGTCCGGGCCGACGAGAAGGGCTACGTACAGGGCATGCGAAGGGTCGCCCGGAGTATCGCCGAGGACGCCGCGGCCGCCTGGCTGTACGTCGCGCCGAACCTCATCGTGGCCACGCAGGACGTGAAGGGGCTGCCGAGGAACCGCATTGGCGAGTCGTTCGACCTGACCGCGCTGAAGGTCTCGTCGTGAGCCGGGATCCGCGAGGGCGGTGACGTCGTGCTGGTGGAAGTGCTCAAGCGCACGCTCGTGTTCATGGTGGGCCTCGTGCTCGCCTCGGTGGCCGTGTTCGGGTTCATGGCGGTGCTGCCGGGTGACCCCGCGCAGGTCGCCCTCGGCGTCAACGCCACGCCGGAGGCGCTGGCCGCGACGCGGGCCCGCTTCGGGACCGATCGTCCGCTGGCCGTCCAGTACCTGTCCTGGGTGACCGGCCTGCCCGCCGGCCGGTTCGGCATCTCCTACCTCACCGGGGCGCCCATCGGACCGCAGATCGCCGACCGCTTACAGGTGACGCTGTGGCTCGTCGCCACGGGCACCATCATCGCGTTGCTGATCGCCGTGCCGCTGGGCGTGTGGGCCGCGGCCCGCCACCGCAGGGTCAGCGGCACGATCGTGTCCTGCCTGAGCCAAGTGGGCGTGGCCGTACCGGCGTTCCTCGCCGGAATCCTGCTCATCTCGGTCTTCGCCGTGCGCCTGAAGTGGCTGCCGTCGGGTGGCTGGACGCCCCCCGCGCAGGGCGTGGGCCGGTTCGCCCGCCAGCTCATCCTGCCGGCCGGGTCGCTCGGCCTCGTCCAGGGCGCGGTGCTCACCCGTTATGTACGCTCCGCGGTCCTCGACGTTCTGCGGGAGGACTACCTGCGGACGGCACGCGCAAAGGGCCTTGGCCCCTACCGCGCGCTCGCGCGGCACGGCCTGCGCAACGCGGCCGTCGCGGTGGTGACCGTGCTCGGCCTGCAGCTCGCCACACTGCTCATCGGTGCCGTGGTCGTCGAGCGTGTCTTCGTCGTCCCCGGCCTCGGCAGCCTGCTCCTCGACGGCACCGGCAACCGCGACCTACTGCTGGTGCAGGGCGTGGTGATGGTCCTGGTGGTGGCCGTGCTCGCGGTGAACTACCTGGTGGATGTGGGCTACACCGTGCTCGACCCCAGACTGCGGAGGCTGCGATGACGCCGCCGGCCGGCAGGACCCCGCCGACCACCGCGCCCGCCAAAGCGCGCACCCTTGCCCTTCTCCGGGACGCCAACCCGAGCCTGGTGGCCGGCGCGGGCCTCATCGGCCTGGTCGTGGTGGCCGCAGGCGTGTCCCTGGTGTGGACGCCGTACGACCCGGTCCGGGTCGACGCCGGAACGCGGTTGCTCGGCTCGGGCAGCGAGCACTGGCTGGGCACGGACAAGTTCGGCCGCGATGTGTTCAGCCAGCTCATGGTCGGCGCGCGCACGACACTGCTCGTCGGCGTGGTGTCGGTCGGTGTCGCGTCCCTCCTGGGCACCCCGCTGGGCATTGTCGCCGGTATGAAACCCGGCTGGCTCGGGCAGGCGCTGATGCGGCTGACCGACCTCCAACTCGCGTTCCCCGCACTGCTGCTGGCCATCATGTTCGGGGCGGTGTACGGCGCGAGCACGGTCACCGCGATGGTGGCGATCGGGCTGGCGACCGTGCCGTCGTTCGCGCGTGTCGCCCGCGGCGGAACGTTGCAGGTCATGAGCTCCGAGTACGTGCTGGCCGCCCGCGCCGCGGGGCGGTCGACGACGGGTGTCGCCGTCCACCACGTGCTGCCCAACATCGCCGCGCTCGTCATCGTCCAGTCCTCGGTGTCCTTCGCGATCGCGGTGCTCGCGGAGGCCGCGCTCTCCTTCCTCGGCTTCGGTACCCCGCCGCCCACACCCTCCTGGGGCCGCATGCTCCAGGAGGCACAGGAACTTCTGCCCGTGGCACCTGGTCTTGCGCTGTGGCCCGGCTTGGCGATCGCGCTGGCCGTCCTGGGTTTCAATCTGCTCGGCGATGGCCTGCGGGACCGCTACGACCCCCGTCTGGAGGACCGCTGATGACCACCGCACGTCCCCGTACGAGTCCGGCCCGGGAACGCCCGCCGCGCGAGCAGGCCGCACTGACCGTGGATCAGCTCAGCGTCGCCGGCCGGGGCATGGAACTGGTGAGTGAGGTGTCCTTCGCGCTCGACCGGGG
>NZ_JBQQBX010000004.1:0-325161 GCF_052245475.1 Streptomyces sp. 7N604 | reverse complement strand
TCCTCGCTGTGTATTTTCTTCAAAGGAACCTCGCCCCAGACCATCACGGCCCGGAGACGGGGTATCAACATATCTGGCGTTGACTTTTGGCACGCTGTTGAGTTCTCAAGGAACGGACGCTTCCTTCAAAACCGTTTCACCGGTTTCTCCGGGCGCTTCCCATTCGGTGTCCCCGACTTTATCAGATTTCTCCGAGCGGGATTTCCGCCCTCCCGAAGGCCCTCCAGGCACACAGCGGTGCCGGGTCCTCGTTCCGGGGGAGATGCCAAAGTACTGGACGGCCGCGCCGGGAAGCAAATCGGCTCCGGCGCGGCCGTCCGTCGTCCTGATGTGGCGTCAGACCTCCACGACCACAGGGAGGATCATCGGGCGCCTGCGGTAGCTGTCGGACACCCACCTGCCCACCGCCCGGCGGATCAGCTGCTGCAGCTGATGGGGCTCGACGATGCCGTCCTGGGCCGAGGAGGCGAGGGATTCCTCGATCTTCGGAATGACCTCGCCGAATGCCTCGTCCTCGATACCGGAGCCGCGTGCGTGGACGTGCGGTCCGCCCACGATCTTCCCCGTCGTGCTGTCGACGACGACGAAGACGGAGACGATGCCCTCCTCCCCGAGGATGCGGCGGTCCTTGAGCGAGGTCTCCGTGACGTCGCCGACCGAGAGTCCGTCCACGTACACATAGCCCGCCTGGACCTTGCCGGCGATCTTGGCGACGCCGTCGACCAGGTCCACGACAACGCCGTCCTCGGCGATGACCACCTGGTCGTGCGGGACACCGGTGAGCGCGCCCAGTTCGGCGTTCGCCCGCAGGTGGCGCCATTCGCCGTGCACCGGCATCAGGTTGCGGGGCTTGCAGATGTTGTAGAAGTACAGGAGCTCGCCCGCGGAGGCGTGGCCCGAGACGTGCACCTTGGCGTTGCCCTTGTGGACGACGTTCGCGCCCCAGCGCATCAGGCCGTTGATGACCCGGTAGACCGCCGCTTCGTTGCCTGGGATGAGCGAGGACGCCAGGATCACGGTGTCGCCCTGGACGATACGGATCTGGTGGTCGCGGTTGGCCATGCGGGACAGCGCGGCCATCGGCTCGCCCTGGGAGCCCGTGCAGACCAGCACGATTTCCTTGTCCGGGAGGTCGTCGAGCGTCTTGACGTCGACGACGAGGCCGGCCGGCACCCGGAGGTAGCCCAAGTCGCGGGCGATACCCATGTTGCGGACCATCGAGCGGCCGACGAACGCGACCCGGCGCCCGTGCTCGTGCGCGGCGTCCAGGATCTGCTGGATGCGATGGATGTGGCTGGCGAAGCTGGCGACGATGATCCGCTTCTGCGCCGACGCGAAGACCTGGCGCAGGACGCTCGAGATATCGCGCTCGGGCGGTACGAAGCCCGGGACCTCGGCGTTCGTCGAGTCGGAGAGCAGCAGGTCGATGCCCTCCTCGCCGAGCTTCGCGAAGGCGGGGAGGTCGGTCAGACGGCCGTCGAGCGGCAGCTGGTCCATCTTGAAGTCGCCGGTGTGCACGACCATGCCGGCCGGGGTGCGGATGGCGACCGCGAGCGCGTCCGGAATGGAGTGGTTGACCGCGACGAATTCGCAGTCGAAGGGGCCGATGCGCTCGCGCTGCCCCTCGATGACCTCGAGCGTGTACGGGCGGATGCGGTGCTCCTGGAGCTTCGCCTCGATCAGGGCGAGGGTGAGCTTGGAGCCGATCAGCGGGATGTCCTGCTTCTCCCGGAGCAGGTACGGGACGCCGCCGATGTGGTCCTCGTGGCCGTGCGTGAGCACAATGCCGTCGATGTCGTCGAGGCGGTCCCGGATGGTGGTGAAGTCCGGCAGGATCAGGTCGATTCCGGGCTGCTCCTCCTCGGGGAAGAGCACTCCGCAGTCGACGATCAGCAGGCGGCCACCGTATTCGAACACGGTCATGTTGCGGCCGATCTCGCCGAGGCCGCCGAGCGGGGTGACCCGCAGGCCGCCCTCGGGGAGCTGCGGCGGGGGGCCGAGCTCGGGGTGCGGATGACTCAAAAGACTCTCCTCACCACGCGCGCCACCCGCCCCGGGACGAGGCAAGCGGCGCGCGTGACTTTCGTGCACTTGCAGTTGTGGTCGGTATTCAGTTGTGAAGTCTGTTGGTTACAGCTGTACCCCGCCCGCCGCGAGATCGCGCTTGAGCTGCTCGGTCTCTTCCGGAGTGAGCTCCACGAGGGGCAGCCGCAGGGGACCGCCCGGCAGCCCCTGGAGGCCCAGCGCCGCCTTGGTCGTGATGACGCCCTGAGTGCGGAACATGCCGGTGAAGACCGGCAGGAGCTGCTGGTGGATTTCGGTCGCCTTGGCGACGTCACCGGTGATGTGCGCGTCCAGCAGGGCGCGCAGCTCGGGCGTGACGAGGTGACCGACGACGGAGACGAAGCCGATAGCGCCGACGGACAGCAGCGGCAGGTTCAGCATGTCGTCCCCGGAGTACCAGGCGAGGCCGCTCCGGGCGATGGCCCAGCTCGCGCGCCCCAGGTCGCCCTTGGCGTCCTTGTTGGCGACGATCCGGGGGTGATCCGCGAGCCGCACGATCGTCTCGGTGTTGATCGGTACGCCGCTGCGGCCGGGGATGTCGTAGAGCATGACCGGCAGCTCGGTGGCGTCGGCGATGGCGGTGAAGTGCCGGAACAAGCCCTCCTGCGGGGGCTTGCTGTAGTACGGCGTGACCGCGAGCAGGCCGTGCGCGCCCGCCTCCTGGGCGGCGCGGGCCAGCTCCACGCTGTGCCGGGTGTCGTTGGTTCCGGCTCCCGCCACGACATGGGCCCGGTCGCCGACGGCCTCCACCACGGCTCGTACGAGCCGGGCTTTCTCCGCATCGCTGGTGGTCGGGGACTCGCCCGTGGTGCCGTTGACGACGATGCCGTCGTTGCCTGCGTCCACGAGGTGGGCGGCGAGCCGCTGCGCGCCGTCGATGTCGAGTTCGCCGTCGTTCGTGAACGGCGTGACCATGGCGGTCAGGACCCGTCCGAAGGGGGTCTGCGGTGTGGAGGTCGGAGCCATGGCTCCCACGCTACTCGTAGCTGCCCGTGACGTGTGCCCTCGGGGGACCGGGATGCGGATCCCGGCACTGCCTGCTCGGGGGTTCAAGCAGTGCCGGGTCCGTAAATTCAGCCTAGATGAACTTCACGAAACGTCGCAATACGGACACTTCGCGCGGTCGATGCGGACATCCGTGCTCTACGGCGCGATCCGCCCGTTGGCGTTGAAAGCGGCGTGGGTGAGCGGCATCAGCCGGGCCCAGTGCGCTTCCATCTGTTCGCCCACCATCTCGATCTCGCGCTGCGGGAAGGACGGCACCTTCGCCTGCTCGTGCTGGGTGCGCAGGCCGAGGAAGTGCATCAGCGAGCGCGCGTTGCAGGTCGCGTACATCGAGGAGAACAGGCCGACGGGGAGGACCGAGCGGGCCACCTCGCGGGCGACGCCCGCGGCCAGCATCTCCTGGTACGCCTCGTAAGCGTCCCGGTAGGCGTTCTCCATGACCCGGCCGGTCAGCTCCTGCTGCGCCTGGGTGCCCTCGACGAACTCGTACTTGCCCGGGCGGCCTTGCTGGACGAGCTTGCGGGCCGCGCCGGGAACGTAGAAAACCGGCTGCAGCTCGCGGTAGCGGCCGGACTCCTCATTGTAGGAATTGTGGACGACGATCCCGTTGGCAAGGAAGTTGTGCCATGGACCTTCCACCGACAGGTCATACGTCATCTCCTCGCCGTCTTCGGCGATGGAGACGACCGCGTCGGGAAGCGCCACCGCGACCTTCCCCCCGCGCCGGGCAAGCGCCTGTTCCTCAGCACTCTTCTGTGCATGGCAGTCCTCACACGCGGGAGCGAGGTTGCTCTCGTCCAGGGCACCGCCGAGGTCCGCCGCCACGGGCACCCGGTGATCCAGGGCCAGGAACTCGCGGGGGAAACTCCGCCCGCACAGATAGCAGGTGTCGGTCTCCTTGACCAGCCGGTCGCGCTGCATGGAGGTCCAGACGCCGATCCCTCGCCGCAGGCTGGGCGGTACAAGAGCCTCGGAAGGGCGAGGGGCCGTACCCGCTCGCATCACGGCATCCCCGACGGCCAGCTCGCCCGCCTTCGCCCACCCTTCCGGGGTCAGGATCGCGTGATCCACCGAGCACCTGAGGACGCGGCCCGACGCGGTGGTGATCCGGATGAGCGGCTTCACCCCCGATTCGATGACGTCGACAATCCGCGCCCGCTGCGCCACCAGAGTCTCCTCGTCATAGCAACGCACATGATTGCGTCGCACGGACTCGAGCTTTCGCAGGCGCTTGCTCGGGTGCTGCTCCCGGAACTCGGTCACCGCGCATTCGGCGGCCTCCCGGCTCTCGTACAGACCCAGGTAGTGGTTCCTGCCCTGGCGGCGCACCTGCGCCATCCATTTCCCGGCCTTGGCATGCCAGGTCACCCCGGCGGCGGAGGCGGGCAGCCGGTCCTCCACCCCCAGGTGCCAGTGCTGGTACAGCTCCTTGATCGTCCGACGGCGAAGATTCCCGGCCTCGCTCTCCAGAGTGATCTCGGTGTCCCCGGCCAGGCACCACCCGACGCGGTGTCGCATGAACTCGCGGAAGACGAAGATCGGGGCGCTGATGAAGAACGTCATCGAGTTGTGCTCGAACGGGCTGCCGTGCCGGTCCCGCATCAGGAAGTTGATCAGGCCCTTCGAGCGCTCGGGGTCCTTCTGGAGCTCCTCGAGGGACTGCTCGCCCGCGGTCGAGACCCTGGCTGCCCATAGCACGTCGGAGTCCGCGGCGCTGTGCTTGACCAGCTCGACGGTCACGTCGCTGCGGAAGCTGGGCTTGGCGCTCTCGGCGGGGGTGTCGGTCACCGGCGGGTCCTTCCAGTTGCGTCGCTCGGGCGGCGCCCAGCTTACGACCCGGCGCCGACAGTCCGGACCTGTGAGGAAGAAGTTGCCGTAAACGGGCACCCAGCGGGCACTTCCGGCGTCTCTATGAGTAACAGTCCACATCGACGCCGAGGCTTCCGGGAGAGGAGAGCCCTTCATGATCCGCCGCCGATCCGCCGTGCCGTACGCCTTCGTCGCCGAGGCCGACCGTTTCCGCAGCAATGTCACGCCGCCGCCCCGCGGGCGGGCCGATGCCTCCCGGATAGCCGGGCGGACGCTGATAGGGCTGACGGCCGTGGCCGGACTCGTGGGCGCCCTGATCTTCGGTGTGCCCGCGCTCGAGACCGAGCAGCCCGGTACGGGCAAGGCCGCGCGGCCGGAGGCGGCGGACGGCCGCTGAACCAGTCGGGGACCCTGGGGTGGTCGGGTCCCTCAGGCCTCGGTAGCCTCACCGGGCACAGCCCCACATCGAGCGTGCATGTGAGTGAGGACCAGCCGTGCCCCTGCCCTTCCTGACGGCCGACCGCGCCTTCGATGACCTCGACGACCACCACGCGGACGGTGCCGCGCTGCCGCACGAAGCGCGGGACCGCTGGCGCCGCCCGTACCGCCCGGGCCCCTGGCGGGTCGGCGCGGCCGCGATCCTGCTGCTGCTGGCCTCGTACCTGCTCTTCGCCGCGATGATCGTGGCCCTCGCGGGAGCGCTGCCCGGTGCGGGCGTGTGCGTGGCCGCGGCGGCAGCGGTGATCGCCTGCGCGCTGCGGCTGCTCCGAGTGGGCGCCTGGGTGAGCGAACAGGGGCTGCGGCGGATCGGCTTCTTCACGACCTCGACCCTTCGCTGGTCGCAGGTGTCGGCCGTGCGGACGGTGCAGCAGCCCGTGAAGTGGCTCGGCATGCCGCGGACGGTGCAAGGGCAGGCCGTAGTCGCCACGCCGGCCTCGGGCGAGCCACCGCGCCCCCTGCTCACCGACCACAACGCCGACTTCCTGGGGCGCCCCGAGGCCTTCGACATGGCGGCGGACGCCGTCGAGGGGTGGGCGGCCGAGTACCGGCACTGACACGGCCGTAGGGCGCGAGGCAGCAGCCATGCGCCCGCCACCTCGGGCCGGTACGGAGCCTCTGGCCCACCGGCCGTACGTCGCCTCAGGCCCTCAGCCTCAGGCCGTACGGACGGGCTTCCCGTCGTGCAGCGCGATGGCCCGCTGCATGGCCTTCCTGGCCCTCGGCGTGTCCCGCGCGTCGTGGTAGGCGACGGCGAGCCGGAACCAGACCCGCCAGTCGTCGGGCGTTTCCTCCGCCTCGGCCCGCCGTCTGGCGAACACCGCGTCCGCCGAGTCCCGGTCGATCCGGCCGCCGGGCGTGCGGACCAGTTCGTCGACCGGCAGGCCGCCCTGCGCCTCCAGCTCCGCCGCCAGCCGGTTCGCGCTGCGCGCGAACCGCGTCGTCTGCCACAGGAACCAGGCGCCGATCGCCGGCAGCACCAGCACGGAGGCGCCGAAGACGACAGTCACCACGGTGCCCTGCCGGATGAGCAGGACACCGCGGCTGCCGACGAGGACGAAGTAGACGACCAGGACCGCCGCGAGGGCGAAATACGTGATCCGTGCGCGCACTGCCGCTCCTGCCGCCACCGCTACCGGCCCAGGTCGAGGAAGTTCTCCAGGCCGAAGGTGAGGCCGGGAGTGGAGACGACACGGCGCACGCCGAGCAGGATGCCCGGCATGAAGCTGCTGTGGTGCAGGGAGTCGTGGCGGATGGTGAGGGTCTCGCCCTCGCCGCCGAGCAGGACCTCCTGGTGGGCCAGCAGGCCGCGCAGCCGTACGGAGTGCACGGGCACCCCGTCGACGTCGGCGCCCCGCGCGCCCTCCAGCGCCGTGGTCGTCGCGTCGGGCTGCGGGGCGCAGCCGGCCTCGCGGCGGGCCTCGGCGATGAGCTGGGCGGTGCGGGTTGCGGTGCCCGAGGGGGCGTCCGCCTTGTTGGGGTGGTGCAGTTCGACGACTTCGACGGACTCGAAGAAGCGGGCCGCCTGCTGGGCGAAGGCCATGGTGAGCACCGCGCCGATGGAGAAGTTCGGGGCGATGAGCATGCCGACCTGCGGCGACGCGTCGAGCCATGCACGCACCTGGGCCAGGCGGTCGTCGGTCCATCCTGTCGTGCCGACGACGGCGTGGATGCCGTTGCGGACGCAGAAGTCGAGGTTGCCCATGACCGCGTCGGGGTGGGTCAGGTCGACCGCGACCTGCGCACCGGTCTCGGTCAGCGCCTCCAGCCGGTCGTCCCGGTCCAGCCCGGCCACCAGCGCCAGGTCCTCGGCGGCCTCCACGGCCCGTGCGGCCTCGGACCCGATGCGGCCCTTGGCTCCGAGGACGGCCACGCGCAGCTTGTCACTCATCGTGCTTCGAATCCCTTGGTCTTCAGTGCGTCGGATCGTGAGGTGCGTCAGGTACGTCGGGTACGTCACGCGACGGCATCGTGCAGGCGGGACGCCTGCCGGTCCGTCAGCGGGCCGATCACGGACAGCGAGGGGCGCTGTCCCAGCAGGTCGCGGGCCACTTGCCGGACGTCGTCCGGGGTGACCGAGGCTATCCGGCGCAGCATCTCGTCGACCGACAGCTGCTCGCCCCAGCACAGCTCGCTCTTGCCGATGCGGTTCATGAGCGCGCCGGTGTCCTCGAGGCCGAGGACCGTGGAACCGGAGAGCTGGCCGATCGCCCGGTGCAGCTCGTCGTCCGCCAGCCCGTGCTCGGCGACCCGGTCCAGCTCGTCGCGGCAGATCTTCAGCACGTCGTCGACCTGGCTCGGGCGGCAGCCCGCGTAGACGCCGAAGAGGCCGCAGTCGGCGAAGCCCGAGGTGTAGGAGTACACCGAGTACGCGAGGCCGCGCTTCTCCCGGATCTCCTGGAAGAGCCGGGAGCTCATTCCGCCGCCCAGCGCCGTGTTGAGCACGCCGAGCGCCCAGCGGCGGTCGTCGGTGCGGGGTATGCCGGGCATGCCCATGATGACGTGGGCCTGCTCGGTCCTGCGCTCCAGGACGTCGACGCGGCCGGCGGTGCGGATCGTACGGCTGCCGGTACGGGGACCGACCGGGACCGCGTCCTCGCGGCTGAGCGCACCGGCACGCTCGAAGGCGGCGCGCACCTGGCGTACGACTCTGGCGTGGTCGACGTTGCCCGCGGCGGCGACGATCAGGTGCGTGGGGTCGTAGTGCTTCTTGTAGAAGCGGGCGACGCTCTCGCGGGTGAGGCCGTTGACGGTGTCGGCGGTCCCGAGGACGGGACGGCCCAGCGGGGTGTCGCCGAACATGGTGTGCGCGAAGAGGTCGTGCACGACGTCGCCCGGGTCGTCCTCGGTCATCGCGATCTCTTCGAGGACGACGCCGCGCTCGGCCTCGACATCCGCCGCGTCGATCAGGGAGCCGGTGAGCATGTCGCACACGACGTCGATGGCGAGCGGCAGGTCGGTGTCTAGCACGCGCGCGAAGTAGCAGGTGTACTCCTTCGCCGTGAAGGCGTTCATCTCGCCGCCGACCGCGTCGATGGCGGAGGAGATGTCGAGCGCGGTGCGCTGCTTCGTGCCCTTGAAGAGCAGGTGCTCGAGGTAGTGCGTGGCGCCGCCGAGCGCCGGGGTCTCGTCGCGGGAGCCGACGTGCGCCCAGATGCCGAAGGTGGCGGACCGTACGGACGGCAGGGTCTCGGTGAGCACCCGCAGGCCGCCGGGAAGGGTGGTCCTGCGGACCGTACCGATGCCGTTCTCGCCCTTGAGAAGCGTTTGGGTACGGGCGACGGCCCGCGCCTCGGAAGAGGTGCGGGCCGTCGTCCTGTGACTACGGGACGTCACTTGGCAGCGTCGTCCTTGGCCTGGGGCTTGGCCTCGCCCTCGTCCTCCTCGCCCTCGATCACGGGGATGAGGGAGAGCTTGCCGCGCTGGTCGATCTCGGCGATCTCGACCTGGACCTTCGTGCCGACCTTGAGCACGTCCTCGACGTTCTCCACACGCTTGCCGCCGGCGAGCTTGCGGATCTGCGAGATGTGCAGCAGGCCGTCCTTGCCGGGCATCAGCGAGACGAAGGCACCGAAGGTGGTGGTCTTCACGACCGTGCCCAGGTAGCGCTCGCCGACCTCGGGCATCGTCGGGTTGGCGATGCCGTTGATGGTCGCGCGGGCGGCCTCGGCGGCCGGGCCGTCGGCGGCACCGATGTAGATGGTGCCGTCGTCCTCGATGGTGATCTCGGCGCCGGTGTCCTCCTGGATCTGGTTGATCATCTTGCCCTTGGGGCCGATGACCTCACCGATCTTGTCCACCGGGATCTTGACGGTGATGATCCGCGGGGCGTTCGGGGACATCTCGTCCGGCCGGTCGATGGCCTCCATCATCACGTCGAGGATGTGCAGGCGGGCGTCGCGGGCCTGCTTGAGGGCCGCGCCGAGCACGGAGGCCGGGATGCCGTCCAGCTTGGTGTCCAGCTGCAGAGCGGTGACGAACTCCTTGGTGCCGGCGACCTTGAAGTCCATGTCACCGAAGGCGTCCTCCGCACCGAGGATGTCGGTGAGGGTGACGTAGTGCGTCTCGCCGTCGACCTCCTGCGAGATCAGGCCCATGGCGATACCGGCGACCGGGGCCTTCAGCGGCACACCGGCGTTCAGCAGCGACATGGTGGAGGCGCAGACCGACCCCATGGAGGTCGAGCCGTTGGAGCCGAGCGCCTCGGAGACCTGGCGGATGGCGTACGGGAACTCCTCGCGGGACGGCAGGACGGGCAGGAGCGCCCGCTCGGCCAGCGCGCCGTGGCCGATCTCGCGGCGCTTCGGGGAGCCGACGCGGCCGGTCTCGCCGGTGGAGTACGGCGGGAAGTTGTAGTTGTGCATGTAGCGCTTGCGCGTCTCGGGCGCCAGCGTGTCGAGCTGCTGCTCCATGCGGAGCATGTTCAGCGTGGTGACACCCAGGATCTGGGTCTCGCCGCGCTCGAACAGCGCCGAGCCGTGCACCCGCGGGATCGCCTCGACCTCGGCGGCGAGCGTACGGATGTCGGTGACGCCACGGCCGTCGATGCGGACCTTGTCCGTGATCACGCGCTCGCGCACCAGGGACTTGGTCAGCGACCGGTACGCGGCCGAGATCTCCTTCTCGCGGCCCTCGAACTGCGGGAGCAGCTTCTCGGCGGCCACGGCCTTGACGCGGTCCAGCTCTGCCTCGCGCTCCTGCTTGCCCGCGATGGTCAGCGCCTGAGCGAGCTCGTCGCGGACCGCGGAGGTCAGCGCCTCCAGGACGTCGTCCTGGTAGTCCAGGAAGATCGGGAACTCGCCGGTCGGCTTGGCGGCCTTGGCGGCGAGGTCGGCCTGGGCCTTGCAGAGGATCTTGATGAACGGCTTGGCGGCATCGAGACCGGCGGCGACGACCTCCTCGGTCGGGGCCACGGCGCCGTCCTTGACCAGCTGCACCGTCTTGTTGGTGGCCTCGGCCTCGACCATCATGATCGCGACGTCGCCGTCCTCCAGGACGCGGCCGGCAACGACCATGTCGAAGACGGCGTCCTCGAGCTCGCTGTGGGTCGGGAACGCCACCCACTGGCCCTTGATCAGAGCGACGCGAGTGCCGCCGATCGGACCGGAGAAGGGCAGGCCGGCGAGCTGCGTGGAGCAGGAGGCGGCGTTGATCGCGACCACGTCGTAGAGGTGGTCGGGGTTGAGCGCCATGATCGTCTCGACGATCTGGATCTCGTTGCGCAGGCCCTTCTTGAAGGACGGGCGCAGCGGGCGGTCGATCAGGCGACAGGTCAGGACCGCGTCCTCGGAGGGGCGGCCCTCCCGGCGGAAGAACGAGCCGGGAATCCGCCCGGCGGCGTACATCCGCTCCTCGACATCGACCGTGAGCGGGAAGAAGTCGAGCTGGTCCTTGGGGTTCTTCGATGCGGTGGTGGCCGACAGCACCATGGTGTCGTCGTCCAGGTAGGCCACGGCGGAGCCGGCGGCCTGACGGGCCAGGCGGCCCGTCTCGAAGCGAATGGTGCGGGTGCCGAAGGAACCGTTGTCGATGACGGCTTCGGCGTAGTGGGTCTCGTTCTCCACCAGGAATATCTCCTCGTCTGCGTCCCTCGCCCGTGTGGCGCGGGACAGTGGCGGTGGAGCGCCTCCTCGTGCGGGCCGGTCTTCGATCGAAGCACCCGGGGATGGCCGCGGCCGGTGTACGACTGCGCGGCTGTCCCCCGGGAGCCACTACCGAGGACCGGCGGCGGGCGGGGCGCCCCTCCTCGTCTTTTTCTCTTTTCGGTGTGCTGTTGTCGCTATGGCGCTGTGCGACCAGACTACAAAGCTTCGGTCGTCCTCACGACGGCTGAAGCGCGGGACGCACACGCCGACGCGTACGGAAGCGGCTAAGGCAGCGCGTACGGCGAAGGGAGCGGCCCCCTCGTCCGGGAACCGCTCCCTCCATCACGACTTACTTGGCGCCCGCGGCACCGCGGCGGATGCCGAGGCGCTCCACCAGCTGGCGGAAGCGGGTGATGTCCTTCTTCGCCAGGTACTGCAGCAGCCGGCGGCGCTGGCCGACCAGCAGGAGCAGACCACGGCGGGAGTGGTGGTCGTGCTTGTGGGTCTTGAGGTGCTCGGTCAGGTCCGTGATACGGCGGGTGAGCAGCGCGACCTGGACCTCGGGGGAGCCGGTGTCGCCCTCCTTGGTGGCGTACTCGGACATGATCTGCTTCTTCGTAGCGGCGTCGAGCGACACGCGATACTCCTTAGGTTCTTCGTCTGTGCCACCGAGTGCCCCTGGTCTGCGTCTCAGGGGAGCTTCCGTGACTCGGGAGGCGGGGCTCGCTGGGCGCTGCCTCCAGTCCCCGCTGTGACACGGGACCGGGGGCGCGTACGCAAACGGCCGTTGCACAGGGTACCAGCCCGCAGCCTGTGCCTTTACTTCCCGAAGGCCAGGATCAGCCTCTCGGGCCCGCCGCCCCCGCCCGTCAGCCGCTCCGAGGCGATGAAGAACCGCCCGCCGTCGTAGAGCATGAACGACGAGTAGAAGCCGCGCTCGGCCTCGCTCGCCGTCTGCGGGTTCTGCAGGACCGGCTTCGGCTTGCCGCCGGCTGCCGCCGTGATGCCGACGACCGCACCGGCCTTGTCGTACGTCGGTTCCCGGTACGCGAGGAGGTTCCTGCCCTCCAGCTGCAGGGGCGACATCGTCAGCCCGGCCCCGGCGGCCGAGGTCCACTTGCGCTTGCCGGTGTTCAGGTCGAAGGCGTGGATCTCGTTCGCCCTTCCGGTGCCCGCGCCGCCGCCCTGCTTCGCCTCGGTGGGCAGGTAGAGCGTGTCCTCGTCCGCGGCCACTCCCTGGCAGCTGCTGAGGTCCTTCGCGAGGACGCTCATGCCGCACTTCGGCTGGTACGTGTCCTTGCCGAGGTCGAGGGTCGAGCGGACCTTTCCGTTGCTGATCGCGACGATCCCGCCCGACTTGCGGTTCTTGTCGGCGAGGGAGACGACGAGGGGGTCTGACGAGAAGACCTTGCTGACCTGCATGCCGCCCTCGGTCTTCATGGTCCACTCGGCCTTGCCGGTCGTGGTGTTCAGCTTCTCCAGGCGGGAGTTGTCGTCCAGGCAGGTCGTCACGCGCAGCAGGGCCTCGCCGCCCGCGAAGCCGTCGACCGAGCAGCCCGAGGCCTTGTCCGGCTGCGGCAGCTGCCTGCCGTCGCTGACCCGGAAGACGACCGAGCCGCCGAACCATGACGCGGCGACCGCGTTACCGCTGAGCGCCACCTTCGTGCCGATGAAGCCCTCGCCGAATCCGCCCGACTTGGGTATCGGCTTGTCCCAGACCTTCTTGCCGGTCCTCATGTCGATCATGGCGAGGTTGCTGCACTCGTCCTCTTTGGTGCCCTCGTACGCCACGACGACCTTGCCGTCGTCCGTGGTGTGCCGGGGGGCGGCGCAGACCTCCTTGCTGAGCGGGACGGTCCACTTCTCCTTGCCGTCCGTCGCGCCGTACGCGACGACCTGCTTGAGGGCGGGCTTCACGACGACATCGCCGACGGCGTAGAAGCCGGGGACGTCGACGCCGTTCTTGGACGCCTTGGGCGCGGGCTCCTGCCAGAGCAGCTTCGCCTCGCCGCCCTCGCCCCCGGCCCCGGTCAGGCCGTCACCGCCGGGGCGACCGCCCGCCTCGTCGCCGCTGCCGCCGGACTCGTCACCGCCGTCCTCGGCGTCCTCGTCGCCCTTCGAGCCGGATACGACGGGCTTCTTGTCGTCGTCGCCACCGCCGCTCGTCGCGAGCCGGACTCCGCCGCCGATGGCGAGCAGGGCGGCGGCGATCGCGATGCCGATGATGAGCGGCTTGCGCTTGGCGTTCAGGCCGCTGCCGGTCGGGGGCGTTCCGAGGGGCGGGTACGAGCCGTACTGCGGGTCGTATGGGGGCTGTTGTCCGTACGGGGGTTGTTGTCCGGGCTGCTGTCCGTACGGTCCGGGCTGTTGTCCTGGCTGTTGTCCGTACGGACCCTGCTGGCCGTACGCGGAGGGCTGCTGGGCGTACGGGGGCTGCTGGGCGTACGGATTCGGTCCCGCGGCCGGGGGCTGGGACGGTGGAGCCGCGGGCGGCACGGCCGGTGGCGCGGCGGGCGGAACCGGCGGTGTCTGGGGCGGCTGCGCGGGTGGTTGTGGATGCCCGTGTACGGGCTCCTGGGGGGCGCCGAAGCCGCCCTGAGGCGGCTGGTTCGGCGGCTGGGGCGGTTGCGGCGGCTGCGACATCGGACGCATACCTCTTCACGCGGGTCCGGCGCCCGACCGACCTCCCCCGCTGCTCTGGAGCAATCGGCTGCAGAGCGGAGCGAATCGGGCGCGAATCCCGCCAGTCAACGGCAATCAAGCGGGAGTTATTTCTACCACCGCTCCTCCTGGTGCCTGGCTGTGGAGCGTGAGCGCACCAGAGGGGACCAGGCAGGCGGTGGCTTCACGCCCACTTCGCGTCCACCGGAGACGCAGCCATGCCTGCGCAACCGGCCTCCCTCATCCCTCCGTTGGCGACCGCGAAGAGGTCCGAAGGTCGCGGAATCAGGCGGATTCATCCACCATTGCGGTGGGCCCCCTGCCTCGAACGGACATCTGGTCACCGGGTGATGTACGGGACATCACCCCTCCATGGGACGGCCCTGCCGAAGGGGTGCTTACGGTGATTAGGCTGGGGTCAGGCGTGGCAGCCGAACCTGAGGGTGGGGCAGCCGCGTCATACGGGGGAGAGGCCCAGCGACCGGGCGAACGGGGACGGTCGGCCCCCACTGCGCGTAGACGGGCGAAAGACCACACCAGGAGGCATTGTGAGCAGCGATCGGGACGAGATCCGCGCGGGCGGAGGGACCCCCGGCGAGGATCGGTCCGACGCGGATCCCGAGACGACGGGCGAGTTCACGATCGACTACACGCCGCCTGCCTGGTACACGAACTCGTCGGCCGGTTCCGGTGGGAGCGGTTCGAGCGGGAGCGGTTCGGGCGCGAGCGGGGGCAGCAACGGGGTGGCCTCGTTCGCACCTCCGCCGCCCTCGGGCAGCCCGGTCGCCGTGCCGGGGCTTCCTCCGGGCGGGGAGTTCCAGCCTGCGTGGAGTCCGCCGGCGCCCCCGGCGCCGGTCGCACCGGAGCCCGTCTCCGAGCCGGAGCCCTCCGAGCCTGAGCCTGTCTCCCGGCAAGAGCCCTCCTTGGAGGCGCAGGAAGACGAAGATGAGGCGGAGGCGGAGGCGGAGGCGCAGAGTAGGCCGGAGCGGCCGACCGCTCATGCGGCCGATCCGACGTCCATTCCTCTGTCGCCGCTCTTCCCCACGCCATCCGTGGCCGCTTCCGTCGCCGGGCCCGACGAGTCCCCTTCCCACGCTTCCGATGAAACGGAGGGGGAGGAAGAGGCCCGCGACGCAGCTCCGGCCGTCGACGAGGAGCCCGACGACGGCGATCTGCGCAGCGGTGCCACCATGCGTATCTCCACCGCCGCCCTGCGGCGCGAGATCGCGGAGCGCGCGGCGAAGAAGGACGGCGCGGAAGACAGCAGCGGAGCTGCGGTCCATGGCGACGGTGCGGATCTGGGCGGCGAGCCGTCCGGGCGGCTGACGGGAGGTCCGAAGCCCGTCGGCACAGGACCGACGGACCCGGCACCCGCGGCCGAAGAACCGGCGGACGCGGTTCCTGCGGACGCGGTTCCTGCGGACGCGGTTCCTGCGGACGCGGTTCCTGCGGACGCGGTTCCTGCGGACGCGGTTCCTGCGGACGCGGTTCCGGCCAACTCCCTTCCGGTGGACGGCTTTCCTGCCGACGCAGCCCCAACGGACGGCGTCCCCACCGACTCCGTACCGGCGGACGGCGTTCCCGCTGACGCCGCCCCGGCCTACGCGAGTCGCGATGCGGACGGCGAGCCGTCCGACGCCGTACGCGGCGAGGCGGAGTCCGGTGCCGACGAGGGGGCGTCGGACGACGTCCAGGACCTCGGTCCCGCCGGTGCTCCCGCGGCCGGATCACCGGGCGCCGAGCCCCAGGACGCCTCACCCACCGCATGGACCCCGCCCCCCGTGCCGCAGGCCGGGCCGACCGGTACTCCCGTACCCGGACCAACAGCCGGCGCTCCGGCTGCCGGACCGACGGACGCGGAGCCCCAGGACGCCAAGCCCGTCGCCTGGGCCCCGCCTCCCGTAGCCCAACCCGGGCTGCCGCCGCTGCCCCCGGCCTTCCAACCGGCCGAGCCCGCGCAGCCGCAGCCGCAGCCGGAGTCCAACACGGCGGCCGGAGCGGGCGGTTACGGCTACCCGCACCCGCAGCCCGGCGCCGCCTGGCAGCCGCCGCAAGCGCCGGTCCCCGCCCCCTCACCCGCGCCGGAAGCGGGCCCGGGCAGCCCGCCAGCAGACCCGCAGCCGGGCGCCCAGCAGGGCGGTTACGGCTTCCCGCAACTCCCCCACCAGCGCACGGATGCGCCCCAGCAGCACCAGTCCGGCACCGGTCGGCCCCAGCCCGGAGAGGTCCAGCCCGGACAGCCGCGGCCGGAGGAGTACGGCACGCCACCCGCCTGGTCCGCGCCCCCTGCCCCGACCGATCCGAGCCGCCCGACCGCTCAGCCCGCAGCTGGTAGCCAGAACTCCCCTGCACCGCAGGGTGGTTACGGGTTCCCGCAGCCCGGCGTCGGCTGGTCGCAGCAGGGTGCACCGCAACAAGGTGCACCGCAGCCGCCCGCCGCAGCACACCCGCAGCAGGCCCAGCCGGGTCAGCCCGTACACCCCGTACAGCCGGGGCACCCCGGGCAGCCCGGACAGCCCGGACCGCAGCCCGGCCAGCACCCCGGACAGCAGCAGCCCGTACAGCCCGGCCAGCAGACCGGGCAGCCGCAGCCCGCTCAGCAGCAGCCCAACCCAGGCACCGGCTACGGCTTCCCCCAGGCCCACCCCGGACAGCAGCCCGGTCAGCAGCCCGGGCAACCCCAACCCCCCATCCAGCAGCAGCCGGAGGCCCCCGCCGCACCCGCCGACCCCCGCGCCGGCGGCTGGCCCACCGTCACCCCCGAGCAGCGCCAGCGCGCCGGGCAAGGCGCGCCTCTCGGTTACACCGCGGCCGTGGAGCTGTCCTCCGACCGGCTGCTGCGCAACAGCAAGCAGAAGCCCAAGAGCAAGAAGCCCGAGGGCGGCGGGTCGCGCTTCAAGATCGGCGGAAAGGCCGCGGAGGCGGAGCGGCAGCGGAAGCTCGAGCTGATCCGTACGCCCGTGCTGTCCTGCTACCGGATCGCCGTCATCAGCCTCAAGGGCGGCGTCGGCAAGACGACCACGACGACGGCGCTCGGGGCGACTCTCGCGACCGAGCGCCAGGACAAGATCCTGGCCATCGACGCCAACCCGGACGCGGGCACGCTCGGCCGCCGAGTGCGGCGCGAAACGGGCGCGACCATCCGCGACCTGGTGCAGGCGATCCCGTACCTCAACAGCTACATGGACATCCGCCGGTTCACGTCCCAGGCGCCCTCCGGCCTGGAGATCATCGCCAACGACGTCGACCCGGCCGTCTCCACGACCTTCAACGACGAGGACTACCGCAGGGCGATCGACGTCCTCGGCAAGCAGTACCCGATCATCCTCACCGACTCGGGTACGGGTCTGCTCTACAGCGCGATGCGCGGAGTGCTCGATCTCGCCGACCAATTGATCATCATCTCGACGCCGTCCGTGGACGGCGCGAGCAGCGCGAGCACCACCCTGGACTGGCTGTCCGCGCACGGCTACCAGGATCTGGTGGCGCGCAGCCTCACGGTCATCTCCGGGGTCCGTGAGACCGGAAAGATGATCAAGGTCGACGACATCGTGTCGCACTTCCAGACGCGCTGCCGCGCCGTGGTGGTCGTGCCGTTCGACGAGCACCTGTCGGCGGGCGCCGAGGTCGACCTCGACATGATGCGGCCGAAGACTCGCGAGGCGTACTTCAACCTCTCCGCGCTCGTCGCCGAGGACTTCGTCCGCGCCCAGCAGGCGCAGGGGCTCTGGACGGGCGACGGCACCAACCCGCCCCCGCAGGTGGCACCGCCGATGCCGGGGCACCAGGGCGGCGCGCAGCCGGGCTGGCCCCAGCAGGCGCAGCAGCCGGGACAGCCGCACCCGTACGGGCAGCCGCACCCGCAGCAAGGCGGGCAGCCCCATCAGCAGCCGGGTGCTCAGCAGGGCTGGCAACAGCAGCCGGGACAGCCCGCTCAGCCTGGACAGGGACAGCCAGGACAGCCAGGACAGCCGGGACAGCCCGGCCAACCAGGTCCCGCGCAGCCCGGCTGGCCCCAGCAGGCGCAGCAGGCGCCGCAGCCGGGCCCGCCCGGTGCCCCCACACCCCAGCCCGGCTACGGCTGGCCCCAGCCCCAACCCGGACAGCCGGGCCAACCAGGGCAGCAGCACGGCCAGCCGGGCCGGCCCGGCCAGCACCCCGCTCAGCCGCCCCACCCCAGGGACGGGGACGGGCCTCAGCCGCCCCAGCCCGGAACCGGCTACGGCTTCCCGCAGCCGCCCGCCTCCCCGCAGCAGTAGGCAGCGCGAGCCGACCGGCTGACCGGCACGTCGAAGGGCCCGAGCGCATCAAGCGCCCGGGCCCTTCCCCATGTCCCACATGTCACCGGCGTGGCCGCGTCAGCCCTGCGCCTCCCGGCGCACACCGCGCTCTGCCTCATGTGACTCGACGAGCTCCCGCGAGCGCTTCACGTCGTTCGCGATGCCTTCCAGCAGCGCCTCGATCGACTCGAACTTCTCCTGCCCCCGCAAGTAGGCCAGGAAGTCCACGGCCACGTGCAGCCCGTACAGATCCAGCCCGACCCGGTCGATCGCGTACGCCTCGACGGTCCGCTCCGTCCCGTCGAACTGCGGGTTCGTGCCCACCGAGATCGCAGCGGGCATCGACTCGCCGGCGACCTCGAGCCATCCCGCGTACACCCCGTCCGCCGGGATCGCGGTGTGCGGCAGCGTCTCCACGTTGGCTGTCGGGTAGCCGAGTTCGCGGCCGCGCTGCGCGCCCCGCACGACGACGCCCTCGACGCGGTGCGGGCGGCCGAGGATCTCCATCGCGCCCGCCACGTCCCCCTCCGCGATCAGCCGCCGCGTCAGGGTCGAGGAGAAGGGCTCGCCGCCGCCCGCCTCGCCGCGCACGAACAGGTCGACGACCTCGACCTCGTAGTCGTACGTCCTGCCCAGCTCGGCCAGGAAGTCGACATTGCCCGCCGCCTTGTGCCCGAAGCGGAAGTTGGGGCCCTCGACGACCACCTTCGCGTGCAACTTGTCGACCAGGACCTTCACCACGAAGTCGGCGGGCGAGAGCTTCGAGAACTCGGCGGTGAAGGGCAGGATCAGCAGCGCGTCCACGCCCAGCTCCGCCATCAGCTCCGCGCGCCGGTGGTGCGGGGCGAGCAGCGGCGGGTGGCTGCCGGGGCGTACGACCTCGCTGGGGTGCGGGTCGAAGGTGACGACGACCGAGGGGATGCCGAGTTCACGCGCGCGTGCGACGGCGCGGCCGATGATCAGCTGGTGGCCGCGGTGCACACCGTCGTAGGAGCCGATGGTGACGACGCTGCGCCCCCAGCCCTCGGGGATGTCCTCCAAGCCACGCCAGCGCTGCACTGTGACCGCTCCTCGCCCGAACCGTGTACGTGATGCACGTGATGCCTATCCGATTGCGCAGGTCTAAGACTGCCATGCCGGATGCCTGCCGTTTTCACCGGCGTCGGACCAGTGGCAGGGCTCGCACCTGACCTGCCCCGCCGCTACGCGAACACGGCCAGGCTCTTCGCCTTGCCCTTCACTTCCTCCACCAGCGCCAGGAAGCGCCCGTCGGGCCCGAAGACCGCGACGGGACCCTCCGCGCCCAGACCGGGGGCGTCCAGCCGCACACCGTTCGAGATCAGCCGCGCCTGCTCCGCGTCCACGTCCCAGCGCGGGAACGCGGCCGCGGCGGCCTCCGCGATCGGCATGACCGTCAGGGACTCCTGGAGCTGCTCCAGCGTGCGCGCCGCGTCCAGGCCGTACGGGCCGACGCGGGTGCGGCGCAGGGCGGTCAGGTGGCCGCCGGTGCCCAGGTCGGCCCCGAGGTCGCGGGCGAGGGCCCGGATGTAGGTGCCCGAGGAGCAGACGACCGTGGCGTCCACGTCGCGTACGGGCGTGCCGTCCTCGGCGACGGCCTCCCGCACCTCGTGCACCAGGAACGACGAGACGGTGACGGGCCGGGCGGCCAGCTCGAAGTCCTCGCCCTCCAGGACCCGCTTGTACGACCGCTTGCCGTCGATCTTGATGGCGCTGACCTTCGACGGCACCTGCAGGATGTCGCCGGTCAGCTTGGCGACCCCGGCGTCGATCGCCTCGCGGGAGAGGCCCGGGGCTCCGGCAGAGGCGGTGATCTCGCCCTCGGCGTCGTCCGTGAGCGTCGTCTGGCCGAGCCGGATCGTCGCCTCGTACTCCTTCTCGGTCAGCGCCAGGTGCCCGAGGAGCCGGGTCGCCTTCTCGACGCCGAGCACGAGCACGCCGGTCGCCATCGGGTCGAGGGTCCCCGCGTGCCCGACCCGCCGCGTGCGGGCGATGCCGCGCATCTTCGCGACGACGTCATGCGAAGTGAAGCCGGACGGCTTGTCGACAATGACCAGCCCTTCCGGCCCCGTGTTCCTGCGCTTCATTCGGAGAGTTCGTCCTCGCGCTCGTCGTCGCGCTCGTGCTCGCGCTCGTCTTCGTGCTCGTCCTCCCCCGGCTTGCGGTACGGATCCGCGTCGCCGGCGTACGTCGCGCCCGTGGACGCCTCCCGTACCTGCGCGTCCTTGGCACGCGCCTCGTCGAGCAGGTGGTCGATGGTGCGGGCGGTCTCCGGGAGGGCGTCCGGCACGAACGTCAGGCTCGGGGTGAACCGCACCCCGGTCTGCCGCCCGACCTCGGACCGCAGGATCCCCTTGGCGCTCTCCAGCGCCGCGGCCGACGCCGCCCGTTCCTCGTCGTCGCCGTAGACGGTGTAAAAGACCGTGGCATCGCGCAGGTCACCGGTGACCCGCGCGTCCGTGATGGTCACGAACCCCAGCCGGGGGTCCTTGATACGCCGGTCCAGGGTCTCCGCGACCACGACCTGGATGCGGTCCGCCAGCTTGCGGGCCCGCGCGTTGTCGGCCACTGGTCCGTCTCCTTCTTCTCTTCCACGTTGATGCGATGTGCGGCCGACGGCGCAGTCACTCGTCGTCGTCGCCGTGGTAGCGCCGTCGTACGGACAGCAGCTCCACTTCAGGACGGCCGGCGACCATGCGCTCGCACCGGTCCATGACGTCCGTGAGGTGCCCGGCGTCCCCGGACACGACCGCCAGGCCGATCCTGGCCCTGCGGTAGAGGTCCAGTTCACCGACCTCCGCCACGCTGACGGCGTACTTCCGCTGCAGCTCGGCGACGATCGGGCGGACGACGGAGCGCTTCTCCTTCAGCGACCGTACGTCGCCGAGGAGGAGGTCGAAGGACAGCGTCCCTACGTACATGCGGTCCGGGTCAAGCCACCCGTGGGGCCCCGGGGATACCTCCCAGCGGTAGCTGGGTGGGGGCACCTCCCCGCGGTAGCTGGGGGAGTACGTGCCGTTCGAAACCGTACACGCAACGGCCGGGGCCGATCGACGGAATTCTTTCCGCCGACCGGCCCCGGTCACGGCGTGCGCATCAGCCTCGCGGCTTCTCGCGCAGCTCGTACGTCGCGATGACGTCGTCGACCTTGATGTCGTTGAAGTTGCCGAGGTTGATACCGCCCTCGAACCCTTCGCGGATCTCGGTGACGTCGTCCTTGAAGCGGCGCAGACCCTCGATGGTGAGGTTCTCCGCCACGACCTTGCCGTCGCGGACGAGGCGGGCCTTGGAGTTCCGCCTGACCTCGCCGGAGCGGATGAGGACACCCGCGATGTTGCCGAGCTTGGAGGAGCGGAAGACCTCGCGGATCTCCGCCGTGCCGAGCTCGACCTCTTCGTACTCCGGCTTGAGCATGCCCTTGAGGGCCGCCTCGATCTCCTCGATCACCTGGTAGATGACCGAGTAGTAGCGGACGTCCACGCCCTCGCGCTCGGCCATCTGCGTGGCACGCCCCTCGGCGCGCACGTTGAAGCCGATGACGATGGCGTCGGAGCCGGTCGCCAGGTCGATGTCGGTCTCGGTGACCGCACCCACACCGCGGTGCAGGATGCGCAGATCGACCTCTTCGCCGACGTCGAGCTGGAGCAGCGAGGACTCCAGGGCCTCGACGGAACCGGACGCGTCGCCCTTGATGATGAGGTTGAGCTGCTGCACCTCGCCGGCCTTGAGCACCTTGTCCAGGTCCTCCAGCGAGACCCGGCGGGTCCGCTTGGCGAACGCGGCGTTGCGCTCACGGGCCGCCCGCTTCTCGGCGATCTGCCGGGCCGTGCGGTCCTCGTCGACGACGAGGAAGTTGTCGCCGGCGCCCGGGACGTTGGTGAGACCCAGGACGAGGACGGGGGTCGCGGGACCCGCTTCCTCGAGGTTCTCGCCCTTGTCGTCGAGCATCGCGCGGACGCGGCCGTACGCGTCGCCGACCACCATCGTGTCGCCGACCCGCAGGGTGCCGCGCTGGACGAGCACGGTCGCCACGGCGCCGCGGCCGCGGTCGAGGTGCGCCTCGATCGCGATGCCCTGCGCGTCCTGGACGGGGTTGGCCCGCAGGTCGAGCGAGGCATCCGCGGTCAGGACCACGGCCTCGAGCAGCTGGTCGATGTGCAGACCCTGCTTGGCGGAGATGTCGACGAACATGGTGTCGCCGCCGTACTCCTCGGCCACCAGGCCGTACTCGGTCAGCTGACCGCGCACCTTCGTCGGGTCCGCGCCCTCGACGTCGATCTTGTTGACCGCGACCACGATCGGCACCTCGGCCGCCTTGGCGTGGTTCAGCGCCTCGATCGTCTGGGGCATCACACCGTCGTTGGCCGCCACCACGAGAATCGCGATGTCGGTCGACTTGGCACCGCGGGCACGCATGGCGGTGAACGCCTCGTGACCCGGGGTGTCGATGAAGGTGATCCTGCGCTCTTCCTCGTTGACCTCGGTCGCGACCTGGTACGCACCGATGTGCTGGGTGATGCCGCCGGCCTCGCCCTCGATGACGTTGGTCTTACGGATCGCGTCCAGCAGGCGCGTCTTACCGTGGTCGACGTGACCCATGACGGTCACCACCGGCGGGCGGGAGACCAGGGCCTCCTCGCCGCCCTCGTCCTCGCCGAACTCGATGTCGAAGGACTCGAGAAGCTCGCGGTCCTCCTCCTCCGGGCTGACGATCTGGACGACGTAGTTCATCTCCTCGCCGAGGAGATGCAGCGTCTCGTCGGAGACCGACTGGGTCGCGGTGACCATCTCGCCCAGGTTGAACATCACCTGGACCAGCGACGCCGGGTTGGCGTTGATCTTCTCCGCGAAGTCGGTGAGCGAGGCACCACGCGACAGGCGGACGGTCTGCCCGTTGCCGCGAGGCAGCATCACGCCGCCGATGGACGGGGCCTGCATGGCCTCGTACTCCTGGCGCCTCTGCCGCTTCGACTTGCGGCCACGGCGCGCCGGACCGCCGGGACGGCCGAAGGCGCCCTGCGTGCCACCACGGCCGCCGGGACCGCCGGGACGGCCACCGAAGCCGGGACGGCCTGCGCCGCCACCACCGAAGCCGCCGCCACCACCGGGACGGCCGGCGAAACCGCCGCCGCCACCGGGACGACCGCCGCCGCCACCGCCGGGACGGCCGGCGAAGCCGCCGCCACCGCCCGGACGGCCGCCGCCACCGGGACGTCCGGCACCGGCAGGACCACGGCCACCGCCGCCACCGGGGCCCGGACGCGGGCCTGCGGACGGACGCTGCGGCATCATGCCCGGGTTCGGGCGGTTACCACCGGGACCGCCGCCCGGACGGGGACCGCCGGAGGCACCCTGCGGACGCGGCATGCCGCCCGGGGTCGGACGAGCGCCGCCCTGACCCTGCGGACGGGGACCGCCCTGGCGCTCGCCGCCGGGACGCGGGCCGCCGGGGCCGCCCTGGCCGCCGGGGCGCGGCGCACCGCCGGGACGGGGCGCCTGCGGGCGCGCCATACCGGTGCTGCCGCCGGACGTGAAGGGGTTGTTGCCCGGACGCGGACCGGCCGGGCGGGCACCGGGACGCGGTGCACGCTCGCCGCCGGAGCGCGAAGCACCCGGACGGGTGCCCTCGCCACGGCCCTGGCCAGGACCGGCCGGGCGGGCGGGACGCGGACCCGGGGTGCCGGGCTTGGGCCCTGCGGGCGTCGGCGGTGCGGTGAACTCCGGGGAGGCCGGAGCGGGCGTCGCCGGCTGGGCCGGACCGGGCTTCGGCGCCGGGGTCTTCGGGCCCGGAGTGGGCCGCGGACCCGGAGCCGCGGGAGTTACGGGGCCCCCTGCCTCGGCGGCGGGCTTGGCCGCGCTGGGCTTGGGGCCAGCGGGACGAGCCGTCGCACCCGGGGTGGGGGACGGCTTGGCCGGCGCCGCCTTGCGGGGCGCCGAAGGCTTGCCTGCGGCACGGCCGGAGCCGTTGCCCTGCTGGAAAGCGTCAGTCAGTTTGCGTACAACCGGCGCCTCGATCGTCGAGGACGCCGAACGGACGAATTCGCCAAGTTCTTGGAGCTTGGCCATGACGACCTTGCTCTCGACTCCGAACTCCTTGGCGAGCTCGTATACCCGGACCTTAGCCACTTCGCTCCTTCTGGTCCGGGGTGTCCGCCGGACCGTCGCTACTTCATGGGCGTACTCATCGCGTACTCATCGAGTGCTCATCGCAATCTCGACCTACTTCCGACTCGCGAGGTACCTGACCGCACGGTTTCCCGTGCCGTGCTCTTACGGTGTTGCCTGCTCTGTTGCCTGCTCGACGTACTGGCGCAAGGCCGTGGTGTCGAGCGGTCCCCGGCCTCGGAAGGCCCGGGAGAACGCCCGGCGGCGGACCGCCATGTCAAGACAGACCGGGGCGAGGTGCACATAAGCACCCCGGCCAGGGAGCGTACCGCGAGGATCGGGGACACAGGCGTCCTCGATCACCGCAATCCGCAGCAGATCGTCCTTGGCCGCTCGCTCCCGGCATCCCACACACGTTCGCTCTGGGCATGCGCGGGCATGCGTCCGGCCAGACACGCCTAAGTCTACCTCCCCGTACCGACCTCACCCTGCTGGGGTAATGCCCGTACGGCTACTCGTTATTTCCGTTCGGGCCGCCGTTTTCCGGCAGCCCCCTGCTTCGCCGCGGGGCCTGCCGGGCCCGCGGCGGCTACTCGGCGGTCTGGCCGACGGGCTGCTGCTCGGTGTCCGGGCGGATGTCGATCCGCCAGCCGGTGAGGCGTGCGGCCAGCCGGGCGTTCTGCCCTTCCTTCCCGATCGCCAGCGACAGCTGGTAGTCGGGGACGGTGACGCGGGCCGAGCGGGCCGCGAGGTCGACGACCTCGACCTTGCTCACCCGGGCGGGTGACAGCGCGTGCGCGACCAGCTCCGCCGGGTCGTCCGACCAGTCGACGATGTCGATCTTCTCGCCGCCCAGTTCGGCCATGACAGCGCGCACCCGGCCGCCCATCGGGCCGATACAGGCGCCCTTGGCGTTGAGGCCCGAGCGGGTGGACCGTACGGCGATCTTGGTGCGGTGGCCGGCCTCGCGCGCGATGGCCGCGATCTCCACCGAGCCGTCCGCGATCTCCGGAACCTCCATGGCGAAGAGCTTCTTCACAAGGTTGGGGTGGGTCCGGGAGAGGGTGACGGAGGGGCCGCGGACGCCCTTGACCACGCGCACCACGTACGAGCGCAGCCGCGTGCCGTGCGCGTAGTCCTCGCCCGGGACCTGCTCCTGCACCGGCAGGATCGCCTCGAGCCTGCCGATGTCGACGAGGACGTTCTTGGGATCCTTGCCCTGCTGGACGACGCCCGCGACGACATCGCCCTCGCGGCCCGCGTACTCGCCGAAGGTGATCTCCTCCTCCGCGTCCCGCAGCCGCTGCAGGATGACCTGCTTGGCGGTGGTCGCGGCGATCCGGCCGAAGCCGGACGGGGTGTCGTCGAACTCGCGGGGCTCCTCGCCCTCCTCGAGGTCGGCCGGGTCCTCCTGCGCCCACACGGTCACATGGCCGGTGTTGCGGTCCAGCTCCACGCGCGCGTGGCGACGGCTTCCCTCGGTGCGGTGGTACGCGATGAGGAGGGCCGCCTCGATCGCCTCGACCAGCAGATCGAAGGAGATCTCCTTCTCCCGTACCAAACCCCGCAGGGCACTCATGTCGATGTCCACGGCTACGCCTCCTCCTGGCTCTCGTCGTCAGCGGCCGCGGCACTCTTCTCGGCGGCCTTGCGGTTGAACTCGATCTCCACCCGGGCCTTGGCGATCTCGCCGAAGGCGAGCCGGCGGGTGGTGGGCTTGCGGCCCTTGACGCCCGGCACCTCGAGGTCGAGGCCCTCCTCGTCGACGGCGGTGATCCGGGCGACCAGCTCCCCGCCCGCGGCGAGCCGGGCCTTGATGAGCCGGCCGGTGGCGCGGCGGTAGTGGCGCAATTCGGTGAGCGGCCGGTCGGCGCCCGGGGAGGTGACCTCGAGGACGTACGGAGCTCCGCCCATCGCGTCGGACTCGTCCAGCTTCTCGGAGACCGCCCGGCTCAACTCGGCGCAGGCGTCCAGCTGGACACCCTCGTCGGAGTCCACCACGATCCTGAGTACGCGTCGCTTCCCTGCCGGTGTCACCTCGATCTCTTCCAGATCCAGGTCTCGCGCGGCGACGAGCGGTTCGAGCAGTCCGCGCAGCCTCTCGCTCTGGGTGGTGCTCATCCGGGTGACTCCTCGGCCGCGTGTGCTGTTGTGGGAAGGCGCGTGTCAGGTCAAAGGGTATCCGGTCACGGGCGGTGGTGCTGTCCGCGTTTCGCGGGCGTGGCAGGCGTGGAAGGGGCAGGGCCGAGCCGGTCGCAGGTCCTCGCGGTACGCGCGGGTACTCTCGGCTCCAGCCGATCAAGGGCGTCCGTCCCGGCCCGGCCTCTCCCCGATCACCGGCCTCTTGCGCCCTCGCTCCACAACAGGATGTGAACCGTGCCGCTCCCCACACCGTCACGGCCCCCGTCCGGGCCCGTCTCCCGGCCTGCGCCCGGGCCGGACGCCGCGCCGGTTTCAGAGCCCGTGTCCGAGCCGGTGTCCGAGCCGGTGCCCGCCCCGGTGTCCGGACCGCGCAGGAGGAGTCTGCTCGCCGGGGCGCTCGGCTCCTGCGGCGCCGCCGCCGTGCTCTCCGGCTGCTCGGACGACGGTTCCGCGGCCGAGCGGGCCGAGCGGAGCACCGCGGCCCGCAGGCTGCGCGAGCGGAGCGCGCGCGATTCGCGGGCCCTGCTGGCGCGGTACGACGCGACGGCCGAGGCCCACCCGGCGCTCGCGGGCCTGCTGGCGCCGCTGCGCTCCGAGGTCGCCGAGCACGCGGACGCGCTCTCCCCGCCCCGGGCCTCCGGCGCGTCACCCTCGGCCTCCCGGAGCCGCCCGCCGGAGCGGCCGCCGCAGATCCCGGACGACGAGGGCCAGGCCCTCGCCGCGCTGGCCGACGCCGAGCGCCGCACGGCCGACGCCCGCGCCGCCGCCCTGCTCGACGCTGCCCCGGAGCTGGCCCGCCTGCTCGCCTCGGTCGCTGCGGCCGGTGCGGCCCACGTGTACCTCCTCACGGAGGGCGGCTGATGCGACCACGCCTAAGACCGGGATCCGCCCGGGCCGTACGCACCCCAGCTCGTGGCTCAGGAGAGACGAGATGACCACCCACACCCCCAGCGCCCGCCCCGCCTCCCAGGAGGGCGCCCTCGCCGCCACGCAGGCCGCGCTGGGGGCGGAGCATGCCGCGGTGTACGGGTACGGCGTGGCCGGCGCGCGGATAGGAGAGAGCAGGCGGGCCGACGCCCGCGAGGCGTACGACGCGCACCGGGCGCGCCGGGACGCCCTGGGCCGCACCGTCCGCGACATGGGCGGCACGCCCGAGGCCTCGGCCGCGGCCTATGCCCTGCCCTTCCCGGTCCCCGACGAGGCCGCCGCCGTCCGGCTCGCCGCCGAGCTCGAGGACCGGGTGGCCGGGGTGTACGGCGACCTGGTGCGCGCCTCGGAGGGCTCGCTGCGCCGCGAGGCCGCGGCCGCGCTGCGGGAGGCGGCGGTGCGGGCGGTGCGCTGGAGAGGCGGCAGCGTAGCCTTCCCTGGGCTTGCCGAACGACGGGCCGAGGCCGGGCCCTCCGAGTCGGCGAGCAGCACGGCGGACGCGCTCTGACGGCTGTCACCGGAACGGGGCGGACTGCGTATGGACCGCTCGTGGTCCGCAGATGCCCGCACGCAGCGATGGAGATGGAAAGGGACAGCTCAGGGATGGCTTCAGCAGCACGGCCCGACGCCGGCACTCCCCTCGAGCCGCCGCAGCGCCTCGTGCGCGCGCTGGCCGAGGAGTACGGGGACGCCGGGAAGGAGTGGCTGCAGGAGCTGCCGGAGCTGGTCCAGGAGGCCCTGGTCCGCTGGGACCTGACCGTTGAGCGCGTACAGGCGCCCGGCGGCCGCAGCAGCCTGGTCGTCCTCGTGCGGCGGGCGGACGGCAGTCCGGCGGCGCTCAAGCTCCTCGCCCCCGGCGCGCGCTCCCGGCCCGAGCACGCGGCGCTGGCGCACTGGGACGGCTGGGGCGCCGTACGGCTGCTGGACGCCGATCCGGAGGCGGGGGCTCTGCTGCTCGAGCGGCTGCACGGCGAGGTCTCGCTGAGCTCGCTGCCCGAGGCGAAGGCGCAGCTCGAGGCGGCGGGCACGGTGCGCAAGCTGTGGGTCCCGCCCGGCGAGCACCATCCCTTCGAGTCGGTGGCCGACAGGACCGCGCGCGTGGCGCAGGTGCTGCGCGCGGCTCTCGAGGACCCGGCGGTGGAGGGCGCCGCGCCGCTGGTGGAGGACGCCCTGGCCATACGCGACGCGCTGGCGGCCGCACCCCCGGAAGTCCTGCTCCTGCACGGCCGCTTCCGGCAGGGCAAGGTGCTGGCGGCGGAGCGGGCACCCTGGCTGGCGGTCGGGCCGCAGCCGGTGGTCGGAGAGCGCGCGTACGACCTGGCGCGGCTCGTCCGAGACCGCCTGGAGGACCTGGTGGCCTCGCCGGGCGGGGCGTCCGCGGCGCGCCGGCGGGTCGCGAAGCTGGCGGACTCCCTGGACGTGGACCGCGAGCGGCTGCGCGGCTGGACGGTGTTCCGCGCGGTCGAGTCGGGCGTACGCGCGCTGACCGCTGGCCGCCCCCAAGATGGCGAACTTCTCCTGGAGTTCGCGGCCTGGCTGTGATCCACGGCGTGCCCGGCGACGGCGCGCAGCTGGCCGCCGAGGGTTGCCGTCTCGTACGCGACCGCGGGCCGGTGGCCGGTTGTGCCCACCCTCCCCCAGAGCTTCGCCTGGGAGGTGCCCCAGCCCCGCGGAACGCATGCCGACAACCGGGTGGCGCGCCTACGCCTTCGCCAGGCGCGCCAAGGCCTCGTCGACCGGGAGTTCCTCCCGCTCCCCCGTGTGACGGTCCTTCAGTTCGACGACGCCCTCGCCCGCCCGCCGCCCGACGACCAGAATCGCCGGGACGCCGATCAGCTCCGCGTCCGTGAACTTCACGCCCGGCGAGACGCCCGCCCGGTCGTCGACGAGCACCCGCACGCCCGCGGAGTGCAGCTTCTCGGCCACCTCCAGGGCGATTTCGGTCTGCTGCGCCTTGCCGGCCGCGACCACGTGCACATCCGCCGGCGCGATCTCGCGCGGCCAGCACAGCCCCTGCCCGTCGGCGGTCTGCTCGGCCAGCGCGGCCACGGCCCGGGAGACGCCGATGCCGTACGAGCCCATGGTCACCCGTACCGGCTTGCCCTCCCGGCCCAGCACGTCGAGCTCGAAGGCGTCCGCGTACTTCCGGCCCAGCTGGAAGATGTGGCCGATCTCGATGGCCCGGCCGATCTCCAGCCCCGTACCGCAGCGCGGGCAGGGGTCGCCCGGCTCGACGACGACCACGTCCAGGTACTGGTCGACCTCGAAGTCCCGCCCGCACACCACGTTCCTGGCGTGCTTGCCGTCCTTGTTGGCACCGGTGATCCACGCGGTGCCGGGGGCGACGCGAGGGTCGGCGATGTACCGGAAGGAGGTCCCGGCCAGCCCCTGCGGGCCGACGTAGCCGCGTACGAGGTCGGGGCGGCCCTCGAAGTCCTCCGCCGTCACCAGCTCCACCACGGCGGGCGCGAGGTGTTCGCCGAGCTTGCCGAGATCGACCTCGCGGTCCCCCGGCACGCCGACGGCCGTGATCTTCCCGTCGACCTTGACCAGGAGGTTCTTGAGGGTCGCGGAGCGCTCGACGCCCAGGTACTCGGCGAGGGTCTCGATGGTCGGGGTGTCCGGGGTGTCAAGCTCCTCGACCGGCGGGTGCTCGACCTGCTCGACCTCCGGGACGGGGACGGTGACCGCCTCCGTGTTGGCCGCGTAGTCGCAGGCCGGGCAGTCGACGAAGGTGTCCTCGCCGGCGGCGGCAGGGGCGAGGAACTCCTCGGACGCCGAGCCGCCCATGGCCCCGGAGACGGCCGAGACGATGCGGTAGTCCAGGCCGATCCGCTGGAAGATCTTCGTGTACGCCTCCCGGTGCAGCTGGTAGGAGGCGTCGAGGCCCTCATCGTCGGTGTCGAAGGAGTACGAGTCCTTCATCAGGAACTCGCGGCCGCGCAGCACGCCGGAGCGGGGCCGCGCCTCGTCCCGGTACTTGGTCTGGATCTGGTAGAGGATCACCGGCATGTCCTTGTAGGACGTGCACTGGTCCTTGACGACCAGGGTGAAGATCTCCTCGTGGGTGGGGCCGAGGAGGTAGTCGGCGCCCTTGCGGTCCTTGAGCCGGAACAGCAGGTCGCCGTACTCCTCCCAGCGCCCGGAGGCCTCATAGGGCTCCTTCGGCAGCAGCGCGGGCAGCAGCACCTCCTGGCCGCCGATGGCGTCCATCTCCTCGCGGACCACGCGGGCGACGTTCTCCAGGACCTTCTTGCCGAGCGGCAGCCAGGTCCAGATCCCCGCGGAAGAACGGCGGACGTACCCGGCGCGGACCAGCAGCTTGTGGCTGGCGGTCTCGGCATCGGCCGGGGCGTCGCGCAGTGTCTTGAGCATCATCCGGGACATGCGCTGGACCATGACGTTGTCTCCTGCGTCTTGCGTTGCGAAAGCGATGCCAGGAGGCTATCCAACCGAGCGGCGGCGGGCTGCGGCGAGCCCTCTGCGCAGCGGCAGATACGCGCCCATCACCGCGTACGGGCTGGGGGCGCTGGGGAAGACGACCCGGCGGGCGAGGTCGTGGTAGCCCAGGGCGCGGTAGAGCATACGGGCCGGGCTCTCGGTGTCGATCGCGGACAGGATGCTGCGGGGCTCCGCGGCGCTGTCCGTGATCGTGGTGATCAGCGCGCGCCCGATCCCCCGCTTCTGGAACGCGGGATGGACATGCAGCTCGGTGATGACGAAGGAGTCGTCGAGCCAGTCTTCCTGTCCCGCGGCCCTGAGGTACGGCTCGACCACGGTCGACCACCAGTGGCCGCGGTCGTTGGGCATCCCGTAGACGAAGCCGACGAGGCGGCCGTCGGGTGCGGTGGCGCCGAGCGCGCGGGCGCCGGGGCTGGTGAGGTGCCGCAGCACGATGTGACGCCGTACGCCGATCTCGTCGTGGCTGAGCCCGAACGCGAGCGCCTGAACGGCCAGTGCCTCGTCCACCCGTGCGGCAAGGTCGAGCGGCCCGACCACGACGTCATCCATGTCGCGACCCTACCCGTGGGGGGACCGCACGTGGACCGCCGAGGAGTTCAGAACAGGACGCTCATGAAGGCGCCGACCTCGTGGAAGCCGACGCGGCGGTACGCGGCGCGGGCAGGGGTGTTGTAGTCGTTGACGTAGAGGCTGGCGACGGGGGCGATCTCGCTCAGCGCGTACCGCAGAACGGCCGCCATTCCGGTCTCGGAGAGCCCGCGGCCGCGGAACTCGGGGTCGACCCAGACGCCCTGGATCTGGCACGCCTTCGGGGTCGCCGCGCCGATCTCCGCCTTGAAGATCACCCTGCCGTTCTCGATGCGGGCGAAGGAGCGGCCGGTGCCGACGAGTTCCGCGACCCGCGCCTGGTAGAGCAGCCCGCCGTCGCCCGCGAGCGGCGAGACGCCGACCTCCTCGGTGAACATCGCGATGCAGGCCGGCATGACGGTGTCTATCTCGTCCTTGCGGATGCGGCGGACGAGCGGGTCGGGCGGGATGTCGGCGGGGAGGGAGGTGGTGACCATGAGCGGCTGGTGGGAGCGGACCTCGCGGGCCGGGCCCCAGCTCGGTTCGAGCAGCGACCACAGCCGGGCCACGGGCTCGGCCGGGCCGACGATGGAGGAGCAGCGGCGGCCGGCGCGGCGGGCTCGGTCGGCGAAGCCGCGTACGGCCTCGGGGCCCGCGCAGATGGGGACGAGGTTGGCGCCGGCGTAACAGAGCGCCTCGAGCCTGCCGGCCGCGTACCAGCCCCACATCTCGCCGCCGAGACGCCACGGGTCGAGACCGGCGACCTGGACGCGGGCAGCGACGAAGGCGTTCGCGACCGGGTCGCGGTCGAGGACCGCGAGGGCGGCGTCGAGCTCTCGGGGTTCGAGAACCCTCGTCGTGGTCGTGGTCAACACCTGTCGGAATGCCTCACCGTGCGGTCTGCTGGTTTCCGCACTTTACCCGCTGGGTGCTGGTGAACGGCGCCCTCAGCAGGGGTCAGCTCACGGAGACCTGGGGCTCGCCGGACACGGCGCCGTCCTTCTCCATCTGCTCGGCGATCTTCATGGCTTCCTCGATCAGGGTCTCCACGATCTTCGACTCGGGAACGGTCTTGATGACCTCGCCCTTGACGAAGATCTGGCCCTTGCCATTGCCGGAGGCGACGCCGAGGTCGGCCTCGCGCGCCTCGCCCGGCCCGTTGACGACACAGCCCATGACCGCCACGCGGAGCGGCACCTCCATGCCGTCCAGGCCCGCCGTCACCTCGTCGGCCAGCTTGTAGACATCGACCTGGGCGCGGCCGCAGGACGGGCAGGAGACGATCTCCAGGCGGCGCTGCCGGAGGCCCAGGGACTCGAGAATCTGGATGCCGACCTTGACCTCCTCCGCCGGCGGGGCGGAGAGCGAGACCCGGATCGTGTCCCCGATGCCCTCGCTGAGCAGCGCGCCGAAGGCGACGGCCGACTTGATGGTGCCCTGGAACGCCGGGCCCGCCTCCGTGACGCCCAGGTGCAGAGGGTAGTCGCACTGCGCGGCCAGCTGCCGGTAGGCGTTGACCATCACCACCGGGTCGTTGTGCTTCACCGAGATCTTGATGTCCCGGAAGCCGTGCTCCTCGAACAGCGAGCACTCCCAGAGCGCGGATTCGACCAGCGCCTCCGGGGTGGCCTTGCCGTACTTCTGCAGCAGCCGCTTGTCCAGCGAGCCCGCGTTCACGCCGATCCGGATGGGAACCCCGGCGTCGGACGCGGCCTTGGCGATCTCCTTGACCTTGTCGTCGAACTGCCGGATGTTCCCGGGGTTCACCCGCACCGCCGCGCACCCGGCGTCGATGGCCGCGAAGACGTACTTCGGCTGGAAGTGAATGTCCGCGATCACCGGGATCTGCGACTTCTTCGCGATCACCGGCAGCGCGTCCGCGTCGTCCTGCGACGGGCAGGCCACCCGTACGATCTGGCAGCCCGACGCCGTCAGCTCCGCGATCTGCTGCAGGGTCGACCCGATGTCCGCCGTCACCGTCGTCGTCATCGACTGCACCGACACCGGAGCGTCCCCGCCGACCGCGACCGACCCGACCTGGATCTTGCGGCTGACCCGCCGGTCGGCGAGCTGGGCCGGAACCGACGGCATTCCGAGCGAAATCGCAGTCATGATTGCTAGCAACCCCAGAAGGTGTGGATCAATGCGGTCCCCGAGAGGCGGACTCCAGCCTTGAGATTACGGCACCGGCCGCGGCCTCAGCACATCTGCTCGCCAAACTCGCGCAAAGGGCGACAGCCGGGCGAAAGGTTCGCCCGACTGTCGCAAAGCGTTCCCGATCAGGAAATTCTGACGGGGTTGACGAGGTCGGCGACCAGCACCAGCAGCGTGAAGCAGATGAAGATCCCGGCGACCACGTAGGCGACCGGCATCAGCTGGGCGACGTCGAACGGGCCGGGGTCGGGCCGCCGGAAGAGGCGCGCCGCGTGCCGCCGCACCGACTCCCAAAGGGCGCCCGCGATGTGCCCGCCGTCCAGGGGCAGCAGCGGCAGCATGTTGAACAGGAACAGCGACAGGTTGAAGCCCGCGACCAGGAAGAGCATGGTCGCGATCCGCTGCTCCGGCGGTATGTCGAGGTTGAAGACCTCGCCGCCGACCCGGGCCGCGCCGACCACGCCCATCGGTGAGTCCGGCTCGCGCTCCCCGTCGCCGAAGGCCGCGTCCCACAGGGCCGGGACCTTCGAGGGCAGGTCGACCAGCGACTGGACCCCGGACGTGATCATGTCGCCCATGCGGTCCGCGGACTGGCCGAGGTCCTGCTTGACGACGCCCGTCGCCGGGCTGAAGCCGAGGAAGCCCGCCTTCACGTACTCACCCGGGACCGGGCGGCCGCTTCCGTCGTTCTTGGACACCTGGTTCTCGACCAGGTTCGCGTGCAGGGTCTTCGTCGCCCCGTCCCGCTCGACCGTGATCGTGGCGGGGCCGATGGTGTCGCGGATACGGTCCTGGAGGGCGCCCCAGTCCTCGACCTGGCGGCCGTTGAAGGCGACGATACGGTCGCCGGGCTCGAGGCCGGCCGCCTTGGCGGGCGAGGCCGGGTCGCCGTCGGCGCAGGTGTCGCGGTTCTCGCGCTGCGAGATCACGCAGTCCGAGACGGTGCTGACGGTGGTGGTCTGGGTGTTGATGCCGAAGCCCATCAGCACGCCGAGGAAGACCACGACGGCGAGGATCAGGTTCATGAAGGGCCCGGCGAACATCACGATGACGCGCTTCCACGGCTTGCGCGTGTAGAAGAGCCGCTTCTCGTCCCCGGGCTTGAGCTCCTCGAAGGCCGCGGAGCGGGCATCCTCGATCATGCCGCGCCACGGGGAGGTGGAGCGGGCCTTCACCTTGCCGTCGTCCCCGGGCGGGAACATCCCGATCATGCGGATATAGCCGCCCAGCGGGATGGCCTTGACGCCGTACTCGGTCTCGCCCTTGCGCCGCGACCAGATGGTCGGCCCGAAGCCGACCATGTACTGCGGCACGCGGATGCCGAAGAGCTTGGCCGTGGACAGGTGCCCCAGCTCGTGCCAGGCGATCGAGATGAGGAGGCCCACGGCGAAGACGACTATGCCGAGGACCGTCATCAGTGTCGTCATGCGCGAGCCTCCGCTGTCGCCTTCGCTGCCAGTTCGCGGGCGCGGGCGCGCGCCCAGGTCTCCGCTTCGAGGACGTCCGCGAGTGTCAGGCCAGTTCCCCGCGGCGTGCCGTGTTCGGCGACCACGTCGGCGACGGTATCCACAATTCCATTGAACGGCAGGCTTCCTGTGAGAAATGCGTCGACGCACTCCTCGTTGGCGGCGTTGAACACGGCGGGGGCCGTGCCTCCGAGGGCGCCGACGTGCCGTGCGAGGTCCACGGAGGGGAAGGCGTCGGTGTCCAGCGGGAAGAACTCCCAGGTCGACGCCTTCGTCCAGTCGCAGGCGGGCGCCGCGTCCGGCACCCGGTCGGGCCAGCCGAGGCCCAGCGCGATCGGCATCCGCATGTCGGGCGGGCCGGCCTGCAGGAGGGTGGACCCATCGGTGAACTCGACCATGGAGTGGACGTACGACTGCGGGTGGACGACGACCTCGATCCGGTCGAAGGGGACGTCGAAGAGCAGGTGCGCCTCGATGACCTCCAGGCCCTTGTTGACCAGGGTCGCGGAGTTGATCGTGACGACCGGGCCCATGTTCCAGGTCGGGTGGGCGAGGGCCTGCTCGGGGGTGACCTGCGCGAGCTCCGGCTTCGTACGGCCGCGGAACGGGCCTCCGGACGCGGTGACGACCAGCTTGCGGACCTCGGCCCTGCTGCCGCCCATGAGGGCCTGGAAGAGGGCGGAGTGCTCGGAGTCGACGGGCACGATCTGGCCGGGCTTGGCGATCGCCCTGACCAGCGGACCGCCGACGATCAGGGACTCCTTGTTGGCCAGGATCAGGACCCGGCCCGCCTCCAGGGCGGCGAGTGTGGGCGCGAGGCCGATGGAGCCGGTGATGCCGTTCAGGACGGAGTGGCAGTCGGCCGTGGCCAGCTCGGTGGCCGCGTCCGGGCCCGCCAGGATCTCCGGCAGCGGCTCGCCGCCGTACTGCGCGGCCAGCGCCTCGCGCAGCACCGGCACCGCGTCCTCGCGTGAGACGGCGACGGTACGGACCCCCAGCTGCCGGGCCTGCTCGGCCAGCAGCTCCACCCTGCCGCCCGCGGCGGAGAGGCCGATGACGCGGAAGCGGCCGGGATTGCGCAGCACCACGTCGATGGCCTGGGTGCCGATCGAGCCTGTGGAGCCGAGGATCACGATGTCCCGGGGCCCCCCGGTGGCGGCGGTGGCCGCGGCGAAGCGGTCGTGGGGATGGGCGAGAGAGTCCGTCATCCCCCCATTGTGGCCGTAACCCCCGCCTGCGCCGGACGGGCGCCCCCGTCGGGGGCGCCGCGGCGCGGGCGGGAGTGCGCTGGCGGACGGCCGTGCGAAGGCCGGGCGGTCAGCGGATGGGGCGGTGAACGTTGTCCTTCTGGGCCGGGCCCGGGGAGGCGTCGGCGATCCAGGGGCCGTCGCCGCTGGGATCCACGATGCCGTCCTCCAGCCAGGTGTACGCGCCGCCGAGGATGCCTTTGACGACCTTGCGGTCGAGCTCGTCGGTGTTGCTCCACAGCCGCCCGAAGAGCTCGTCCACGCGGACCCGGGACTGCCGGCAGAAAGCGTCGGCCAGCTGGTACGCCTCGTGGCCGTGCTCGCCGGTCGACCGCAGGTGCTCGGCCCGTACGCACGCCGCGCTCATCGCGAAGAGCTCCGCGCCGATGTCGACGATCCGGCCGAGGAAGCCCTGCTTGGTCTCCATCCGGCCCTGCCAGCGGGACATGGCGTAGAAGGTGGAGCGGGCGAGCTTGCGTGAGGAGCGCTCGACGAAGCGCAGGTGGGCGGACAGGTCCGGGTGCCCGGAGCGGTGGAACTCGCCGTATGTACGCGGGAGTTGTCCGGGTCCCGCGACGAGCTTCGGCAGCCAGCGGGCGTAGAAGCCGCCGGCCCTGGCGCCCGCCTTCGCCTTGTCGGAGAAGGACTTCTCGGGGTCGATGAGGTCGCCCGCGACCGAGAGGTGGGCGTCGACGGCCTCGCGGGCGATCAGCAGGTGCATGATCTCGGTCGAGCCCTCGAAGATGCGGTTGATGCGCAGGTCGCGCAGCATCTGCTCGGCGGGCACCGCGCGCTCGCCGCGGGCGGCGAGGGACGCGGCCGTCTCGAAGCCCCGCCCGCCGCGGATCTGCACCAGCTCGTCGGCCATCACGCAGCCCATCTCGGAGCCGTACAGCTTGGCCAGCGCCGCCTCGATACGGATGTCGTTGCGGTCCTCGTCGGCCATCTGGCTGGAGAGGTCCACCACGGCTTCCAGGGCGAAGGTCGTGGCGGCGATGAAGGAGATCTTCGAACCGACGGCCTCGTGGCTGGCGACCGGCTTGCCCCACTGCTCGCGGACGCCGGACCACTCGCGGGCGATCTTCAGGCACCACTTGCCGGCGCCGACGCACATGGCGGGGAGGGACAGGCGGCCGGTGTTGAGCGTGGTGAGGGCGATCTTGAGGCCCGCGCCCTCGGGGCCGATGCGGTTGGCGGCCGGCACCCGGACCTGGTGGAAGCGCGTGACGCCGTTCTCGATGCCGCGCAGGCCCATGAAGGCGTTGCGGTTCTCGACGGTGATGCCCTCGGAGGCCGCCTCGACGACGAAGGCGGTGATCCCGCCCTTGTGCCCGTCCGACTTCGGTACGCGGGCCATGACGACGAGGAGGTCGGCGACCACGCCGTTGGTGGTCCAGAGCTTGACGCCGTCGAGGATGTAGTCGTCCCCGTCGGGTACGGCGGTGGTGGCGAGCCGGGCCGGGTCGGAGCCGACGTCGGGCTCGGTGAGCAGGAAGGCCGTGATGTCCGTGCGGGCGCACCGCGGCAGGAAGGTCTCCTTCTGCTCCTGGGTCCCGAAGAGCTTCAGGGGCTGGGGCACGCCGATGGACTGGTGGGCGGAGAGCAGGGCGCCGATGGCGGGGCTGGCGGAGCCGACCAGGGCCAGGGCCCGGTTGTAGTACACCTGCGTGAGGCCGAGGCCGCCGTACTTCGTGTCGATCTTCATGCCCAGGGCGCCGAGCTCCTTGAGGCCGTTGATGACCTCGTCCGGGATCTGGGCCTCGCGCTCGATACGGGCGCTGTCGATCCTCGTCTCGCAGAAGTCGCGCAGCTTGTCGAGGAACTCCTCGCCGCGCCGTACGCCCTCGGCGTCGGGCATGGGGTGCGGATGGATCAGATCGAGCCGGAACCGGCCCAGGAACAGTTCCTTGGCGAAGCTCGGCTTGCGCCAGTCCTGCTCGCGGGCCGCCTCGGCGACCTGCCGCGCTTCACGCTCGGAGACCGTGGGCCTGGTGGATATTGCGGTCATGGCGGTGCTCACCTCGCCGCGGAGTCGGGGACTCTACCTCTACCGGTCGACTTGCTACCTGTAGGTACTACTCGACCGTATGTACCCAATCCGCGGGCGGTGTACCAGCCCTCTCACAGGACGGATACGAACGGAGTAACGCGATACGGGTCGCGTGTCGTCGCTTTCCGGCCGCCGGGAGCCGGGGTTCTCCTGAGAGGCCCTGAAGGCTCAGCTGAGACTCTGCGGACTCAGAGGTCGATGCCCGTCAGCACCATGACCCGCTCGTATGTGTAGTCGTCCATCGCGAACCGCACGCCCTCGCGGCCCACACCGGACTGCTTGACGCCGCCGTACGGCATCTGGTCCGCGCGGTAGGACGGGACGTCGCCGATGATGACGCCGCCGACCTCGAGCGCGCGGTGGGCGCGGAAGGCGGTCTGCAGGTCGTGCGTGAAAACGCCAGCCTGGAGGCCGTATTTGGAGTCGTTGACCGCCGCGAAGGCCGCGGCCTCGCCGTCCACCTTCTGCAGTGTCAGAACCGGGCCGAAAACCTCCTCACAGGCGATCGTGACGTCGGCCGGGACGTCGGCGAGCACGGTCGGGGCGTACGAGGCGCCGTCCCGCTTGCCGCCGGTGAGCAGCTGCGCGCCCGCCTGCACGGCCTCGTCGACCCAGGACTCGACGCGCTTGGCCGCGTCCTCGCTGACCAGCGGGCCGACGTCGGTCGCGCCGTCCGACGGGTCGCCGGTGACCTGCGCCTCGACGGCTGCGACCACTTTGGGGACGAGACGGTCGTAGACCGAGGCGTCCGCGACGACCCGCTGCACGGAGATGCAGGACTGGCCGCCCTGGTAGTTGGAGAAGGTCGCGATGCGGGTCGCGGCCCAGTCGAGGTCGGCCTCGGAGGAGAAGTCGGGCAGGACGACCGCCGCGCCGTTGCCGCCGAGCTCCAGCGTGCAGTGCTTGCGCGGCACCGACTCCATGATCGCGTAGCCGACCTTGTCGGAGCCGGTGAAGGAGATGACCGGCAGCCGCTCGTCCTGGACGAGGGCGGGCATACGGTCGTTGGGCACCGGAAGGATGCTCCAGGCACCGGCCGGCAAGTCGGTCTCGTCGAGCAGCTCGCCGAGGATCAGGCCGGACAGCGGGGTCGCGGGGGCGGGCTTGAGGATGATCGGCGCGCCGACCGCGATCGCCGGGGCGAGCTTGTGGGCACAGAGGTTGAGCGGGAAGTTGAACGGCGCGATGCCGAGCACGGTGCCGCGCGGGAAGCGGCGGGTGAAGGCGAGCCGCCCGACGCCGCCGGCGTCGGTGTCCAGGCGCTGCGCGTCACCGCCGTTGAAGCGGCGGGCCTCCTCGGCCGCGAAGCGGAAGACGGAGACGGCGCGGCCGAGTTCGCCGCGCGCCCACTTGAGGGGCTTGCCGTTCTCGGCCGAGATGAGCCGGGCGATCTCCTCGGTGCGCTCGACGAGGCGGCGCGAGACGTGGTCGAGGGCGGCGGCCCGTACGTGGGCGGGCGTCGCGGCGAACTCGTCGCGCACGGCGTCCGCGGCGGCCACGGCCTCCTCGACCTGGGCCTCGGTGGGAACGCTGACGGTGCCGACGAGGCTGCCGTCCCAGGGGGAGGTGACGTCGAACGTGTCGTCGCCGGTCGCCTCGCGGCCGGCGAGCCAGAAGGCGTGATGTGTGGTCACAGCGGATCCCGGCCCTTCCGAAGTGGTGGGGTTCGTCTCTGCCACCACGGTAGGGGCGGGGGCGGGGGATTTCGTTTGTCCGGGGTGGAGTGGTGCGGGCTTTCCGCTGGCCGCGGTGGCAATCTTTCCGCCGGTTGTGGACATTCGTTCTGCCGGGGGCACAACCGGCCCGCACCCGGCATGCGGCAGAACCCCGCCGCAACGGCTGCCGTCCGATTGCGGCGGGTTCGGCCGGGCTCCGCCGCGGTGGTTGATCGCCGTTGCGGCGGGAGGTGTTGGTCTAGTCCGTGGCTTTGAGGGCCAGCCAGAGTTCCATGCGGACGTCCGGGTCGTCCAGGGAGCGGCCGAGGATCTCCTCGACGCGGCGCATGCGGTAGCGCAGCGTGTGGCGATGGACGCCGAGGTCCGCGGCGGCCGCATCCCACTGGCCGTGGCGGGAGAGCCAGGCACGCAGGGAGGCGACCAGGTCGCCGCGGCCCGTCGCGTCGTGCTCATGCAGCGCGCGGAGCATCCCGTCCGCGAAGGCCCGTACGGCGTCGTCGGCGAGGAGCGGGAGAACGGATCCGGCGGCGACCTGCTCGTGCTCGACGAGGGCGCGGCCGCGGCGGCGGGCCACGGAGAGGGCCTGTCGCGCCTGGCGGTAGGCGCTCGCGGCGGCGCTCGGGCCCGCCGGGGCGGAGAGGCCGACGACCGGCTCCGCGCCCCCGTTCGAGCCCGCTGCCGACTCGTGCCGCCCGGCCGCCGCACCGCGCCGCTCCTCCAGCGCCTCCGCGTACTCCGTGCAGGCGGCGACCGCTGCCCCGCCGTCGGGGGACAGGACGATCAGGCGGTCGCCGTCGGGTACGGCCAGTACCGACTCGCCGCCGCGGGCCGCGGCCGCTTCCAGGGCGTCGGCGAGCGCGCCGAGCGGGTCGGCCGCCCCGCCCCCCGCCGCGGCCTCGTCCACAGCGGCGCCCGGCGCCGTCTCGGCGACGAGTACGCGGAAGGGTGCGTCCAGCAGCCCGCCGTACAGCCCGCCCGCCACCGCCCGCGCGTGGTCCGGCTCGCCCGCCAGCAGCATCCGCAGCACCGCCGCGCCGAGCCGCTGTTCCGCCTCGTGCAGCGAGCGCGAGCGCTCCGTGGTCAGCGTGAGCAGGGCGATCGCGGAGTGCACGGCGTAGCGCTCGGCGGTGCCCAGCGGGGCGCCGGTGCCGACGGCGAGGACGCCGCGGGCCCGGCGGCCGGTGCCCAGGGACTGCAGCTCGACCCGGTCCTCGCGGTCGTCGGCCGCGCCCACGACCGCGCTCGCCGGGGCGGGCCGTTCGCGCAGCCGGGCCACGTCGGCGGTGAGCCGGGCCGCGCGGCGGGCCGCCCACTCGGGCGCCGCCGCGACCACCGCTCCGGACGCGTCGTAGAGCGCCGCCCACCCGTCGACGTGCGCGGCCAGCCGGTCCAGGAGCGCGGTGGGGCCCTCGGCGCTCAGCGCGGCGCGGGTCAGCTCCCGCTGGGCGTCGAAGCCCGCCGTGACGGCCCGGTACTGGTCGGCGGCTATGGCCGCCGAGACGGCCTTGCTGATCGCGATGAAGGGGGTCCTTCGCGGGACCTCGAGCAGCGGGAAGCCCGCCTCCGCCGCCGCGTCGACCAGCGCCTGCGGGATGTCCTCGTAGTTGACGCCGACGGCGAAGCCGAGCCCGACGACGCCCGCGTCCGCCAGCCTCCGTACGTACCGGCGCATCGCGTCCGCGTCCTCGGCGTCGAGCTTCATGGCGGTGGTGAGCAGCAGTTCGCCGCCCTCCATGTACGGGACGGGGTCGTCGAGTTCGCTGGGGTGCGCCCAGCGGACGGCGGTGTCCAGCCGGTCCTCGCCCGCGCGGACGCCGAGCTTGAGCGCGGAGTGCTGGACGAGGGACGCGAGGGTAGGGGGCATGGCACCTTCAAGCGAGGACTTCGCCGTCCCGTATGAACGGCATGGCCCAATTCTGCCTCAGCGGACGAATCCCGGGCATCCGCGCTGGTCAGGAGCGCAGATCCACCAGCACCGGAGGGGCGTGCTCGCCGCGGACCGTGGTCAGCGAGATCACCGCGTGCCCGGCGGGGACGGAGTGGGCCAGCTCGGAAGCGGTCCAGCGCTCCCGCTCCACTGTCCGTACGGTCACCGACTCGGCTGTTACGGCGCGGCCCGTGACGAGCCTGCGCACGGCGTGCACCACGCGTGTGAGCGGCTCGTCCGCGATGATCTGCCGGTTGGTGACGTCCCGGGTCTCCACCCAGTCCTTGCCCCACACCTCCGCGAACCGGGCACCGTCCCACGTCGTCACGCCCGCGAAAGCCATACGGCAGCCGACCGCGCCGAGCAGCGGCGTACGCAGCGCCTCCGGAACGTCCTCGAGCGTCCGGAGCGTCAGCACCGCCCCTGCGTTGGCGGAGCGCAGCCGCTGGATGCCGCGCAGCGCCTCCGCGGTGACGGTGTGCGTGGCGTCGTCGAGCAGGAGGCAGGCGAAGAGCGAGCGGTCCGTACGGGCCGTGGCGCACTCGGTGAACTGGGCGAGCACGAGGCGGGCCAGCAGCCGCGAGGCCTCCGCGTGACCGCGCTCGGGCAGGTCGATACGGACCCGCAGCGGGTGTTCGAGGGCGCGCAGCGAGAAGGGGCGGCTCGCACCTGTGGCACCCGCGGCGTCCGCGGCACCCGTGGGGTCGAAGAAGTCCGCGAAGGCGGGCCGGTCGAGGAGCGCGATCCGGTCGGCGAGCAGCGCCCCGACGTCGCCCGCGCGCCCCGACTGCCGTTCGCGCGCGTCGAGTTCGCGCAGCTGCGTGGCGTCGCCCGACTCCTCGAGCGCGGCCCGGAGCGCACCGAGCGCGGCGGACGAGCCGTCCAGCAGCTCGCGCAGCTCCGGTACGGACGGGAAGCGTCCGTGGACGGCCCGGTACGGACCGAGGAGCTGGCCGAGCGCGGTGGCGGCCCTGCGGCTGTCCCCGCCGGGCAGCGTGGCGGCCAGGTCGCCGACCAGGGCTTCCGCGAGCATGCCCGCGGCCGCGTCGGGGTCCGTGGTGCCGCCGTAGAGGTCCAGGTCGTAGGCAGAGTCCGGCCTGCCGAGCCGGATCACGACGTCGAACGCGTCGTCGGGCGCGAGCCCGGCCCCCGCAGCCCCGACGGCGACGACCGCGGCCTGCCCTGCCAGGGCCTGCAGGCACAGCGACTCCAGGACGGGCCGGACGAGGTGAGCGGTCTTTCCCGAGCCGGGCGGCCCGACCGCGAGGAGTGAGGTGCCCAGCAGCCCGGGGTCGAGCGCGCATCCCGCGCCCCGGTGCTGGTACGGATTGCGCTGGTCGTCGGCCGCGGCGCCGATGCGCACCTGGCGGACCCGCAGGTCGTGGCGGCCGATGCGGACGGCCAGGTCGCGCACGCCGGAGGGGTGCGCGCAGGCGGCGGCGCCATGGCGCTGCACGGTGTCGGTGAAGGCGGCGAGGCGCGAAGGCTGGGCCCGCACGGACTGCCAGGCGCGGCCGATACGGGCGTGATCGACGTCGTTCATCCGGCCGGCCCTGGCCTCGTCCGCGAGCTTGTCCGCCACCGCGGAGGCGCCGGCGGCCCGCAGCTCGGGCCACTCGGCGGGGTCGGCGCCCGGCGCCGGAGCCTGCGCCGGTCCTGTCTGCCGCCGCCAGAGCCCCGGCCAGGTGCCGGCCCGCCCGACGACCGTGACGACAGCGGCCACGAGGAGAACGTAGTAGAGGTTCGAGGCCCACTCGAGCCACCACGTGCTGCGCGGCATCTCGCGCCATACGCCGGGGAGCAGCACGAACAGCGGCCACAGCGGGATGCCGAACCGCCGCCAGACCGCCCGCCAGTTGCCGACTCGTCCGAAGCCCACGGCGATCAGGCTCAGGACGAGCGCGTCGTAGAGGTAGGTCGCCGCGACGAACAGCTCGTAGTAGTCGCTCCCGGTGTTCCGCCAGGTGTCGGGCACGACCAGCAGCAGCGGCAGCAGCCACCAGTCGTCGACGAAGATCCACCATCCCTCGAGGTATCTGTTCCAGAGCAGCGACCACACCAGCCAGCCGCAGAGGAACGCGATCAGCGCACCGCTGATCAGCTGGCGCCCGGGGATGCGGTCCGGCTCCTCGGGCGGCCTGGGCCGGTGCCCGTACGCCCAGATGCCGGGCGCGGCCTCGGCCCGTGGGGTGCGCAGCCACGCGAGGAAGTCCCGGCCCTGCTGCCCGGCCGGAACCGGCGGCGGCGCGTCGGGGCGCGGCGGGACACCTTCGGCGCGCGGCGGCCCGGCGGGCCGCGGCACATGCGGGTCGGAGCGCGTGCCGCGCGGGTCGTACGTGCCCTCGGTGTCCATCTGCTCCGCTGCCCCCTGACCGCCCGGTCCTCGCCAATGCCCCGCTCAATCTAGTGCCCCTGTCAGGGGAGTTCACCGGTCCGCCCGCCCCGGCCGCCATCCCCCGCCGCGCCCTGCCTATGTCCGCCGCGGACAACGTGACACGCCCAGCGCTACCTATCGGAGCATGCCCAGGGGCCTGCCCCGGGCCTAGCCTGCGTGGGTAGGACCACATCGGGCCACGTAACGCCCCATTCATCCGCACGGACCACAGGAGATCCTCATGACCGCAACCGCCGGAGGCCCCTCGCTCCCGCAGGAGCGCCGCGTCGTCACCGCGATCCCCGGGCCGAAGTCCCAGGAGCTGCAGGCCCGCAGGAGCGCCGCGGTCGCCGGCGGCGTCGGGTCCGTGCTGCCGGTCTTCGCCGCGCGCGCGGGCGGCGGCGTCCTCGAGGACGTGGACGGCAACTCCCTCATCGACTTCGGCTCCGGCATCGCCGTGACCTCGGTCGGCAACTCCGCCGAGGCCGTCGTACGCCGCGCGTCCGCCCAGCTCGCCGACTTCACCCACACCTGTTTCATGGTGGCCCCGTACGAGGGCTACGTGGAGGTCTGCGAGGAGCTGGCCAGGCTCACGCCGGGCGACCACGCGAAGAAGTCCGCGCTGTTCAACTCCGGCGCGGAGGCGGTGGAGAACGCGGTGAAGATCGCCCGCGCGTACACCAGGCGCCAGGCGGTCGTCGTGTTCGACCACGGCTACCACGGCCGGACGAACCTCACGATGGCGCTGACCGCCAAGAACATGCCGTACAAGCACTCCTTCGGCCCGTTCGCGCCCGAGGTCTACCGCGTGCCGCTGGCGTACCCGTACCGCTGGCTGACCGGCCCGGAGAACTGCGCCCAGGAGGCCTCGGCCCAGGCCATCGACATGATCTCCAAGCAGATCGGCGCCGAGAACGTCGCGGCGATCGTGATCGAGCCGGTGCTCGGCGAGGGCGGCTTCATCGAGCCCGCGAAGGGCTTCCTCCCGGCGCTCGCGAAGTTCGCGAGCGACAACGGCATCGTCTTCGTCGCGGACGAGATCCAGTCCGGCTTCTGCCGCACCGGCCAGTGGTTCGCCTGCGAGGACGAGGGGGTCGTCCCGGACCTGATCACCACCGCCAAGGGCATCGCGGGCGGCCTGCCGCTCGCCGCCGTCACCGGCCGCGCCGAGATCATGGACGCGGCGCACGTGGGCGGCCTCGGCGGCACCTACGGCGGCAACCCGGTGGCCTGCGCCGCCGCGCTCGGCGCCATCGAGACGATGCGCGAGCTGGACCTCAACGCGAAGGCCAAGCGCATCGAGGAGGTCATGAAGGGCCGCCTGTCCGCGATGCAGGAGAAGTACGCCCACAACGATCGATTCAGCATCGGTGACGTCCGCGGGCGGGGCGCGATGATCGCGATCGAGCTGGTGAAGTCCGGCTCGAAGGACCCGAACCCGGAGGCGACGGCGGCGCTGGCGAAGGCCTGCCACCAGGAGGGCCTGCTGGTCCTCACCTGCGGTACGTACGGGAACGTGCTGCGCTTCCTGCCGCCGCTGGTCATCGGCGAGGACCTGCTGAACGAAGGCCTGGACATCCTCGAGGGCGCGCTCGCCGGGCTGTGATCCGGCGCGGGCCCGGAGTGATCCACTGGGCCGTCTGTGAGGCGGCGTGAAGAATGTGTGGGGGGCCGATGGCGGACGGGCTATCCGTCTGTCGGGCCCGCCCCGCCTGGCGTACGGTTCCTGCAGATGAGAGAAACACCCCGCTCGCAGGGGACTGCGGGCGATGTCGAGTCGGCGCATCCCCAGCCCCGGCCCGGCTGTGCCCTCGCGCACACCACCGGGGCTTCCGGCTCCGGAACTCCTCACCGGTCGGACGGCCGCCCGCCCCATACCCCCCGGGGCGCGCGGCACACCGGTCGTGACGACCGCCCTGGAACCCTCCCCCCCGTTCCAGGGCGGTCGCGTTTTCCGGTGCCGCACGTCCGCGTCGTCCTTCCCGCGCTGTGCGCGGTGCTCTTCGGTCTGCTCACCTGGCAGGTGGTGACGGGCGGTCCGCTGCGCGCGCTCGACGAGCGGGCGGGCCGGAGCATCTTCCGCCCCCACGGCTGGGTCCTCGTCGCCGAGCGGGCCGCCGACCTGGGCAACACGCAGGTCGCACTGCCGGTGCTGGGGGCAGCCGTCTGCGTCTCTCTGTGGCGGGGCGTGCGCGGTGGCCGCGACGGCGTACGGCGCTGGTGGCTGCCGTCCCTGCTCGCCGCGCTCGCCATGGCGGCCGTCCCGGCGGTCGTCGTCCCGCTCAAGATCTGGATCGGCCGTCCCGGTCCGCTCGGTCCCGCGGAGGACTACGGCTGGTACCCCTCGGGCCACGCGGCGACGGCCGCCGTCGCATACGGCACGGCGGCGCTGCTGCTGACACCCGCGCTGCGCCGGGCCCTCGCACGGCGCCTGCTCGGGGCCGCGGCCGTCCTGCTCAACCTCGCGGTGGGCACCGGCCTGGTGCTCCGCGCCTACCACTGGCCTCTGGACGTCGTAGCCAGCTGGCTCCTCTTCGGTGCACTGCTCTGCGCCCTGGCCGGCCCGGTCGGCAGCCCGGTTCGCGGGCCGGCCCCCCGGCCCCCTATGAGTCGAATCCGAGGCCGATCCGGTCCATCGCTCTGAGCCAGAGGTTGCGCCGCCCGCCGCCCGCGTCCGCGCGGGCCAGCGACCACTGGGTGATGCCGATGCCCGCCCAGCGCACCGGCTCGGGCGGGAAGGGCAGCGGCTTCGTACGGACCATGTCCGTCTCCGTGCGCTCGGTGCGCTCGCCGCTCAGCAGATCGAGCATCACGTCCGCGCCGAAGCGGGTGGCGCCGACGCCCAGGCCCGTATAGCCGACGGCGTACGCGACGCGGCCGCGGTGGGCCGTGCCGAAGAACGGTGAGAAGCGGGAGCAGGTGTCGATGACCCCGCCCCAGGTGTGCGTGAAGCGCACGCCCTCCAGCTGCGGGAAGCAGCGGAAGAAGTGGCCGGCGAGCTTGAGATACGTCTCGGGGCGCTGGTTGTAGTCCTCGGTGATCCGGCCGCCGTAGTGGTAGATGACGTCGTAGCCGCCCCACAGGATGCGGTTGTCGGCCGTCAGCCGGAAGTAGTGGAAGTGGTTGGCGCTGTCGCTCAGGCCCTGGCGGTTCCGCCAGCCGATCGAGGCCAGCTGCTCGTCGCCCAGCGGCTCGGTCATCAGCGCGTAGTCGTAGACGGGCACCACGTACGGGCGCACGCGGCGCACCAGGGACGGGAAGGCGTTGGTGCCGAGCGCCACCTGGCGGGCGCGCACCCTGCCGTACGGGGTGCGGACGCCCATGCCCGGGCCGTGCGGGGCGAGTTCGGTGGCGGGCGTGTGCTCGTAGAGCCGTACGCCGAGCTCGAGGCAGGCGCGCTTGAGGCCCCAGGCGAGGCGGGCGGGGTTGAGCAGCGCCACACCGGTCCGGTCCCAGACGCCGGCCAGGAAGGTCGGTGAATCGACCTCGGCCCGGACGGCGTCGCGGTCCAGGAAGGTGAGCTCGATGCCCAGTCCGGCCGCCTTCTCGGAGCTCTCGCGCACCTCGGCGACCTGATACGGCTCGGTGGCGAGGTCGATCTCGCCGGTGCGCTCGTAGGCGCAGTCGATGCCGTAACGGGCGACGGCGGACTCGATCGCGTCCAGGTTGCGGTGGCCGAGCGCCTCCAGCTTCGGCAGTTCCTCGGGCCAGCGGGCCAGGCCGTTGGCGAAACCGTGGGTGAGGGAGGCCGCGCAGAAGCCGCCGTTGCGGCCGGAGGCCGCCCACCCGGCCTCCTTCGCCTCGATGAGGACGACGTCCCGGCCGGGGTCGCGCTCCTTGGCGAGGAGCGCGGTCCACAGTCCCGAGTACCCGCCGCCGACGACGAGCAGGTCGCACTGCTCGTCGCCGACGAGGGCGGGCCGGGCGCGCGGTTTGGCAGGGTCGTCCAGCCAGTACGGGACGGGCTGGGCGTCGGCCAGTGATGATGCGGCAGGGGGTCCGGGGGTGTTGCCCCCGGAAGAGAGGTGCATGGCTCCGGTGGCCATGATTCTCAGCTCCTCTTGCGGCGGCCGCCGAGCAGCTGCCCGGCGAGTACGCACAGGATGGCGACCGCGAACATCGCCGTGCCGATGACATTGATCTGGACGGGCGTGCCGCGCTGCGCCGAACCCCACACGAACATGGGGAAGGTGACCGTCGAGCCCGCGTTGAAGTTGGTGATGATGAAGTCGTCGAAGGAGAGCGCGAAGGCGAGCAGCGCTCCCGCGGCGATGCCGGGCGCGGCGATCGGCAGGGTGACCCGGAGGAAGGTCTGCACCGGGCCCGCGTAGAGGTCCTGCGCGGCCTGTTCGAGCCGCGGGTCCATGCTCATCACCCTGGCCTTGACCGCCGTGACGACGAAGCTGAGGCAGAACATGATGTGGGCGATGAGGATCGTCCAGAAGCCGAACTCCGCGCCCAGGTTGAGGAAGAGCGTGCCCAGCGAAGCCGCCATGACGACCTCGGGCATGGCCATCGGCAGGAAGATCAGGCTGTTGACGGCGCCGCGCGCCCGGAAGCGGTAGCGGGCGAGCGCGAAGGCGATCATCGTGCCGAGCACGGTCGCGCCGACGGTCGCCCAGAGCGCGATCTGCAGGCTCAGCGCGAGCGAGCCGCAGAGGTCGGCGACGCCGCACGGGTCGGTCCAGGCGTCGGCGGAGAACCGCTGCCACGCGTAGTTGAACCGCCCGTTGGGCTTGTTGAAGGAGAAGACCATGACGATGACGTTCGGCACGATCAGATAGGCGAGCGTGAGCACGCCCGCGATCACCACGAGGTTACGGCGGCCCCAGCGGAATATGCGACTCCGTCGCGCGGACGCATTCATACGAGGTCCTCCGTCCCGGACTTGCGGATGTAGACGGTGACCATCGCGAGGATCGCCGCCATGAGGATGAAGGAGAGCGCGGCGGCCGTCGGGTAGTCGAGGACGCGCAGGAACTGCGACTGGATGACGTTGCCGACCATCTTCTCGTCCGTGGAGCCCAGCAGTTCGGCGTTGATGTAGTCGCCGGTCGCCGGGATGAAGGTGAGCAAGGTGCCCGCGACGACGCCCGGCATGGACAGCGGGAGGGTCACCTTCCGCAATGCCGTGAAGGGGCGGGCGTAGAGGTCACCGGCGGCCTCGTGCAGCCGGCCGTCGATCCGCTCCAGCGAGGTGTAGAGCGGAAGGATCATGAACGGCAGGAAGTTGTAGGTGAGGCCGCAGATCACCGCGAGCGGCGTGGCAAGCACCCGGTGCCCGTCCGTGACGCCGAGCCAGGAGGTCACATCCAGGATGTGCAGGGTGTTGAGCGCTCCGACGACCGGGCCGCCGTCGGCGAGGATCGTCTTCCACGCGAGCGTACGGATCAGGAAGCTGGTGAAGAACGGCGCGATGACCATGATCAGCACCAGGTTGCGCCAGCGGCCCGCCCGGAAGGCGATGGTGTACGCGAGCGGGTACCCGACCAGCAGGCACAGCAGCGTGGCGGTGCCGGAGTAGAGCACCGACTTCAGGAACTGCGGGTAGTACTCGGTGAGCGCGTCCCAGTAGGTCGCGAAGTGCCAGGTGACCTGGTAGCCGGTCTCCAGACTGCCGGTCTGCACGGAGGTCGAGGCCTGGTAGACCATCGGCGCGACGAAGAAGACCAGCAGCCAGACGATGCCGGGCAGCAGCAGCCAGTAGGGGACCAGGCGCTTGCGGGAGGCGGGCTGCCGTTCCCCGGGGGGCGGGGAGGAGGGTGCGGGGGGCGCTTCGGCCGCCTGGGTGGCTGTCATGCGCCCTCCTCGACCAGCTCGGTGCCCGCATCGGCATCCTGGGCAGCGTCGAGGCCGAAGGTGTGGGCGGGGTTCCAGTGCAGGACGACCTCGGCGCCGGGCACCAGCCGTCCGTCCCGCTCGATGTTCTGCTCGTAGACGGCCAGTTCTCCGGCAGCCGGGCTCTGGACCACGTACTGCGTGGACACGCCGATGAAGCTCGCGTCCGTGATGCGGCCGGTGAGCCGGTTCCGCCCGTCGGCGATGGACCCGGCCTCGTCGGCGTGGACCAGGGACACCTTCTCGGGGCGGACGCCGGCGAGGATCTTCCCGCCGGTGCGGGTCTGGGTGGAACACCGGGCGGCGGGCAGCCGGAGCTTGCCGTCGCCGGCCCTGAGCAGCAGGTCGTCGCCGCCCGCCTCGGCGACCTCGGCCTCGATGAGGTTGGAGGTGCCGAGGAAGTTGGCGACGAAGGTGGTGCTCGGGTTCTCGTAGAGGTCGGCGGGGGCGCCGAGTTGCTCGACCCGCCCCGCGTTCATCACCGCGACCGTGTCGGCCATGGTCATGGCCTCCTCCTGGTCGTGGGTGACGTGGACGAACGTGGTCCCGACCTCGGTCTGGATCCGCTTCAGCTCGAGCTGCATCTGGCGGCGCAGCTTGAGGTCGAGGGCGCCCAGCGGCTCGTCGAGCAGCAGCACCTGGGGGTGGTTGATGAGCGCGCGGGCGACGGCGACGCGCTGCTGCTGGCCGCCGGAGAGCTGGTGCGGCTTGCGGCGGGCCATGGGCCCGAGCTCGACCAGCTCCAGCATCTCCTCGACCTGCTTCTTCACGGACTTGACGCCGCGGCGGCGCAGCCCGAAGGCGACGTTCTCGTAGATGTCGAGGTGCGGGAAGAGCGCGTAGTTCTGGAAGACGGTGTTGACCGGGCGCTTGTACGGGGGCAGGGCGGTGACGTCCTTGCCCGCCAGCTCGACGCTGCCGGTGGTGGGCTCCTCCAGGCCCGCGATCATGCGCAGGGTCGTGGTCTTGCCGCAGCCGGAGGCGCCGAGGAGGGCGAAGAAGGAGCCCGCGGGTATGGCGAGGTCGAGCGGGTGGACGGCGGTGAAGGACCCGTACGTCTTGCTGATCCCGGCGAGGCGGACGTCTCCGCCGCTGCTGCTGTTCGGGGCGGTCTCTGTCATGGGGGCAGTCCAGTGGTTCGGGGGCGGGCGGGGACCGGTGGCCGTCAGGCGCCGATGAGCTTGGCGAACTTCTCCTCGTACGCCGTCTCTTCCTTCGAGGAGAGGAGGCGGAAGGTGTGGGCCTTCTCCGTGAACTTCTCGTCCGGGAGGATCAGGGGGTTGGCGGCGAGATCCTTGTCGATCTTCGCCAGCTCCTCGCGGACGCCGTCGACCGGGCACACGTAGCTGATGTAGGCGGCTATCTGCGCGGCGACCTTGGGCTCGTAGACGTAGTCGATGAACCGCTCGGCGTTCTTCTTGTGCCGTGCCTTGTTGGGGATCAGCAGGTTGTCCGTGGACATCATGAAACCGGCGTCCGGGAGGGCGAATTTGATCGCCGGGTTGTCGGCCTGAAGCTGCACCAGGTCGCCCGCCCAGGCGATACAGGCCGCGATGTCGCCCTTGTCGAGGTCGTCGACGTAGTCGTTGCCGGTGAAGCGGCGGATCTGCTTGCGGTCGACGGCCTTCTGGATGCGGGCGATGGCGGCGTCGAAGTCGTCGTCCTGGAAGTCCTCGGGCTCCTTGTCCATGTCGAGGAGCGTCAGGCCGATGGTGTCGCGCATTTCGGTCAGCAGGCCGACCCTGCCCCTCAGCCGGGGGTCCTCGAGGAGCTGGGTGACGGAGGTGACCTTGCGGCCCTCGGTCGCCTTCTCGTTGTACGCGACGACCGCGGGGATGCCGGTCCAGGCGTAGGAGTGGGCACGGACCGGGTCCCAGTCGGGGTTGCGGAATCCCTCGGCGAGGTTGGCGTAGGCGTGGGGCACGTTGGACTGGTCGAGCTTCTGCACCCAGCCGAGCCGGATCATGCGGCCCGCGAGCCAGTCGGTCACGCAGATCAGGTCGCGCCCGGTGTCCTGGCCCGCGGCGAGCTGCGGCTTGATCTTGCCGAAGAACTCGACGTTGTCGTTGATGTCCTCGGTGTACTTGACGGTGATGCCGGTGCGGCGCTCGAACTCCTCCAGCGACGGCCGGCGCTTGTTGTCGTCGCTGACGTCGATGTACTCCGTCCAGTTGGAGAAGTTGAGCTTCTTCTCCTTGTCGGAGTAGTCATCGGACGTCCCGGTCTCCCCTGCCCGGGTCGCGGGCGGAATGCCGCAGGCGCTGAGCGCCGCGGCCCCGCCGAGGGCCAGCGCCCCGCCGCCGGCGGCGCGCAGCAGCGACCGGCGGCTGAGGGCGCCGCGACCGCTGGTCATGCTGCGCCGGATGGCGGCGAGCTGCGGCGCGGACAGGGTCTCTGGCTCGTACTGCTCCATTGCGCTGTGCCCTTTCAAGGGTGTCGGTCAGCGGTGAGGGTGCCGGTCGGGTGGCGGGAGCGCCGGTGGGCCGGCGGAGGGGCGCCGGTCAGCGGTCGCCGAAGACGGTGCGGTGCCAGTCCTTCCTGACCACCGCCGTGTTGTCGTACATCACATGCTTGACCTGCGTGTACTCGTCGAAGGAGTACGCCGACATGTCCTTGCCGAAGCCGGAGGCCTGGTATCCGCCGTGCGGCATCTCGCTGATGATCGGGATGTGGTCGTTGACCCACACGCAGCCGGCCTTGATCTCGCGGGTCGCCCGCCCGGTGCGGTACACGTCGCGGCTCCAGGCCGAGGCGGCGAGCCCGTACGGGGTGTCGTTGGCGAGCGCCAGACCTTCGTCGTCGCTGTCGAAGGGCAGCACGACCAGGACCGGGCCGAAGATCTCGGACTGGACGATCTCGCTGTCCTGGGCCGCGCCGGTGACCAGGGTCGGGCGGTAGTACGCGCCCTGGGCGAGCTCGCCCTGCGGTGCCTCGCCGCCGGTGACGACGGTGGCGTAGGAGCGGGCCCGTTCGACGAAGCCCGCGACGCGGTCGCGCTGGACGTGCGAGATGAGCGGTCCGAGGTCGGTCGCCGGGTCGGCGGGGTCGCCGAGCCGGACGGTGGCCATCAGGTCGGCGACCCCGGAGACGAAGGCGTCGTAGAGGGGCCGCTGGACGTACGCGCGCGTGGCGGCGGTGCAGTCCTGGCCGGTGTTGATCAGGGCGCCGGCGACCGCGCCGTGCACGGCGGCCTCGAGGTCGGCGTCGTCGAAGACGACGAAGGGGGCCTTGCCGCCGAGCTCGAGGTGGAGGCGCTTGACGGTGCCGGTGGCGATCTCGGCGACGCGCTTGCCGACCGCGGTGGAGCCGGTGAAGGAGGTCATGGCGACGGCGCCGTGTCCGACGAGGTGCTCGCCCGCGTCCTTGCCCGCGCCGCTGACGATGTTGACGACACCGTCGGGGATGCCCGCCTCGGTGGCGGCCTGGGCGAACAGCAGGGAGGTCAGCGGGGTGAGTTCGGCGGGCTTGAGGACGATGGTGTTGCCCGCGGCGATGGCCGGGAGAACCTTCCAGGCAGCCATCTGGAGCGGGTAGTTCCAGGGGGCGATGGAGCCGACGACGCCGATGGGCTCGCGGCGGATGTACGAGGTGTGGTCGCCGCTGTACTCCCCCGCCGACCTGCCCTCGAGGTGGCGGGCGGCGCCCGCGAAGAAGGCCGTGTTGTCGACCGAGCCGGGCACGTCGAACTCGGTCGTGAGCTTGATGGGCTTGCCGCACTGGAGCGACTCGGCGCGGGCGAGGTCCTCGGCGCGCTCGGCGAGCACGGCGGCGAAGCGGTGCAGGGCGTCGGAGCGCTCACCAGGTGTCGCGCCCGCCCACTCCGGGAAGGCCCGCGCGGCCGCCCCGACGGCCGCGTCGACGTCGGCGGTCCCGGCCAGCTCGTACTCGTAGACCCGCTCGCCCGTGGCGGGGTCGACGACCGCGTGCCTGCGCCCCGATGTTCCGGGGCGCAACTGCCCCTCGATGTACTGGGCCCCGTCTGCGAAGAGGTCCTCTGCCGGGAAGGGATTGCTCATGTCGCTCTCCTCCGCCGGCCCGCCCCCTGCGGCGGAGGCCGGCGTAGTTCCAGCTTCGATTGAAGGCTGATCCTGACAGAGGAGGGGGCGACCAACAAGGGATTCCGTTGTTGCCTTTTGATTACGCGACGGAATCGGTCGGTCAATGTGTCGGGCGGGGGTGCTGTTCGGCGTACGGAGTGCCGGTGGCGGGTGCGAGGCGCGTGTGAGCGCGTGCTTCGTGCATGCAGATGGGGGTCCGGGGGCTGCACCCCCCGGACCCCCATGACTGGGCTGCGCGCTAGCCGCCGGCGCGCTCGACCACGAGTGAGGTGGAGACGGAGCCGTCGGACGAGCTGTCGAGGTTCTCTTCCTGGGCGTTGTTGATGATCACGACCAGCGTCAGCGCTCCGGCGACGACCGCCACGATGCCGAGGATCAGCCCGGCCAGGGCCTGGCCGCCGTTGGTCGCCTCGCCCCGCGTAGCCTTCCCGCGGCCGAGCGCGCCGAAGATGATCGCGAGCACGCCGAGGATCATCGCGAGCACGTTGGTGAAGAAGAGAACGGCGCCGATGATGCCGAGCACCAGGCCCGCGACGCCCATCCCGTTGCTCGGCGCCGGGGGCCCGGGGTGCCAGCCGGAGCCGTAGCCGCCGCCGGAGTAGCCCGGATAGGCCGGGTAGCCGGCGTACGGGCTGCCGCTGCCGTAGCCCGTGGTGCCGTACGGGTCGGCGCCGTACGCGGGCGGGTACGAGTACGAGCCGGGGCCCGTGGGCGCGATCGGGGGCGGCGGCACCGCGCCGGAGCCGCCCTGCGGCGGGACCTGCTGCTGGTGGCCGCCCGGGGACGGCATGGCGGTGATCGTCGGCTGCTCCGCCACCGGCGGTATGCCCTGGCGGGGCTTGTCCAGTGGCACCTGCTGCTCCGGCGGAGCCCACGGGTCGCGCGGCCCGGGCTGCCCGGGCTTCGCGGTGTTGTCGGACATGTTCCTCCCCTACGGACGTCCGGCAATGCTACGGCCTGCGCACGGAGGGCGTCCGGGGTGCACCGGGCCATACCTGGACCGTGCCCGGTCCGGGCCGCACGTCCGGCCCGAGGCTCCGTGCCCCCGCCCCGTACCGGGCGCGCACCGGTTCCTGCCTACGATGATCCCTGCCCGGAAGCAGCGACTCGTCCCCAGGAGGACCGATGGCCGATCTCCACACCTTCATCGCCGGGCTGCCCAAGGCGGAACTCCACGTCCACCACGTCGGCTCCGCCTCCCCCCGCATCGTCGCCGAACTCGCCGCCCGGCACCCCGACTCCAAGGTCCCCACCGACCCCGAGGCGCTGGTCGACTACTTCACGTTCCGGGACTTCGCCCACTTCGTCGAGGTGTACCTGTCCGTCGTGGACCTGATCCGCAACCCCGACGACGTACGGCTGCTCACGTACGAGATCGCCCACGACATGTCCCAGCAGAGCATCCGGTACGCCGAGTTGACGGTCACCCCGTTCAGCTCGACCCGCCGCGGCATCCCCGACGCGGCCTTCGTCGAGGCCATCGAGGACGCCCGCAAGGCGGCGGAGACCGAACTCGGCGTGATCTTGCGCTGGTGCTTCGACATTCCCGGGGAGGCGGGGCTCGAAGCGGCCGAGGAGACCACGCGGATCGCCGTCGACCTGAAGCCCGAAGGGCTGGTCTCCTTCGGCCTCGGCGGACCGGAAGCCGGCGTCCCGCGGCCGCAGTTCAAGCCGTACTTCGACCGCGCCATCGCCGCCGGGCTGCGCAGCGTCCCGCACGCGGGCGAGACGACCGGGCCGCAGACGATCTGGGACGCGCTGACGCACCTGCGCGCCGAGCGCATCGGGCACGGCACGAGCGCCACCCAGGATCCGCGGCTGCTGGCCCACCTCGCCGAGCACCGCATCCCGCTCGAGGTCTGCCCGACCTCCAACATCGCGACGCGGGCCGTGGCGAACCTCGACGAGCACCCCATCAAGGAGATGGTGGCGGCCGGTGTGCTGGTCACCGTCAACAGCGACGACCCGCCGATGTTCGGCACCGACCTCAACACCGAATACGGCGTCGCGGCCCGCCTCCTGGACCTCGACGAGCGGGGCATCGCCGCGCTCGCCAAGAACGCCGTCGAGGTGTCCTTCCTCGACGAGGCCGGCAAGTCCAAGCTGGCCGCGGAGATCGACGGATACACCGCCTCATGGCTGCAGTAGCCCGGGCCGCCGCGCCCGCGGCCGCGGTGGCCGTCGCCCACCGCGGCGACCCGTACCGCGTCCGCGAGAACACCCTGCCGTCGCTGCGCTCCGCGCTGCGGCAGGGCGCGGACGCGGTGGAGATCGACGTACGGCTCACCCGCGACGGGGTGCCCGTACTGCTGCACGACGCGACGCTCGAGCGGCTGTGGGGGGTGGAGCGGCCGCTCGCCGGAGTCACCGCGCGGGAGCTGCGGGAGCTGACGGGCGGCGGTGTTCCCACACTCCGCGAGGGACTCGCGGCGGTCTGCGAGGGGTCCGCGGCCCGGCCTCTGATCGACGTCCCCGATCCGGCGGCCGTGCCCGCGGCGGTGGCGGAGCTGCGCGGCTCCGGCTTCGCCGACCGCGCGTACTACTGCGGCGGCGCGAAAGCCATGCTGGCCGTACGCGCGCAGGACCCGGACGCGGAGATCGCCCTCACCTGGACCACGCTCGCCCCGCCGCGCCCGGCCCTGCTGGCGGCCGTCCGCCCGCGCTGGCTCAACTACCGCTTCGGCCTGCTGAGCGAGGACCTGGTCGCCCGCATCCACGCCGACGGCCTCCTGGTCTCCGCCTGGACCCCGGACACCCGCCGCTCGATGTCGCGCCTGCTGCGCCGCGGCGTCGACTCGATCACCACCAACCGTATCGACTGCCTGCGACGGGTGCTGGGCGGGTGACGTCAGCCCCGGGGGAACTTCTCGGTCGAGAGGACCACATCGACGACCGTGCCCATGAGATCGATCGGCTCGCCGAATTCGACGGTCCGCTTGGTGCGGTAGTCGTCGTCCTTCGGCTCCGTGAAGATCTGGCACTGCCCCTGGTAAGGATCAGCGATCAGGTAGACGGGGACGCCCGCCGTGGCGTACGTGGCCTTCTTCGTGCCGTAGGCATTGGCGCGCGTCCCTCGGGAGACGACCTCCAGCACGAACTCGACATCGCGATACGACCATTGGCCATCCTCGTCCGGCTCCGCCCCCTCGGCCAATTTCGTCAAGTCCGGGCAGAAGCCGTTGAGGTAGCCGGGGAAGTCGATGCGTACGTCCGAGGTGATCTTGGCGTCTTCCCCGAAGCGATCCTCCAGCTGTCGCAGCACCCTGCGAATAATGTCCCAGTGCGTCGTACGCTGCGGCGCCCTGTAGGCGATCCCCTCGACGATCTCGGCCTTGAAGCCTTCGGGGACTGGCATCCGCTCGAGCTGCTCGAACATCTTGTCCAGGCTGGGCTCGCCGCTTTCGGCCATCTCGACCTCGATCCTGTCGATCAGCTCGATGGTCATCGTGCCGCTCCTCCCCACAGCGCGCACAGGCGCGCAGCCGCGTCGTACAACGATACGCACGGCACTCGGTCACGCGTTCCCCCATGACCGGTCCCGGAACGGCGGCGGCGCACCCCGCCGTCCTGCCGGGGCGCGCCACCACTCGTATCCGCTCGTATCCGCGATCAGCTGTTCAGGGACGTCATCACGTGCTTGATGCGCGTGTAGTCCTCGAACCCGTACGCCGACAGGTCCTTGCCGTAGCCGGACTTCTTGAAGCCGCCGTGCGGCATCTCGGCGACCAGCGGAATGTGGGTGTTGATCCACACGCAGCCGAAGTCGAGCTTCTTGGACATCCGCATGGCGCGGCCGTGGTCCTTGGTCCACACCGACGAGGCGAGCGCGTACTCGACGCCGTTGGCGTACGCGACGGCCTGGTCCTCGTCGCTGAACTTCTGGACGGTGATGACCGGGCCGAAGACCTCCTTCTGGATGATCTCGTCGTCCTGGTTGAGGCCGGAGACGACGGTCGGGGCGTAGAAGAAGCCCTTCTCGCCGACCCGGTGGCCGCCCGCCTGGACCTTGGCGTGCGAGGGGAGGCGGTCGATGAAGCCGGTGACCTGGGCCAGCTGGTTGGCGTTGTTGAGCGGGCCGAACAGGACGTCCTCGTCGTCCGGTTGCCCGGTCTTGGTGTCGGCGGCGGCCTTGGCCAGCGCTGCCACGAACTCGTCGTGGATGGACTCGTGGACGAGGACGCGGGTTGCGGCCGTACAGTCCTGGCCGGCGTTGAAGAAGCCCGCGACCGAGATGTCCTCGACCGCCTTGGCGATGTCGGTGTCCTCGAAGACGACGACCGGGGCCTTGCCGCCGAGCTCCAGGTGGACCCGCTTGAGGTCCTTGGAGGCGCTCTCGGCGACCTGCATGCCGGCCCGTACGGAGCCGGTGATGGAGGCCATCGCCGGGATCTCGTGCTCGACCATCAGGCGGCCGGTGTCGCGGTCGCCGCAGACGACGTTGAAGACGCCCCTGGGAACGACGGAGCCGATGATCTCGGCGAGGAGCACCGTGGACGCCGGGGTGGTGTCGGACGGCTTGAGGACGACCGTGTTGCCCGCGGCGAGCGCCGGGGCGAACTTCCAGACGGCCATCATCATCGGGTAGTTCCACGGCGCGACCTGGGCGCAGACGCCGACCGGCTCGCGCCGGATGATCGAGGTCAGACCGTCCATGTACTCGCCGGCCGAGCGGCCCTCGAGCAGCCGGGCGGCACCCGCGAAGAAGCGGATCTGGTCCACCATGGGCGGGATCTCCTCGGACCGGGTCAGCCCGATCGGCTTGCCGGTGTTCTCGCTCTCGGCGGCGATGAGCTCCTCGGCCCGCGCCTCGACCGCGTCCGCGATCTTCAGCAGGGCCTTCTGCCGCTCGGCCGGTACGAGGTCGCGCCAGGCCGGGAAGGCGGCCGCGGCGGCCTCCATGGCGGCGTCGACGTCCGGGGCTGCGGACAGCGGCGCGGTGGCGTACACCTCGCCCGTGGCCGGATTGACCACCTCGGTGGTCCGCCCGTCGGCGGCGTCCCGGAACTCCCCGTCGATGTAGTTGCGCAGACGACGCAGCTCGGTGGTCACGTGCCACCCCTCCTGTCAGATGTCCGATGGGTGAGACACCCAGCCTAGCCAGTGTGGTGACGCTTTCGACATACCCGCCACCCGGTGACTACGAAATCAGTGATACCTGAGGACTGCAACAACGAATTTCATCGATCTGGGCTTGCCAGACAGTCGAGTCCTCATGCACAGTGTCGCTCGTGGCCACACGAGACAAGAACGGCAACGCGACGATCGACTCCGTTTCCCTGGCGATCATCGAACAGCTCCAGGAGGACGGACGGCGTCCTTACGCGGCGATCGGCAAGGCCGTGGGCCTTTCCGAGGCCGCGGTCAGGCAGCGCGTGCAGAAGCTCCTCGACCAGGGCGTGATGCAGATCGTCGCCGTCACCGACCCGCTCACCGTCGGCTTCATGCGCCAGGCGATGGTCGGCATCAACGTCGAGGGCGACCTCGACCCGGTCGCGGACGCGCTGACCGACATGAGCGAGGTCGAGTACGTCGTCGTCACCGCGGGCTCGTTCGACCTCATCGTGGAGGTCGTCTGCGAGGACGACGATCACCTTCTCGAAATGATCAACAAGCGGATCCGCACGCTTCCCGGCGTGCGCTCCACCGAGAGCTTCGTCTACCTGAAGCTCAAGAAGCAGACTTACACCTGGGGAACCCGATAGCCATGAGCGCCGACGCCGCTTCTCCGACCAGCACAGCCAAGACGGCGTACGACCACCTGTGGATGCACTTCACCCGCATGTCGTCGTACGAGAACGCGCCCGTCCCGACCATCGTCCGCGGCGAGGGCACGTACATCTACGACGACACCGGCAGGAAGTACCTCGACGGCCTCGCGGGCCTGTTCGTGGTGCAGGCGGGACACGGCCGCCAGGAGCTGGCGGAGGTCGCCGCCAAGCAGGCCTCCGAGCTGGCCTTCTTCCCGGTCTGGTCCTACGCCCACCCGAAGGCGGTCGAGCTGGCCGAGCGCCTGGCGCACTACGCTCCCGGGGACCTGAACAAGGTCTTCTTCACCACCGGCGGCGGCGAGGCCGTCGAGACCGCGTGGAAGCTGGCGAAGCAGTACCACAAGCTCACCGGCAACCACACCAAGTACAAGGTGATCTCGCGGGCCGTCGCCTACCACGGCACCCCGCAGGGCGCCCTGTCCATCACCGGCCTGCCCGCGCTGAAGGCCCCCTTCGAGCCGCTGGTCCCCGGCGCGTACAAGGTGCCGAACACCAACATCTACCGCGCCCCGATCCACGGCGACGACCCCGAGGCCTTCGGCCGCTGGGCCGCCGACCAGATCGAGCAGCAGATCCTCTTCGAGGGCCCGGACACCGTCGCCGCGGTCTTCCTCGAGCCGGTGCAGAACGCAGGCGGCTGCTTCCCGCCGCCGCCCGGATACTTCCAGCGGGTTCGCGAGATCTGCGACCGGTACGACGTGCTGCTGGTCTCCGACGAGGTCATCTGCGCCTTCGGCCGGCTCGGCACGATCTTCGCCTGCGACAAGTTCGGCTACGTGCCGGACATCATCACCTGCGCCAAGGGCATGACCTCGGGCTATTCGCCGATCGGCGCGGCCGTCATCTCCGACCGGATCGCCGAGCCGTTCTACCGGGGCGACAACACCTTCCTGCACGGCTACACCTTCGGTGGCCACCCGGTCTCCTCGGCGGTGGCGCTGGCCAACCTCGACCTCTTCGAGCGCGAGGGCCTGAACCAGCACGTGCTGGACAACGAGTCGGCGTTCCTGTCGACCCTGCAGAAGCTGCACGACCTGCCGATCGTCGGCGACGTCCGCGGCAACGGCTTCTTCTACGGGATCGAGCTGGTCAAGGACAAGGCGACGAAGGAGTCCTTCACGGCCGAGGAGTCGGAGCGCGTGCTCTACGGCTTCGTCTCGAAGAAGCTCTTCGAGTACGGGCTGTACTGCCGGGCCGACGACCGCGGCGACCCGGTCATCCAGCTGTCGCCGCCGCTGATCTCCGACCAGTCGACGTTCGACGAGATCGAGCAGATCGTCCGCCAGGTCCTCACCGAGGCCTGGACCAGGATCTGACGCCGGTCCCGCGCTGACTGATCCGCCGCACCGGCGGATCAGTCAGAGCCTCGGCGGATCAGTCAGAGCCACTTCAGGGCGAACCAGAGGTCCATACGGACATCCGGGTCGCCCAGGTCCGTGTCGAGCAGCTCCGCCGCTCGCGCGATCCGCTGCCGCACGGTGTTGCGGTGGACGCCCAGCGCCACGGCCGTACGGTCCCAACTGCCGTGCAGCGACAACCAGGTGCGCAGCGTCTCGGCCAGCGCAGGTGCCCCGTCGAGCGGCGCCAGCCGGGTGCGGGCGAGCGCACGCGCCTCGGCCGGCCGGACGAGCGAAGCCACCCCGCCGGCGGCACCGCCCCGGTGCTGTACGAGAGGCACGCGCTCGGCCAGCGCGCGGCGCAGCGCGCGGTCCGCCTCGGCGTCGCCGCGCGCCAGTTCACCCGCCGGCACCGGCGGCCCCGCCCCCAGCGTCCACCCCGTCTGCGCCGCCATCGGACCGCCGCCGGGCACGAGCGCCCGCAACTCGTCCCCGTCCACATCGATCAGCGTCGTCCCCAGCCCGGCGGCGAGCTCGGCCGCCCACATCGCCTCACCGGCCCTGGCCCGGCCCCGCCGCCGACCGCGCACGACGGTCCACATCCCTCCCGTCGGAGCCGGGCTTTCGGCCGGGCCACGCACTACCGGCTGGTCCCCGGCCCCGCGCGCGTGGACGGCCCCGGGCCGACGTGCGGCGGACGAGCCTTCGCCCCGGCGCCCCGCCTCGCGCCGGGAGGCCGCTGCGTCCGGCCGCGCGCCGCTCTCCCCCGCCGCCCCCTGGCCGGAGGCCACGAGCAGCGGCGCCACCGACTCCGGTTCCGCCCCGAGCATCAGCCGGACCAGAGCCGCCGAGCGCCCGGCACCCGCGCCCGCCGTACGCGGCCCGGTCAGCAGCGACAGCAGGACCACCGCGACCCCCGCGATCGCGCCGTCGACCGCGTCCCGGCGCGCGGCGCACACGCCCAGCGCGAGGCGCCCGCCCGAGGGCGCCGGGCCCGGCAGGCCGTACGCGCTCAGGTGCAGCAGCTCCCCCTCCGGACCGCCCACGGTGTCCGCCGCCGAGGACGGGCCCGGGCGGAGCCGCGCCGCCAGCGCGGTCAGGGCCGTGCGGACGGCCGCCTCGGGCCGCGTACCGGCCGCGGACAGCTCCGCTCCGTCGGGCCCGAGGAGCACCGCCCAGCCGCTCAGGTGCTGCGCCAGCTGCCGCAGCACGGCAGGGACCGGATGCGACCGGGCGGCGGCGCCGGCCAGGGCCTGCTGCGCCTCGGTCATCCGGCGCAGCTCGTGGTGGCGCCGCGCGGCCGCCGCCTGCCACATGGCCCGGGCCACGGCCGTGAAGGTGGTCTCCCGCGGCACCTCGACGAGCGGCAGCCCGTGCTGCTCGCAGGCCTCCACCAGCGCCCGCGGCACCGCGTCGTGCACGGGCGCGATGCCGAAGCCGAGCGCCGCCGCGCCCGCCTCGACGGTCCTGGCCACGTAGCGGTCCCAGTACGTGCCGGTGCCCTCGCTGCGCGGGCAGTGCACCCCGGCGCTGAGCAGCATCTCGCCACCCAGCAGATACGGGACCGGGTCCTCCATCTCGCTGGTGTGCACGGCGTACACGGGCCGGTCCTCACGCGGGCCCGCGACCTGGCGAAGGCCCAGCTCCTGCTGCTCCAGCAGGACCGACAGCGGGACGGGAACAGTGGGCGGCACGAGCTCGGTCATGACCGGACTCCCATGGATGGTTCGTACGTTCCAGGACGCCCTGGTGTTGGAAACGTACACTTCTCGGCCACGTCGGCGACACCTAGGGTCACACCCCAGGAATCCCGCCTCCAGGAGTCCCCTCCCTGAAGGACCCCCGTCGCAACCGAGGAGAGCCCATGGCCGTCGACTACGCAGTGATCGTCGTCTATCTGGTGGGCATGCTCGCCATGGGCTGGTGGGGCATGCGCCGCGCCAAGTCCAAGAGCGACTTCCTGGTCGCCGGGCGCCGGCTGGGCCCGGCGATGTACTCGGGCACGATGGCCGCCATCGTCCTGGGCGGCGCCTCGACCATCGGCGGCGTCGGCCTCGGCTACCAGTACGGGCTCTCCGGCGCCTGGATGGTCGTCACCATCGGCCTCGGACTCCTCGCTCTGAGCATCTTCTTCTCGGCCCGCATCGCGCGGCTGAAGGTCTACACCGTCAGCCAGATGCTGGACCTGCGCTACGGCGGCTCCTCCGGACTCATCTCGGGCGTCGTGATGTGGGCGTACACGCTGATGCTCGCGGTCACCTCGACCATCGCCTACGCCACCATCTTCGACGTCATCTTCGGCCTCGACAGAGTCGTGGCGATCATCCTGGGCGGCACGATCGTGGTCGCGTACTCGACCCTCGGCGGCATGTGGTCGATCACCCTCACCGACATGGTGCAGTTCGTGGTCAAGACGATCGGCGTGCTGCTGCTCCTGCTGCCGATCGCGGTGGTCAAGGCGGGCGGCTTCTCGCAGATGGCCGACGAGCTGCCGGGCGGCTACTTCTCGCCGATGAGCATCGGCGGGCAGACCGTCTTCACGTACGTCCTGATCTACTCCTTCGGCATGCTCATCGGGCAGGACATCTGGCAGCGGGTGTTCACCGCCCGCAGCGACAAGGTCGCCAAGCTGGGCGGCACCGCCGCGGGCGTCTACTGCCTGGCGTACGCGGTGGCGGGCGCGGTCATCGGCACCGCGGCCAAGGTCCTCTACCCGAAGCTGGGCAGCCCCGACGACGCGTTCGCGACGGTGGTGCGGGACGCGCTGCCGATCGGCGTGAAGGGCCTGGTGCTGGCGGCGGCCCTGTCGGCGGTCATGTCGACCTCCTCGGGCGCGCTGATCGCCTGCGCGACCGTCGCCAACAACGACATCTGGTCGCGGCTGCGCGGCAAGGTGACGCCGGGCGGCGGCGAGGGGTCGCATGACGAGGTGAAGGGCAACCGCGTCTTCATCCTGATCATGGGCGCAGCGGTGATCTGTATCGCGATCGCCCTCAACAACGTCGTCGAGGCGCTGACCGTCGCGTACAACCTGCTCGTCGGCGGCCTGCTCGTGCCGATCCTCGGCGGGCTGCTGTGGAAGCGCGGTACGGCCACGGGCGCGCTCGCCTCGGTCGGCGTGGGCGGCGTGACGGTCGTCGCGCTCATGGCCTGGAAGGGCATCCTCGCCAACGAGCCCGTCTACTACGGTCTGCTGGCCTCGCTCGCGGCCTACGTGGTGGTCAGCCTCGCCACGAAGCCGACGGACGCGGCGGTCCTCGCCGCCTGGCGCGCCCGCCTCGCGGGCGAGTCACCCGCCGAGGCCCCGGCGGCACAGGCCGCCGCCCCGGCCACGGCCGGGGCATGAATCCCCGCGTGCGGCGCCCGCTCCCCCCCGTACGGGCGCCGCACGCGGCCTCCCCTGCCACGCCGGCGCGTGCCCCCGCCGCCCGGCCCCGGCAGGGACCAGCCCCCGCCGCCGCGGGGGCGATGGCGCGCGGCGCCCGCTCTCCCCGTGCGGGCGCCGCCGCGCGGGCGCCCCGGCCACCGGCTCTGTGCGCCGCGCCCGCGGGTGGGCGGACCCGCACCCGCACGACGTACACCAACAGGAGGACCCCCCATGAGCACAGCGCAGCGAAACGGCGGCGACCTCGTCGTCGAGTCCCTCGCCGCGCTCGGCGCGAGCACCGTCTTCGGCCTGCCGGGGCAGCACGCGCTCGGCACCTTCGACGCGCTGCGCCGCTCCCCGCTCGAGTACGTCGGCCTGCGGGTGGAGAACAACGCGGGCTTCGCCGCCGACGCGTACGCCCGGGTCACCGGCCAGGTCGCGCCACTGCTCGTGTCGACCGGGCCCGGCGCGCTGATGACGCTCGCGGCGCTGCAGGAGGCGGCCGCCGCGTCCGCACCCGTGCTCGGCATCAGCAGCCAGGTGCCCACCGCAGGGCTCGGCGGCGGCCGCCACGGCTATCTGCACGAACTCACCGACCAGAAGGCGTCGTTCCGCGACGTCGTGAAGTCGGTGCACACGGTCCGTACGGCCTCGCAGATCCCCTCCGCCCTGGCCGCCGCCTGGGCGTCCGCGCTCGAGGCGCCGTGCGGCCCGGTCTGGCTGGAGATCCCGCAGGACGTCCTCCTCGCACCCACCTCCGTACCGCCCGTCGTCTCACTGTCCGCCCAGCCGCGCACCCTCGCGCCCCGCGCCGAGCTGATCGCGGAGGCCGTGGCACTCCTGGACGGCGCCGAGCGGCCGGTGATCCTCGCCGGCGGCGGGGTCGTACGCGCCGGGGCGCAGGCCGAACTGCGCGCGCTGGCCGAGAAGCTGGACGCGCCGGTCGCCACGACCTTCGGCGGCAAGGGCGCCTTCCCCTGGGAACACCGGCTCTCCGTGCAGTCCTGGCTCGAGGACCGGTACACCACCGACTTCCTCGAGGACGCCGACGTCCTGCTCGTCGTCGGCTCAGGGCTCGGCGAACTCTCCTCGAACTACCACACCTTCCGGCCGCGCGGCCGGGTCGTCCAGATCGAGGCGGACCTCGGTAAGCTGGAGTCCAACCACCCGGCCCTCGGCATCCACGCGGACGCCCGCCCGGCCCTCCACGCGCTCGCGGCACAGGTCGCACAGCGCCCCGAGGGCGACGCGGCCAAGTCCGCGACGGAGCTGCTGACCCGGGTGCGGGACCGTATCGCCGCCCAGGGCCTGGAGCTGGAGCAGCAGGTCCTCACCGCCGTACGCAGCGCGCTGCCGGACGGCTCCCCCAGCTTCTGGGACATGACGATCCTGGCCTACTGGGCCTGGTCCGCCTTCGACCCGCGCGCGGGCGCCATGCACACCGCCCAGGGCGCGGGCGGCCTCGGCTACGGCTTCCCCGCCGCGCTCGGCGCCGCGGCTGCGGACCGTACGACGCCGGTGCTGGCCGTCTCGGGCGACGGCGGCGCCATGTACTCGATCGCCGAGCTGGCCACGGCCCGGCAGTACGGCCTCCCGGTCACCTGGCTGATCGTCGACGACGGCGGCTACGGCATCCTCCGCGAGTACATGACCGACGCGTTCGGCGAGGCCACCGCGACCGAGCTGGCCCGGCCCGACTTCGTCGCGCTCGCCGAGTCCTTCGGGGTGCCCGCCGTCCGCACCGCGCCTGAGCGGCTGGGCGACGACCTGGCGGCCGCGCTCGCGGCCCCCGGCCCCTCGGTCGTCGTCCTCCCTGCCCTGCTGCGGATGTTCGCCCCGACCCACCTCGCGGACCCGGCCTGATACGCCGCACCGGGCGCGCGCCCGCCCGGTCCGCCTGCTCCCCGACCCGGCAGCGTTCGGCCGGATGGGGTGAACACGATCGGTTCATATGAGCCCTTTCGGAGGAACCTGGGCCGACCCGGGCCGTTCGAGGCCCCTCCCACGCGCCCGAGTCCCTACGGTGCCAAGTGACCGATTGGGCTCATGTCCGTTCACCCGGCCGGCGGACCGGCCAGGGCAGCGGACTGTCGCAGTTAAGCCGAGGTGTTCGCCATGGAGGCCCCGCCGGACAACGACGTGCTCTGGGCACGTTCACTGCACTATTCGCACGGCGGGACCCCCGCACTCGCCGGTGTCTCCGTCGGCGTCCGGGAGGGCGAGATCCTCGCCGTCACCGGGCCCCGCGGCAGCGGCAAGACGACTCTGCTGCAGTGCCTGGCAGGGCAGTTGACGCCGCAGAGCGGCGAGGTCTGGTTCAACAGCGCCCCGGTGCACACGCTCGGCCCCATGGGCCGCGAGCGGCTGCGCCGGGACCGCTTCGGCTGGATCGACACCGAGCCGCAACTGGTGCCCGAGCTGACCGGCTGGGAGAACGCGGCCCTTCCGCTGCTGCTGCGCGGCACCCCGCACCGGACCGCGAAGACGGCCGCCCTGGACTGGCTCGAGCGGCTCGACGTCGGCGACTGCGCCCGCAAGCGGCCCGGCGCGATGCTCCAGGCGCAGCGGCAGCGCATCGCGATCGCGCGGGCGCTCACCTCCGAGCCGTCGGTGCTCTTCGCCGACGACCCCTCGGCGCCGCTGCACCGGGCCGACCGCGCGCACGTACTGCGCACCCTGACCACGGCGGCGCGCTCGCACGGCATCACCGTCGTCCTCGCCACGCACGAGGAAGAGGTGGCCGCGCTCGCGGACCGTACGATCGCACTGCTGGACGGCCGCCGTGTCGGCAGCATCCCGACCCCGGACAAGGAGGGCAGGGCCGAGTGCTCGCTCTCCGTCTAGCCCGCGGCACCCATCCCCTCGTTCTGCTGCGCCGGTTCATGGTCGCGATGGCCTCCGCCGGTGTCGGCTTCCTGCTCCTGTGCACGCTCGGCCACGCGCTCGGGCACCCGGAGCAGGCGTCCGGTTCGGCCGCGCGGCTCCTGTGGTGCGTCGTGCCACTCACCGCGGCGGTCCAACTCGCCGTCGCCGTCGCCCGTACGGACCCCGCGGCGCGCCCGCAGGCGGGCCTGTCCTCGGTCGGTCTCGGACCGGTGGGGCTGGCGCTGCTCGCGGCCGTGTCGACGGCCGTGTCCTGCACGCTGGGCAGCGTGTTCGCGCTCTTCGCGTTCCTCTGCCTGCGCGGCGACCTCGTCGGGGTGCCGTACTCCGCCGGGGTCGCGGACACGCTCGGCGCGGGTCAGCCGCTGCCCTACGCCGGAGTGCTGACGCTCCTCTTCGTGGTGCCGGTGCTGGCGGGCGCGGCCTCCGCCATCGCGCTGCGGCCGCGCAAGCAGAGGCCGGGCGCGGCGCCGGAGCCCCAGCAGCCCGCGGCAGCGGCCGGCGAACCCGATTCCGCCCGCACGACCGTCTCGACCGGCCTGCCCTGGGGCGTCGCGCTGACGGCGGCCGGGATCGCGCTCGGGTCGTACGCGGGCCGCGCCGCGCCGTCCTCCGCCGACGGTCTGCTGCCGCTGCCCGGCCGCCTCGACACGATCCCGCCGGGCGTCGTCGGCGGCTGGATGCTCATCGGGATCGGACTCGTCCTGGCCTCCCCGGGACTCACCCATCTGTGCGGCAGGCTGCTGGCGTCGGGGCGGCCGGGCGCGCTGCGGCTGCTGTCCGGCCGCGTCCTCCAGGAGGAGGCCACGCGGCTCGGCCGGCCGCTGGGAGTGCTCTGCGCGGTCGCCTCGGGCGCGCTCGCCGCGACGCAGCTCTACGGGACGGCGCTGGACTCGACGGGCGACCGCCCCTTCGGCCCGCTGACGGGGGTCGGCGCCGCGCTGGTGATGGCCTGCGCCACGGCGACGGTCCTCACGGTCGCCCTGGAGACCAAGGGCGCGCGCAGCGACACGACGGCGGCGCTGCTGCGGATCGGCGCCTCGCCTGCGCTGCTGCGCCGCGCGGCGGCCCTGCGCGGCGCGGTGATCGTGGCCGTCCTGGCCCCCATTTCCTGGGCGGTAGCCGAACTGGCCGCCCTCCCCCTCTCCCACTGACCGCCGGTTGTGGGCACTCGTTCCGCCCCAGCGGAACGGCTGCCCACAACCGGCGTCAGGTGACGGTTACAGCACCACGACATCTTCCGCGGCGAAGGTCGCTCCAACGGTCTCCCCCGGCTCCGGCGCATCCCGCAAAGCGCACGCGGCCTCCAGCCGCGGCCCCTTCTCCGGCTGGAGGAGAAGCGCAACGTGATTGCCCCGGAACGTGCGGCCCGCCACCGCGCACGGCAGGCCGTCCGTCGCCGCGGTGAGCCGCACCCCCGCCGGCCGTACGAGCAGCCGGCACGCGCCGTCGCCGGTCCCGGCCGGCACCGGGAGCTTGCCCCACGGCGTCTCCGCCGCCCCACCGCGCACCGTCGCCCGTACCACGTTGTCGAACCCGAGAAAGCGCGCCACGAACTCCGAAGCGGGCCGCTGCCACACCTCCAGCGGCGTCCCGGTCTGCTCGATCCGGCCCTCCCGCATCACCACCACCCGGTCGCCCAGCGCGAAAGCCTCCCCCTGGTCGTGGGTGACGGCCAGCACCGTCGTCCCCAGCCGGCCGAACAGCTCGCGCAGCTCGACCACAAGACGTTCCCGCAGACTCCGGTCGAGCTGCCCCAGCGGCTCATCGAGCATCAGCAGCTTCGGCTCGGGCGCGAGCGCCCGCGCCAGCGCGACCCGCTGCTGCTCGCCGCCCGACAGCGCGGTGACCGCCCGCCGCTGCGCCCCCGGCAGGCCGACCAGATCCAGCAACTCCGCGACCGTACGCCGCTGTTCGGCCCGCCCCACCCCGTGCATCCGCAGCCCGAAGGCCACGTTGCCGCCGACGTCCCGCTGCGGGAAGAGCTGATGGTCCTGGAACATCAGCCCCACCCCGCGCCGGTGCGCGGGCACGCCGCCCACGTCACGGCCCGCCAGCAGCACCCGCCCCGCGTCCGCCCGCTGCAGCCCGGCGACGACCCTCAGCAAGGTGGACTTGCCGCTGCCGCTCGGCCCGAGCACACAGACCGTCTCGTGCTCGGCGACCTCCAGGTCCACCGAGTCGAGCGCCGCGCGCCCGCCGAAGCGTACGGTCACCCCGTCCAGTCGCAGCAGAGGCATCTAGAACTCTCCAGAACGGTCGGTGCGGATGCGCTCGAGCGCCAGCAGGGCGGCCGCACACACCAGCATCAGAATCGTGCTCAGCGCCATCGCCTGCCCGTAGTTGAGCTCCCCCGCCCGCCCCAGGAAGCGGGCCACGGCCACCGGCAGCGTCGGGTTGTCGGGCCGCGCGATGAAGACGGTCGCGCCGAACTCGCCGAGCGAGACGGCGAACGCGAAGCCCGCCGCCACCAGCAGCGCCCGCCGTACGAGCGGCAGGTCCACCTCGCGCCAGGCGCGCAGCGGCGAGGCGCCGAGCACCGCGGCCGCCTCGCGCAGCCGCTCGTCCACCGCTCGCAGCACCGGCAGCATGGTCCGTACGACGAACGGAACCCCCACCAACGCCTGGGCCAGAGGCACCAGAAGCCAGGAGGACCGCAGGTCGAGCGGCGGCTCGTCCAGGGTGATCAGAAAGCCGAAGCCGACGGTGACGGCGGACGTCCCGAGCGGCAGCATCAGCAGCGCGTCGAAACCGCGGACCAGCTTTCCCGCGCGGCGGGTCAGCGCGGCGGCCGCGAGTCCGCCGATCACCAGCGCGATCGCCGTCGCCACCACTGCGTACCGCAGCGAGTTCCAGACCGCCTCCAGCGGGGCCACGACGAAGGTGCCGCCGCTCTCGGCCGCCGACTGCAGCGCCCGGTAGAAGGCGAACCCGTACCCGCCGGGCCCGGCGAGCGAGCGCTCCACCAGCACGCCCAGGGGCAGCAGGATCAGCAGCGCGACGACCGCCAGCACGCCCGCCAGCAGCGCCCACTGGCCGGGCCCCCGCGGTCGGCGGGCGGTCGAACGGGCGTCGACCAGACTCAGGGCGGTCTCCCGGCGCCGCACCGTCCACGCGTGCAGCGCGAGGATGGCGGCGACCGCGGCGAACTGTACGAGGGTGAGGACGGCTGCGGTCGGCAGGTCCAGCAGCTGCGCGGTCTGCCGGTAGATCTCGACCTCCAGCGTCGCGTAGCGCGGTCCGCCGAGGATCTGCACGGCGCCGAAGGAGGTGAAGGTGAAGAGGAAGACCATCAGCGCGGCGGCGGCCACGGAGGGCGCGAGCGCGGGCAGCGTCACCCTGCGCCAGGCCGCGAACCGGCTCGCGCCGAGCACCCGCGCCGCCTCCTCCTGGCCCGGGTCGAGCTGCGCCCAGAGCCCGCCGACCGTACGGACCACCACCGCGTAGTTGAAGAAGACATGCGCGAGCAGGATCGCCCAGATCGTGGTGTCGAGCCGGAAGCCCCACAGCTCGGCCAGCATTCCGCCGCGCCCGAGCAGCGCGAGGAAGGCCGAGCCGACGACGACGGTCGGCAGGACGAAGGGGACGACCACGACCGCCCGCAGCAACTCCTTGCCGGGGAAGGCGAAGCGCGCGAAGACGTACGCGGCAGGCAGCGCGATGACGAGGGTCAGCGCGGTCGAGGCGGCCGCCTGCCAGAGGGTGAACCACAGGACGCGCAGGACGTCCGGGTCGGACAGCACCTCGGCGGCCCGGCTGGGCTGCCACTCCCCGCCTGCCCGGACGCCCCGGCCCACGATCGCGGCGACCGGGTAGCCGAAGAAGACGCCGAAGAAGGCCAGGGGCACGGCCATGAGGGCGAGCCGCACCGCCGTGTCCCTGCCCCTGGCTGCGCGGGGCCGGGCTCGGGCCGCCTTGGCGGTACTTACCTCAGGACCAGCGAGGACCACTGTTCGACCCACTGCTCACGGTTCTGCGCGATCTTCTCCGGCGCGAGCGTGGCCGGATCGTCGATCGTCTCCCCGTACTTGGTGAACACCTCGGGCAACTCGGCGTCCTGGCGCACCGGGTTGACGAACATCTGGAGCGGCACGTCCTCCTGGAAGCTCTTGCTCAGCAGGAAGTCCAGCAGCTTCTTGCCGCCCTCCTCGTTCTTCGCGCCGTTCAGCAGCCCGGCGAACTCGATCTGCCGGAAGCAGGTGCCGGTCGCGACACCGGTCGGGGCCTCCTTCGGCTGGGACTTCAGCTCGAGGACGCCGGCGGGCGGGCTGGAGGCGTACGAGACCACGAGCGGCTTGTCGCCCTTGCCCGCGCCGGAGAACCGGTCGTAGTAGGCCTGCTCCCAGCCGTCGACGACCTCGACGCCGTTGGCCTTCAGCTTCTTCCAGTAGTCCTGCCACCCGTCGTCGCCGTGCTCGGCGGCGGTGCCCAGCAGGAACCCGAGACCGGGCGAGGAAGTGGCGGCGTTCTCGGTGACCAGCAGGTTCTTGTACCGGGGCTTGATCAGGTCGTCGAAGGTCCGCGGCGGGGCGAGCTTCTTGTCCGCGAAGTACTTCCGGTCGTAATTGACGCAGATGTCGCCGGAGTCGACGGGGGTGACGCGATGCTCGTCCTTGTCGAGCTGGAGCGCCTCCGGGACCTTGTCGAGGTCCTTCGCCTCGTACGGCGTGAACAGCCCGGCGTCGAGGGCGCGGGACAGCAGGGTGTTGTCGACGCCGAAGAAGACGTCGCCCTGCGGGTTGTCCTTGGACAGGACGGCCTGGTTCACGGCCGCGCCTGCGTCGCCCCCGCGCAGCACCTCGACCTTGAAGCCGGTCTCCTTGGTGAACTCCCGCAGCACGGCCTTCGAAGCCGCGAAGGAGTCGTGCGAGACGAGGGTGACCGTCTTCGGCTTCGAGCCCTGGGCTCCGGAGTCGCCGGAGCCGCCGCACGCGGCCAGCGCCGGGACGCCGAGCACGCCGAGAAGCGCGGTGCCGACGGCACGCCGAAGGGTGGTGTTCATAGTTACGTTGACTCCCTACGCCGGTATTACCCGGATCAGGTCCGAGGGTCTGCGGCGTCGCGGTGCCGCACTCTCAGCGCTCTGTGCGCTCCCCTGTCGGAGTGTTCATTTGTACGAATGCACGGTATCAGTGCCCGGAATCGGCGCGTCAGCGCTCGCTCGCCGCCAGCTGACCGCAGGCTCCGTCGATCTCCTGCCCCCGGGTGTCCCGTACGGTCACGGGTACGCCATGAGCCTCGAGGGCGGCGACGAACGCCTTCTCGTCCTCGGGGCGGGAGGCCGTCCACTTGGAGCCGGGGGTCGGGTTGAGCGGGATGAGGTTGACGTGCACCCGGTGGCCCTTGAGGAGCCGGCCGAGCAGGTCGGCCCGCCACGCCTGGTCGTTGATGTCCCTGATCAGCGCGTACTCGATGGAGATCCGGCGGCCGGACTTCTCCGCGTACTCCCAGGCCGCGTCGAGCACTTCGCGTACTTTCCAGCGGGTGTTGACCGGGACCAGGGTGTCGCGCAGCTCGTCGTCCGGCGCGTGCAGGGACACCGCGAGCCGGCACTTGAAGCCCTCGTCGGCGAAGCGGAGCATCGCGGGGACGAGGCCGACGGTGGAGACGGTGATCCCGCGCTGGGAGAGGCCGAGGCCGTCGGGCTCGGGGTCGGTGAGGCGGCGGATGGCGCCGACGACCCGGTTGTAGTTGGCGAGCGGCTCGCCCATGCCCATGAAGACGATGTTGGACAGCCGCGCGGGCCCGCCCGGGCTGCGTTTTCCTTCGGGGGACACTGCGGCCGGCTGCGGCTGCGCCGCGGGCCCAGACCCCCCGAATTCGCCGTCCCTGAGTGCCCGCATCCCGTCGACGATCTGGTGCACGATCTCAGCGGTCGACAGGTTGCGGTCGAGGCCCGCCTGTCCCGTGGCGCAGAACGGGCAGTTCATGCCGCAGCCCGCCTGCGAGGAGACGCACATGGTGACCCGGTCCGGGTAGCGCATCAGGACGGACTCCACGAGCGTGCCGTCGAAGAGCCGCCAGAGGGTCTTGCGGGTGGTGTCGTCGTCGCAGGAGATGTGCCGCACCACGGACATCAGGTCCGGCAGCAGCCCCGCCGCCAGCTTCTCGCGCGCCGCGGCGGGAATGTCGGTCCAGGCCACCGGGTCGTCGGCGTACCGGGCGAAGTAGTGACGCGACACCTGACCGGCGCGAAACGGCTTCTCACCGAGCGCGGCCACGGCCTCACGGCGCTCGGCGGGGGTGAGATCGGCAAGGTGCCGCGGGGGCTTCTTGGCCCCGCGCGGCGCGACGAAAGTGAGTTCTCCGGGTGCAGGCATGGTTCAACCAGTGTCGCAGACGCGCGAAGGGCCCCGTGCCAGTGAGACGGCGAGGACCCTACGGACCGAAACCGCCGTTGAGGAACCCCCACGGCGGCGGCGGTTCAGCGCCACAGAGCCGCGTCAGCCGCCGCCCACGAAGATCACCAGCAGCAGCCACACCACCGGCGCCGTCGGCAGCAGCGAGTCGAGCCGGTCCATGATCCCGCCGTGGCCCGGCAGCAGTCTGCCCATGTCCTTGATCCCGAGGTCCCGCTTGATCATGGACTCGCCGAGGTCGCCGAGGGTCGCGCTGGCCGCGACCGCGAGGCCGAGCAGCAGACCCTGCCACCATCTGCCGCCGTCGATCAGGAACTCCATGCACAGCGCGCCCGCAGCCATAGCGAAGGCCACCGCACCGACCAGCCCCTCGCGGGTCTTGCCGGGGCTGATGCGCGGCGCGAGCTTGTGCCTGCCGAACCGCCAGCCGATGGCGTACGCGCCGGTGTCGCTGACGACCGTGAGCAGGAGGAAGGTGAGCACCCGCCAGGCGCCGTCCTCCGCGGCGAGCATCAGCGCCACGAAGGTGGCCAGGAACGGCACGTAGAAGGCCGCGAAGACCCCGGCCGTGACGTCTCTCAGGTAGTCCTCGGGAGGCTCCGCCATGCGCCATACGAGCGCGGCGAGCGCCGTGAGGGCCATGGTCACGAACGCGCCTTCCGCGCCGCGCAGATACCCGGCGACGACCATGGCGGCGCCGCCGACCGCGAGCGGCACCAGCGGGATGCGGATGTACTTCTTCTCCGACAGCCGGGAGGACAGCTCCCACAGCCCGACGACCACCGCCGCGGCGATCACCCCGACGAAGACGGCCTTCACGATGAAGAGCGACGCGATGATCACCACGCCGAGGCCGAGGCCGACCCCTATCGCGGCCCGCAGATCGCGCCCGGCCCGCTTCTTCTGCGGCGGTGTCGGCGGTTGCGACGGCTGAGACGGGGAGCCGCTGTGCCGAGCGGCCCCCCGGTCACGGTCGTCCTGGTTTCCGCCGGAGCCGGGCACGGTGGGCATGGGCCGAGTCTGCTGCGGGTCGGGCGTCCCGTGCGCGGGACCCGCCGAGGCAGACCCCTGGTCGGGCGGTCCCCAGAAGCCGGTGGGCGGCGGGACCGGCCCCCGGCCGCCCCGGGCTCCGCCGGGGGCGCCCCCATCGGCATGGGGAACCGGGCCCCCACCCGCCGGAGGCATGGGCCGGGCCCTCCAGGAAGAGTCGTTCATCAGACCTCGAGCAGCTCGGCTTCCTTGTGCTTGAGCAGCTCGTCCACCTGCGACACGTACTTCGCCGTGGTGTCGTCGAGCTCCTTCTCGGCGCGGCGCCCCTCGTCCTCGCCGACCTCGCCGTCCTTGATGAACTTGTCGATGGTCTCCTTGGCCTTGCGGCGGACGCTGCGGATCGAGATCTTCGCGTCCTCCCCCTTGCTCTTGGCGACCTTGATGTACTCGCGGCGGCGCTCCTCGGTCAGCTCCGGGAACGTCACGCGGATGATGTTGCCGTCGTTCGTCGGGTTGACTCCCAGGTCGGAGTCGCGGATCGCCTGCTCGATGTTGCGCAGCGCACTCTTGTCGAACGGTGTCACGACCGCCATGCGCGGCTCGGGCACCGAGAACGACGCCAGCTGGTTGATCGGCGTCAGCGCACCGTAGTAGTCCGCCACGATCTTGTTGAACATCGCCGGGTGCGCACGCCCGGTGCGAATCGCGGCGAAGTCCTCCTTGGCGACCACGACGGCCTTCTCCATCTTCTCCTCGGCTTCGAGGAGGGTCTCTTCGATCACCACTTGCTCCTGGTCTTGTGAGTGAGCACAGCCTCGCCCCTGCGCGCTTCTCCTGCACGGTGTCCGACCGGCAGGCCGTTGTCCATCCCCGTGCCGGGCTGTTCGTACGGCCCGGAGTTGCCGGGTCTCCCCGGCCGTACGGGCCGGTCGTCAGGCCCGCGTACCCTGATCGCTGACAAGCGTGCCGATCTTCTCACCCTTCACCGCGCGCGCGATATTGCCCTCCGCGAGCAGCTCGAAGACGAGGATCGGAAGCTTGTTGTCCATGCACAGCGTGATGGCGGTGGCGTCGGCGACCTTCAGACCGCGCGAGATCACCTCGCCGTACTCCAGCGCGTCGAACTTCACCGCGTCGGGGTTCCGCTTCGGATCGGAGTCGTAGACCCCGTCCACGCCGTTCTTGCCCATCAGCAGCGCCTCGGCGTCGATCTCCAGGGCGCGCTGGGCGGCGGTGGTGTCAGTGGAGAAGTACGGCATGCCCATGCCTGCGCCGAAGATGACGACGCGCCCCTTCTCCAGGTGCCGTACGGCCCGCAGCGGGATGTACGGCTCCGCGACCTGTCCCATGGTGATGGCGGTCTGGACGCGGGAGTCGATGCCCTCCTTCTCCAGGAAGTCCTGGAGGGCGAGGCAGTTCATGACCGTGCCGAGCATGCCCATGTAGTCGGAGCGTGCCCGGTCCATGCCGCGCTGCTGCAGCTCGGCGCCGCGGAAGAAGTTGCCACCGCCGATGACGACGGCGATCTCGTACCCGTCCCGGACGACCGCGGCGATCTCCCTGGCCATGGTGTGCACGACGTCGGGGTCGACGCCGAGCGCGCCGTTGCCGGCGAATGCCTCACCGGACAGCTTCAGCAGGAAGCGGCGGCGTTTCATCCCGTAGTGGCCGTGGCCGGCCTTGCCGGCCGGGCCGGCGTGATCAGCGTGGTCGGCGCCCTGATTCATGGAGATCTCCTCGTGCACATACGAGAAGGCCATTGCCGGTGGGATCTGGTCGAGCCCTCTGCGGCAATGGCCTCCTCGTCACATCTGCGGTCGTCCGGCTCGCAGGCCGCCGACTGCACCCGACCCTAGCGGGTCGGGCGTATTCCGTCGCTGAACGGAGCGGTACGGAGCTGTACGGACTCAGACGCCGACACGGAAGCGGACGAACCGCTTCAGCGTAACGCCGGACTCGTCCAGAATCTTCTGCACGGTCTTCTTGTTGTCCTTGGCGAACGGCTGGTCGAGGAGAACGTTCTCCTTGAAGAAGCCGTTCACCCGACCCTCGACGATCTTCGGAAGCGCGCCCTCGGGCTTACCCTCCTCGCGAGCGGTGGCCTCGGCGACGCGGCGCTCGTTCTCGACGGTCTCGGCCGGGATGTCCTTGCGGGAGAGGAACTTCGGCGCGAACGCGGCGATGTGCTGCGCGACGTCCTTGGCCACGTCCGCGTTCTCCTTGTCCAGCTCGACCAGCACGCCGACCTGCGGGGGCAGGTCAGGGCTGGTGCGGTGCAGGTAGGAGGCGACGAAGCCGCCGGAGAACTGCGCGAAGCGGTCGAGGACGATCTTCTCGCCGAGGGTCGCGTTGGCCTCGTCCACGTACGCCTGGACGGTCTTGCCGGCCTCGATCTCGGAGGCGAGCAGGGCGTCCAGGTCGGCCGGGGAGGTCTTGGCGACGTGGGCGGCGATGGCCTCGGCGACGGAGACGAACTTGTCGCCCTTGGCGACGAAGTCGGTCTCGCACTTCAGCTCGACCAGCACGCCGGAGGTCTTGTCGGCCGCGATGAGGGAGACGACGGCGCCGTTCTCGGCGCTGCGGCCCTCGCGCTTGGCGACGCCCTTCTGGCCCTTGACGCGCAGAATCTCGACGGCCTTGTCGACGTTGCCCTCGGCCTCGTCCAGCGCCTTCTTGCAGTCCATCATGCCGGCGCCGGTGAGCTCGCGGAGCTTCTTGACGTCAGCGGCGGTGAAGTTCGCCATGGTCTGTCAATCTCTTCTCGGAAAGTCGATGTGATCTACGGGTGGACGGCGGGGGCACCGGGCCCCCGCCGTCGGCAGCCGTGACGGAGTCGGTCGTGACGGTGTCGTCAGGCCTGCTCGGCGTCCGCGGCCGGGGCGTCCGCGGCCGGGGCGTCGGCAGCGGCCTCGGCCGGCTTCTCGGCGGGCTGGTCAGCCGGCTTCTCGGCAGGCTTCTCGGCGGGCTTCTCGGCCGCGGCGGCGGCCGGCTCCTCGGCCTTCTTCTCGCCCTCGAGCAGGTCGCGCTCCCACTCCGCGAGCGGCTCGCCCGCGGCCTTCTCGCCCTTGCCCTCGGCGGCGCCGGAGCGGGCGATGAGCCCCTCGGCGACGGCGTCGGCGATCACGCGGGTGAGCAGGGTGACGGAGCGGATCGCGTCGTCGTTGCCCGGGATCTTGTAGTCGACCTCGTCCGGGTCGCAGTTGGTGTCGAGGATCGCGACGACCGGGATGTTGAGCTTGCGCGCCTCACCGACGGCGATGTGCTCCTTCTTGGTGTCCACGATCCAGACGGCGCTGGGCACCTTCTGCATCTCGCGGATACCGCCGAGGGTCTTCTCCAGCTTGGCCTTCTCGCGGGAGAGGACCAGGAGCTCCTTCTTGGTGAGGCCGGAGGCGGCCACGTCCTCGAAGTCGATCTGCTCGAGCTCCTTCAGGCGCTGCAGGCGCTTGTAGACGGTCGAGAAGTTGGTGAGCATGCCGCCCAGCCAGCGCTGGTTGACGTACGGCATACCGACCCGGGTCGCCTGCTCGGCGATGGCCTCCTGGGCCTGCTTCTTGGTGCCGACGAACATGATGGAGCCGCCGTGCGCGACGGTCTCCTTGACGAACTCGTAGGCGCGGTCGATGTACGACAGCGACTGGAGCAGGTCGATGATGTAGATGCCGTTGCGCTCGGTGAAGATGAAGCGCTTCATCTTCGGGTTCCAACGGCGGGTCTGGTGCCCGAAGTGGACGCCGCTCTCCAGCAGCTCCCGCATCGTGACGACGGCCATGGCCGTACTCCTTGAGGTGCTCGGTTCCACGCCGGCCGGGCGGCCGCCGTGCCTGACGCCCCGGCGCGTCTGCCATGGAGGGCGCTCTTGCGAGGCCTGCCGTGGACCGAGGGACGCGGCCGCGGAGCTGCCCGATGGCCCGATGGGACGTGCCCAAGGGGACGCGGGAGCGCCGGCGGCGGGGCGTGCGAAGTCGACCCGGTGACCCGGATCGCCACCAGAAGTGTACGGGACCGCCGAGCCGCCGAGCGACACACGGCGGCCTCCTGGCGGGCCCATAGGGGCCTTGGGGCGACCGGTCGTCTCCACCGCTGATCCCACTCGCACGGGTGACGCACTTGTCCACAACCGGCGGGTAGTCCACAGCTTTCGCTCATGATCCCTGCGCGGTGGCGGAACAGGTCATGGTCGGGGCATGAGACGCGATCACGATGTGTGCGCGGGGGTGGAGCGGGCCCGTGCGCGGCCATGGGCCGTCATGCCCCTCCGCTCTCTCCTTCTGCTTCCCCTTCTGTCGTCGCTTCTTTCGCTGCTTCTTTCGCCGCTTCTTTCGCTCCTGCTGTTGTCCTTGCCCACCGGGGTGATGCCTGTCGCGTCGGCGGACGACGGACGGCCTGGGGCCTCCGCCCGGGGCGGGCGGGCGTGGCCGGTGGAAGGTGCGCCGGGCGGGCTGCGCCCGGCGGTGGCGCGGGGGTGGGAGCCGCCCGCGTCGCGCTACGGCGCCGGGCATCGCGGGGTGGATCTCGCGGCGCGGCCGGGCCGGGCCGTACGGGCCGCGGGCGCGGGCCGGGTGTCCTTCGCGGGGAGCGTCGGGGGCCGCCGGGTCCTGGCGATCGAACTGGACGGCACAGGCGCGCCTCCGCTCCGCATCACGTACGAGCCCGTGCGGGCGAGCGTCAGGAAGGGCGACCGCGTGGCGGCGGGACAGCAGGTCGGTGTGCTGGACGACGGCCCGTTCCACTGCCCGGCCGGCTGCCTGCACTGGGGGCTGCTGCGCGGGAACCGCTATCTCGATCCACTGTCACTGCTTCCGGCGTGGATGCTGCGCAGCGGTCCTTCCCGCCTGCTCCCGGTCTTCGGGGTGCCGGCGCCTCGGGCGGGCCCGGCCTCGGCCGCCGGCCGGTCAGCCCCGGACGCCGCGCAGGGCCATCGCCACCGCGGCCTCGGTGATCTGTTCCGGGTCCTCGGCCGCACCGAGCTCGATACGACGCACCGCAGCGTCCACGACACCCTGCAGCAGCATCGCCGCGAGCCGCGGCTGCTCGTGGCCGAGCGCACCGAGGGCTTCGACGATCATGGCGATGAGCCCGCCGTGCGCGGCCCGGATCTTCTCGCGCGCTCCAGCGTCCAGCTCGCCCGCCGAGATCGCGACGACGGCCCGGTGCCGCCGGTCCCCGACGAGCGCCAGCTGCTGCCGCACGTACGCCTCGATCTTGTCCTCGGGTGTGCCGGCGCGCTCCATGGCGGTCTCGACTTCCGCGGCCCAGACGGGGAAGTCGACGGCGCACAGCTCCTCGACGACGGCAGCGCGCGAGCGGAAGTACTCATAGACCGAGGACCGCGCGAGTCCGGTGCGCTCGGCGAGGGCGGGGAAGGTCAGTGCCTCCGTGCCGCCTTCGGACAGCAGGGAGCGCGCAGCGTCCAGCAGGGCGTTGCGCTGCATGGTCCGGTGCTCGGCCACGGAGGCCGCTCGAATCCTGGGCACGCCACCACTCTACGGACGCCCGCCCTGCGGTGGCAGTGCGCACGGCGAGATCACGACAGGGCGACGAGGGCGGTGAGGGCGAAGGGACGATTCAGCGGATTTTCGGGATCGGCGCATTCAACGTCCGACATCGGCCAGCTTCGCCCGGAGCTGGAGCACGGACTTCGTGTGGATCTGGCTGACCCGGCTCTCGGTGACGCCCAGGACCTGGCCGATCTCCGCGAGCGTGAGTCCTTCGTAGTAGTAGAGGGTGACCACGGTCTTCTCGCGCTCCGGCAGGGTGTTGATGGCCCGGGCGAGCAACCGCCGCAGCTCCCGGTCCTCTGCGACCTCCACCGGGTTGTCGGCAGCCGTGTCCTCCAGCGTGTCCATGAGGCTGAGCCGGTCGCCGCCCTCGCCGCCGACGTGCAGCAGCTCTTCCAGGGCGACCACGTTGGCCAGCGACAACTGGCTGAACACGCTGTGCAGTTCATCGAGCCCGATGTCCATCTCCTCGGCCACTTCGGCCTCGGTGGGGGTGCGCCGCAGCTTCGCCTCCAGCGTGGCGTAGGCGCGCTCGACCGCACGGGCCTTCTGCCGGACCGAGCGGGGGATCCAGTCGAGCGCGCGCAACTCGTCGATCATCGCCCCGCGGATCCGGGTGATCGCATACGTTTCGAATTTGATGGAACGGTCGGGATCGAACTTCTCGATGGCGTCGATGAGCCCGAAGACTCCCGAGGAGACGAAGTCCGCCTGCTCGACGTTGGGCGGCAGGCCCACGCTGACCCGGCCCGCCACGTACTTGACCAGCGGCGAGTAGTGCAGGATCAGCTGCTCGCGCAGTCGGCCGTCAGCCGTGGCCTTGTACGACCGCCACAGTTCGTCGAGCGACGAGGGTGCGGCGGGGCGCACGCTGCCGCGGGCGGCGGGTGGCACTGCCGCGCGATCAGGCCCGGATGTGTGCTGGGGCATTCGTCGCCTTGAGCCGTTCTGCCGTCACCGGGGTGAGGACGTCTGTCTTGGTCGGAACGCTTGTGAGCGTAGCGTGACTGACCTGTCGCAACGTGCGAAGGCTGAGGGTTCGCGCTGGGGCAGATACGTTCCGCATACCGCACCGCAGGGTTACGGCACGGCAGACGCGTTTCGGCCGTGAACGGAACACAAAGTCGGCTGTTGCGGTCATCGGCCCAACCCTGTCACCCGAACGCCGCAGGTCAAGGACCGCCTCGCGGGGCACCACCGAAGGCCCGTGAATACCGGGCCAACTGCCACCGTTCGCCGTGCCGTTCGACGAACCCCAGTGACTGCAGTTCGTACAGTTTTGCCAACGCCTCCTCATATCCGGTGCCCGCGTCCCGGGCCAGCCCCCGCGCGTCCCTGACGGCCCGTGCGGGCAACGCGTCCAGCACCTTCGCCGAGACCGGATCCAACAGGTCCCTCGCGACGACCGGTCCGCGCCGCTCGGGGGCCAGATCGCCGATGCTTCCGATGAGTTCGTTCACTTCGGCCGCGTCGGTGACGAGCACGGCCTCGCCGCGGAGCAGCTCGTGGACACCGGCCGAGAGGCCGGAGGTGACCGGGCCGGGCACGCCCATGGTGGCCCTGCCCAGCTTCTGCGCATGCCGCGCCGTGACGAGCGAGCCGCTGCGGTACTGCGCCTCGACCACCACGGTCCCCCGGGTGAGCGCGGCGATGACGCGGTTGCGCAGCACGAACCGGCTGCGCGTGGGATGCCCGCCTGGCGGCAACTCCGCCACCAGCAGCCCGCGTTCCGCGATACGGGCGATCAACTCGGCGTGTCCGCGGGGATAGGCCACGTCCACGCCGCAGGCGAGCACGCCCATGGTCGCGCCCTCCGCGGCGAGCGCCCCGCGATGGGCGGCGCCGTCCACCCCGTACGCGGCTCCGGACACCACGACCCAGCCGGTCTCCGCGAGCCCGGCGCCGAGCGTGGCGGCGACGTGGGCGCCGTAGTCCGTGCAGGCCCGCGCACCGACGACCGCGACCGAGCGCAGCGCCCACCTGCGCAACGAGGGCCGCCCCCGCACCCAGAGCCCGATCGGGCGGGCGTCCCCGAGGTCGTCGAGCTGCCGCGGCCATGCGCCGTCCCCGGGACACACGAACCGGCCGCCCAAGGCCTGGACCGCGGCGAGGTCCTCGGCGGGGTCGAGCCGGGCCGCGCGTATCCGGTATCCGGCCATCCGCCCCACGCTCACCTTCGACGGCGGCTTCCCCGTCCCGCAGAACAGCCGCATCAACTCCACGGCCCCGAGCTCCCGCAGCCAGCCACCGGCCACCACGTCTCCTGGCTCCACGACCCGGCAGAGCGCGGCCCGCGCCAGCCGTTCCTCCTCGTCCACGCCGAGCTCGTCCCCAGCCACGCCGCGCTCGTCCCCGGCCACCCCGGGCCCGTCCCCGGCTACCCCGGGCTCGACTCCCGCAACTCCGGGCCCTCCGGGCTCCGCCCCGGCAACCCCGGGCCCGTCCGCGACCATCGCAGGCTCGTCCCCGGCGGCCCCGGCGTCCACCGCTGCCTCCGTCCCGGCAAGCCGCGGCTCGCCGTCGCGGCGGCTCATCGCGGACCGCCCGCCGTGACCGCACCGCGGTTGACGCCCGTGCGCAGCTGAAGGGCGAGCGTCACATCCCCGGCCGCAGGGCGGTTCCGCCCGGCGAGATCGGCGACCGTCCACGCGACGCGCAGTACGCGGTCCAGCCCGCGGGCGGTGAGCAGCCCGCGCTCCATGTCGTGCTCGGCCTCCCACATCGCCCCCGGCGCCGGCCTCCATCGGGTACGCAGTTCATGACCGGGCACCTCGCTGTTGATCCGCCAGGGGGTATCCGCCAGGCGCGCGGCCGCCCGCTCGCGAGCCGCCCGTACGCGCCCTGCCACGGCCTCGGTGGTCTCGCCGCCCGCGGCCGTGCCGACCAGCTCCGTCCGGCTCACGGCCTCGACCTCCACCCGGAGATCCACCCGGTCCATCAGCGGCCCGGAGAGCCGTGACTGGTACCGGCGGACCAGGGACGGCGAACACTCGCAGCCCGTACGGACCGTGTGCCGCCCACACGGACACGGGTTCGCGGCGAGCACCAGCAGGAAGCGAGCGGGCAGCCGCACCACCCCGGCGCTCCGGGCGACCACCACGTAGCCCGACTCCAGCGGCTGGCGCAGCGCGTCGAGGACGCGGCCGCTGAACTCCGGGGCCTCGTCCAGGAAGAGCACCCCGCGGTGCGCCAGAGACACCGCCCCCGGCCGGGGCAGCCCGTTCCCGCCGCCGACGAGCGACGGCATGGTGGCCGAGTGGTGCGGGGCGCAGTAGGGCACCGACTCCACCAGGGGCTTGCCCGGTGGGAGCAGCCCTGCCACCGAGTGCACCGCGGTGACCTCCAGGGACTCGTCCCTGGAGAGCGGCGGCAGGATGCCGGGGAGCCGTTCGGCCAGCATGGTCTTTCCGGCCCCCGGCGGGCCCTTGAGGTAGACGTGATGGCCTCCGGCCGCGGCGACCTCCAACGCCAGGCGCGCCGCGCGCTGTCCCGCGACGTCCGCCATGTCGGGCGCTTGTCCGCTCTCCGCGCCACCGGGGAGGAGGCCCGTGCCCATCCCCGCTCCCGGCACCGTGAGCCCCGCAAGCATCGGATCGGGTCTGCCGTCCGCAGCGAGCTCGTCCTCCTCGGGGACGGGCTCGTCGGACAGGACCGCGATCAACTGGCGCAGGCTGCGGACGCCGAGCACCGAGACCCCGGGGACCAGCGACGCCTCTGCTGCCGTGCGCTCGGGAACGACGACCTGGCGGTAGCCCGCCTGGGCCGCCGCCAGCACCGCGGGCAGCACGCCCCGCACGGGGCGCACCCGCCCGTCGAGGCCGAGTTCGCCGATCATCATCAGGTCCGCGATCTCCCGCGGATCGATCCGCTCGGCCGCCCCCAGCACCGCACAGGCCACCGCGAGATCGAAACCGCTGCCGCCCTTGGGCACCGACGCCGGGCTGAGCCCCACCGTGAGCTTCTTCTGGGGCCATCCCGCCCCCGAGTTGACCACCGCGGCACGGACCCGGTCCCGGCTCTCCACCAGGCTCTTGTCGGGGAGCCCGACGAGCGTGAAGGCCGCGACACCGGGCTCCAGGTCCGCCTGGACCTCGACCACCACACCCTCGACGCCGACCAGGGCGACCGAGCAGGTACGGGCGAACGCCATTCACGCCACCCCCCGCACGTGCTCCACGACCGGCGCCCCGCGATGGGGCAGCAGCACCCCGACGAGGTCGATCCGCACGCCGCCCGGCGGCGGCCCGCCGTGCCGCTCCAGCCAGCGGTCCGCGAGCCAGCGCTCGGCCAGCCGCCGCAGCCGCTCGGCCTTGCGCGGTGTGACGGCCGCCATCGGATGCTCGTAGGCCCCCGCCCTCCGGGTCTTGACCTCACACATCACCAGCGCGTCGCCGTGCAGGGCGACGATGTCGATCTCACCGGCCCGGCAGCGCCAATTGCGCTCCAGGACTCTCATTCCGGCCTCGGCCAGCCTGCGGACCGCCAGGTCCTCCCCGTAGCGGCCGAGCGCTCCCCGCGCGTTCATGAGCCCCACCTCCGTCACCGACTGTGACGGATCCTGAGGCGCTCAGTGGATCATGGCCGCCGAGAGTGGATAACTCGTCGGTTGTGGAAAACCCGGCCACCCCATCGAGTTATTCGTTGAAGCCGGACTCCCCGGATGGCAGCTCGAGGTCATTCTTGTTGAGCTCCTCGATGTTCACATCCTTGAATGTGAGGACGCGAACCTGCTTGACGAAGCGCGCCGGGCGGTACATGTCCCACACCCACGCGTCGGCCATCGAGACCTCGAAAAACACCTCACCCTGGACCGAGTGCACCTGCATCTCGTAGTCGTTCGTGAGGTAGAAGCGCCGCTCCGTCTCGATCACATATTTGAACAAGCCGACGACGTCGCGGTACTCCCGGTAGAGCTTCAGCTCCATCTCGGTCTCGTACTTCTCGAGGTCCTCGGCGCTCATGGCATGTTCCCCTTCAGCCGTGCGTCCCCCTATTGTGCGTCAGACGCGTGGGCGCTAGACGACTTCTGTCGCCAGGACCACAGGCGTGCTCGGGGGACCCTCGTCGAGCAGCCTGCGCAGCAGCTCGGCGAGCCTGGTCGGATACACCGTCTCATGCGTCGCGGACAGCTCTTCGTACGTCCACCACCGCAGGCCCGTGACGCTCCGCCGCTCCAGATCCGTCTGCCCGCTCATCTCGGTCCGCGTCCGGTCGGTGCGGCCCAGGTAGTACCACTCGTCCTGGTCCCAGCGCCGCCCGTCGAACGGGAACGAGCAACTGCGCCGCCACAGCACGGGCCCCAGCCGGACATCGGTGATCCCCGTCTCCTCCACGAGCTCCCTGTGCGCCGCCTGCTCACGCGTCTCCCCGTCCTCGACCCCGCCGCCCGGGGTGAACCACCAGGTCGAGGTGGGGTCCGCGGGCTCGAAGCCGTGCAGCAGCAGGATCCGGTCCGCGGGGTCGAGCAGCACGACCCGCGCGACCTTCCGCTCGTCGGATTCGCCGAACACGTAGGACGTTCCGGATGCATCAGGCGTTCCAGACAGATCGGATGTGTCAGGCGCATCAGGCGTGCCGGACACGGGCCCGCTCTTTCCGCCGCTGCTCCGCGCGCCGCGCCAGCGGCCCGTACGCCGCCCCGCCGAGGATCAGCACCGCTCCCGCCACCACTCCTACAAAGATCAGCCGCAGTGGGCCGGGCTCCGAGATGCCACCAGGCAGGGCCCCGAAGGACGTGGGCTGCGCCAGCATCCCGAACCCGTCCAGGGGCCACGCCTTCGCCTCCACCCGTCCGCTGACGGCTCCTCGCGGTACGGACCCGTGGTCGCTGTCCGCCAGGTGAACCCGCGAGTCCTGCGAGGTGCTGCGGTGGTCCCCCAGCAGGAACAGGTTCCCCTTGGGCACGCTGCTGTCGAATCCGTCCGGCGAAGCAGGCTCGCCGCCGCGCACGTACGGCTCCTCGACCGGCTTGCCGTTCACCGTCAGCCGGCCCTGCTCGTCGCAGCAGGCGACCTCGTCCCCGCCGACACCCACGACCCGCTTGACCATCGGCAGATCGCCCCAGACCTTGTCCGTGAAGACCACGACGTCCCCGCGCCGCACCTCGCTGCCGTCCACGCGCTGCGCGAGCACCCGGTCCCCCGCGTCCACGGTGGGCGCCATGGAGTCGGTCGGGACGGTGTAGGGCTGATAGAGGATCGCGCCCCAGACGAAGCCGCCGAGGAAGAGCACGCAGCCGACCGCGACGGCGAGACCGGACAGCACACCGCCCAGTCCGCCGTTGCCGCCACCCGTACCACCGGTACGTACCGCAGTGCCCATCCCAGCCCCTCGCGTCCGTCAGAGTCTGGGCGGCACCTTACCCGGGGGTACCCCCGGCAGTCAGCCGCCGCCGGCGCCACAGCACCAGCGGGACCGCGCCGGCGAGACCCAGAGCGCCGGGGGCCACGGCACCCGCCGCGTTCAGCCCCAGCTGCTCGCCCAGACCCGGCTGCTCGAAGGTGCCCGGCACGGGCAGCGTGGACCAGCGGCTCAGCGGCCAGGCCACGACGATCGCCCGCCCGACCACGTCGTCCTCCGAGACCGTGCCCTTGCCCGGCAGGTTCTGGTGGTAGCGCGAGTCCAGGGAGTTCTGGCGGTTGTCGCCCATCACCCAGATCCGGCCCTCGGGCACCTTCACGGGCCCGAACGCCTTGTCCAGGCAGGGCGAGCTCCCCGGGCGGAGGTACGGCTCGTCCAGCGCCTTGCCGTTGACCTTCACCGGCTGGTTGCCGCCCTTGCACTCGACGGTGTCCCCGCCGACCGCGATGACCCGCTTGATCAGGTCCTTCTCCTCGGAGGATGGCATGAGGCCGATGAAGCTCAGCACGTTCTGGATGGCCTCGGCCACCGGCCCGGCGTCGGACTGCGGCGCCTCGCCCAGCCAGCCGCCCGGATCGTGGAAGACGACGACCTCGCCGCGCTCCGGCTTCGAGCCGAACCACGGGGTCAGCTTGTCCACCAGCACCCGGTCGCCGCGCTGCAGCGTGTCCTGCATCGAGTCCGAGGGGATCGAGAACGCCTGCACCAGGAACGTCTTGATCAGGAGGGCGAGCAGCAGCGCGATGCCGATGAGAATCGGCAGCTCCTTCCAGAAGGAGCGTTGCTTCTTCTGCTGCTTCACGCGGCGGCCCCTGTCCTCCTCCGCGGGTGACTCAGCGAGCCCGTCCGGCCGCTGGTCCGGCCGCTCACCTGACCCCTCGTCGGGCCGCTCATCGGGCTGTTCTTCGGGCCGCCCTTCGGGCTCTTCGTGACCGGATCGTGCGCCGACCGCCAAATCCCCCACATCCACTCCTCACTCCACGCTGCCGCCTGCCCCACGCACGGTGCAGGCCCACCACTCCCATAACGAGCGGGAGTTCCGCAGGGGTCGGGAGAGAGGTCGTCACTTGCACTTCGGGGGATCGCCGGGACCAGTCGGCCCCGGTCCCGTACGACAGCCTAGAGGCAGCGGGGCCTGCGGCCGTCGTCGCACCGCCCGCGTCGGGCACCGAGGCATACGTGCCGGGTTCCTCGAGGCGCTGCCAGTGGCCGAACGGCCATGCGATCACCACGGCCCTGCCGACCACGAGGTCCTCGGCGACCGTTCCACTGCCCGGCTCGTCCAAGTGGAAGCGGGAGTCGGCCGAGTTGTCCCGGTGGTCACCCATGACGAAGATCCGGCCGGGCGGCACGTTCACGCTGAACTTCATCTCGGAGGGGGCGTTCCCCGGGTGCAGATACGGCTCGCTCAGCGGTGTGCCGTTGACGGTGACCCGCCCGTCCGTGTCACAGCACTTGACGGTGTCCCCGCCGACCGCGACGACGCGCTTGATCAGGTCCTGCTCGTCCTCCGACGGCAGCAGGCCGATGAAAGTCAGGAACTCCTTGACCTGCTTGACCACCACGGGGTCCTCGGTGGTCGTGGTCTGTTCCTTCTCCAGCCAGCCGCCCGGGTCCTTGAAGACCACCACATCCCCGCGCTGCGGCTCGGACCCGAACCACGGAGTGAGCTTGTCCACCAGCACCCGGTCGCCGATCCGGATCGTCTGCTCCATCGAGCCGGACGGAATGACGAAGGCCTGGACGAGAAAGGTCTTGAGCACCAGAGCTATGAAAAGCGCCACACCTATGAGGATCGGCACCTCGCGCACGGCTTTGCCGCGGCGGCGCCGCTTGATCCGCTTCGCGGCCTTGCGTCGCTCGGCGCGCCCAGGCGTCACCCGCCCCGTCGTCGGGCGCGTGCCCGTGGGCAGCCGGGTGTCGTGGCGGTGCGCGCCGTACCGCGGCCGGCCGCGGTTACCCATGCCCGTGCCCGTGTCGGGTACGACTGTGCTCCAGCTCGGCCCAGCGGTCGTACGGCCAGCTGATCCAGTCCGCTCGGCCGATGACCCGTTCCACCGGGACCATGCCCCCGCCCGGCTCCCCGAGATGGTCGCGCGAGTCCCGGGACTCGCTGCGGTGGTCGCCCATCATCCACAACTTGCCTCCGGGCACCACGATGTCGAAGGGCACCTGGGACGGAGCGTCGCCCGGATAGAGATACTCCTCGTCGACCGCCTGGCCGTTCACTGTGATCCTCCCCCGCTCGTCGCAGCAGGTGACCCGGTCGCCGCCGATGCCGACCACGCGCTTGACGTACTCGGTCTCGTCCGGCTCGGCCAGTCCCACTGCGGCAGCCCCCTTCCGCAGCAGTCCTGTCACCGGGTTCCCGGTCGGTCCGCCGCGGTCGAACGACCCGGTGCCGTCGAAGACCACCACATCGCCCCGCCGCGGCTCATCACCGAAACGGTACGCCAGCTTGTTCACCAGCACCCGGTCCCCGGCCCTCAGCGTCGGCTCCATCGATCCGCTGGGGATCAGGAAGGGCTGGACGACACAGGCGCTGAGCAGCCCGAGGAAAACCGCGCAGAGCCCCGCCAGCAGAGCCGCGCGCCGCCATGGCCCGCGCCGCCGGAGCCAGGACGGCCGTTCCTCCTCCTTTGCCGGAAGTTCCTTCCCCGGAGCTTCCTTTGGAGCTTCCTTCCCCCGCGATCCCCTCCCCGGAATACGCAGGGAGCGCGACCTCTGTTCACGCCCCTCGCCGGGGCCGGAAGAGCGGTCGCGCTCCGAAAGCTGTGCGTCGGTGTCCATCGGGTCCAGAGCCTATCCGGCCGGACCCGGACGCCCGGCAGGAGCTCAGCTCTCGCGCTTCTCCTTGATCTTCGCGGCCTTGCCGCGCAGCCCGCGCAGGTAGTAGAGCTTGGCACGGCGCACGTCACCGCGAGTGACGAGCTCGATCTTCTCGAAGATCGGGCTGTGCACCGGGAAGGTGCGCTCGACGCCGACGCTGAAGCTCACCTTGCGGACCGTGAAGGTCTCGCGCACACCGGCGCCCTGGCGGCGGATGACCACGCCCTTGAACTGCTGGATGCGGGAGCGGTTGCCCTCGATGACACGCACGTGGACGTTCACGGTGTCGCCGGGGCGGAAGGCGGGGACGTCGGTGCGCAGCGACGCGGCGTCGACGGTGTCGAGAAGGTGAGACATGATCGTCTGCTTTCCTCGCTGATGCCACAGGTCATCAGCGGTATGTCGGGATGAGTTCGGGTGCCGCACCGTCGGGCGGGCGTCGTTCCCCCTGTGGCAGGGGACGCGCGCCGGACGCACACAGCAGCGGCTTATTCTTCCACGACCTGGGCCGACCGCCCAAATCTGCCGTCCGGCCCCGCCCCGTCCCGCTCGCTCGCCTCCCGGCGCTTTGGCCCGCTGTCGACGGGCTTCGACTCGCTCACGTCCCAGCCCAGCTCAGCGAGGATCTTGCGGTCGTGCTTGTCGAACGCGGCGGGGTCGGCCCGCTCGATCAGATCGGGGCGGTTCAGGACCGTACGGCGGAACGCCTCGTCGCGACGCCAGCGCGCGATCCGGCCGTGGTGGCCGCTCAGCAGGACCTCGGGAATGCCCCGGCCGCGCCACTCCGGGGGCTTGGTGTAGACGGGGCCCTCCAGGAGGTTCTCCATCCGGCCCGGCGCGAAGGAGTCGTCCTCGTGCGATGCGGCGTTGCCGAGCACGCCGGGCAGCAGCCGGGCGACCGCCTCGGTGATGACAAGGACCGCGGCCTCGCCGCCGGCCAGCACGTAGTCGCCGATGGAGACCTCGTGGACCTCGAGCCGCTCGCCGTATTCGTCGAGGACCCGGCGGTCGATGCCCTCGTAGCGGGCGGGCGCGAAGATCAGCCAGGGGCGCTCGGAGAGCTCGACGGCGAGGGCCTGGGTGAAGGGGCGGCCGCTCGGGGTGGGGACGACGAGGGTGGGCCGCGCGGCGGCGGAGCCGTCGTCCGCCGCGGTCCCGGAGCCGGACTCGATGATCCAGTCCAGCGCCTCGCCCCACGGCTCGGGCTTCATGACCATGCCGGGCCCGCCGCCGTACGGGGTGTCGTCCACCGTGTTGTGCCGGTCGTGGGTCCACTTCCGCAGGTCATGGACGTGTACGTCGAGCTGCCCGCGCTGCCGCGCCTTGCCGACCAGCGAGACGTTCAGCGGTTCCAGGTACTCCGGGAAGATCGTGACGACGTCGAGCCTCATACGGTTTCACCCTCGTCGAGCAGGCCCGGCGGCGGGTCGATGACCGCCCGCTGCTCCTCCAGGTCGATCTCCGGCACGATCTCGCTGACGAACGGCACCATGACCTCGCTGCCGTCCGGGCGCTCGACGACCAGCAGGTCGTGGTACGGGAGGTGGCTGATCTCGGCGATCCGGCCGACCTCGGTGCCGTCCGCGGTCACCACGTCGAGGTCGATCAGCTGGTGGTCGTAGAACTCCTCGGGGTCCTCGGGGCTCTCCTCCGGGTCCACATCCGCGATGAGCAGGGTATTCCGCAGCGCCTCCGCAGCCGTACGGTCCTGGACGCCCTCGAAGCGCAGCAGCAGGCGGCCGCTGTGGACGCGGCCGGTCTCGATGGTCAGCGGACCCGCCGATGCGGGGTCCGTGGCCAGGACGGCACCCGGTGCGAGCCGCAGCTCCGGCTCGTCGGTGCGCACCTCCACCGTGACCTCGCCCTTGATGCCGTGGGCGCGGCCGATCCGCGCGACTACCAGCTGCACTGTTGCGCTCCCCTTTGCGGCCGAACCGCCGCCGCTCTCGCGGATGTTGTTCTCGCCGTCGAGCTTCTCAATTGATGGCTGCCGTCGGCAAAAGGCCGGGGAGGGCGTAGCCCCTCCCCGGCCCGTGCCGGTCTGCTGTGCTGGCTTCAGCGGACGTGGTCCACGTCGACGAGGTCGACCCGGACGCCACGGCCGCCGATGGCGCCGACGACGGTCCGCAGAGCGCGCGCGGTGCGGCCGTTGCGGCCGATCACCTTGCCGAGGTCGTCCGGGTGGACCCGGACCTCCAGCACGCGCCCCCGGCGCAGGTTGCGCGAAGCGACCTGCACGTCGTCGGGATTGTCGACGATGCCCTTCACCAGGTGCTCGAGGGCTTCCTCGAGCATCCTCAGGCCTCGGTCGACTCGGTGGACTCAGCGGTCGCAGCCGCCTCGTCCGCCTTCTTCTCGGACTTCTTCGCCTTCGGGGTGATCGCCTCACCCTTCGGCTCCTCGCCCGACTCCTTGGCGGCGGCCTCGAAGAGGGCGCGCTTGTCGGCCTTCGGCTCGGCGACCTTCATCGGCTCCGGAGCCGGCAGGCCCTTGAACTTCTGCCAGTCGCCGGTGACCTTGAGGATGGCCAGAACGGGCTCGGTCGGCTGCGCGCCGACACCCAGCCAGTACTGGACACGCTCGGTGTCGACCTCGATGCGCGAGGGGTTCTGCACCGGGTGGTACAGACCGATCTCCTCGATGGCCCGGCCGTCACGGCGGGTGCGGGAGTCGGCGACGATGATGCGGTAGTGCGGCGACCGGATCTTGCCCAGGCGCTTCAGCTTGATCTTGACTGCCACGGGTGTGGTGTCTCCTGCTCTACGACGTGTTTGAGCGCAACGGCTTCCACGTGGGGTGGTGGGATCCGAGCGCTCGGTGGACGCGTCAGCCGAGGGAGAGAGGGGTCCGGACCGGCTGCCGAGTACTCAGCGGTCCATTCTGCCACACCGCGGGCGCACCACCGTACGCCCCCGGTGACGACGCGATGTCACATCGGGGCCGTACGGCACTCGGTCAGGCGGCGGCGACCGTCTCGGGGATCCGGAAGGGCTTGCCGCACCCGCCGCAGACGATCGGCGCCTGGGCCAGCACGGACGGGACGACCCGCACATTCCGCCCGCAGTCGCACACGGCCTTGACGCGCACTCCACCGCCGGAGGAGCCGTGCCGGGCGGCCGGGCCCCGGAAGCTGCGTGCGGTGTCCGCCGCCGTGGCCGCCGTGTGCGCCTTCAGGGCGCGCTGCAGCCGCTCGATGGTGGGCCGGTACCGCTTCTTCGCCTCGGGGCTGAGGACGACCAGGGAGAAGCCGCTGCTGGGATGCGGCTCGTCGGAGTGGTCGAGACCGAGCTCTTCGGCGATCGCGAGGAATCTGCGGTTGTGATAGCGGCCGGCCCGCGAGGTGTCGCGGATGCCGCGGGCTGCGGCAATGCCGTGGACGGCTTCGTGGAGCAGCCGTTCGAAGGAGAGCTCGGCGCCGCAGGCGGACGAGGATTCTCCGATCAGTGATTCGGGCGCGGCGAGATCCGGCAGCTCGGGGTGGTGCCGTTGAATATCGGCCCACGCCTGCGCCAGTTCCGCGGCGAGAACAGGTGGTGTCGTGCTCACGTCGTAAGAACGATTCTGAGTGCCCTGGTGTTCCGATTCCGGGCCATCCCAAATAATTTGCACGTACCAGTCAGTTTTCGCTCATGCGTCCTGACGAGGGCGGGTGCGCAGATCTGCGGAGGAGCTGGGCAGCTCGCGCCAAGTTGGTACGTACCCGCGCGTACGCCCCGGCGCGTAGAGAACCTCCGCACGCCGGGGCGAATCAGCCAGGAAGCCTTCAGCAGGGCCGCCCCGGGCACAGCGCTCAGTAGGCGCGCGCGACCACCGCGAGGGTACCGGGGGCGTCGTCGGACTCCGGGACGGCCCCGTCCTCGCCGACGAGACAGCGCACCGTGACCGCCTGCTCGGCGAGCCTGGCCTCGCCCTCCTCGCCCAGCACGGACCACGGGATCCGGGCCCACCCGCCCGCAACCGCGACCTCCGCGGCCTCCCCGACCGTGGTCACGTCGGAGGTACGGGACTCGCGGCGCTCGCGCGACTGCCGGAGCAGCAGCGCCTGGTCGTCCTCGAGGATCTTGGGGAGCAGCGCATCCAGGGCCTCGATCTGCACCGCTTCCTTGCCCCCGGGGATACGGCGGGCCACCATCGCCGTGCCGTTCTCCATGTCCCGGGGCCCGACCTCGATCCGGACCGGGACGCCCTTGAGCTCCCAGTCGACGGCGCGGCGGCCGAAGGGCGTGTCGGTGCGGTCGTCGACGTGGACGCGGACGCCTGCGGCAGCCAGCCGGTCGCCGATCTCGCGGACCTTGGCGATCACCGCGTCGTCACCCTTGATCGCCAGGACCACGGCCTGGACGGGTGCGAGGCGCGGCGGCACGCGCAGGCCGTTGTCGTCGCCGTGAGACATGATCAGGCCACCGACCATGCGCGTCGAGGAGCCCCAGGAGGTCTGCCAGACCAGCTCCTGCTTGCCGTCCCTGGACAGGTACTGGGTGTTGAAGGCCTTGGCGAAGTTCTGGCCGAGCTCATGGCTCGTGCCCATCTGGAGCGCCTTGCCGTCGCCCATCATGCCCTCGAGGGTCAGGGTGTTGATCGCGCCGGCGAACCGTTCCTTGGGGGTCTTGCGCCCCAGCACCACGTCGATGCCGAGGACGTCCACCATGAAGTCCGCGTAGACCTCCTTGTGGATGTACGCGGCGTAGTCGCGGGCGTCCTCGTACGTGGCGTGGGCGGTGTGGCCCTCCTGCCAGAGGAACTCGGTGGTGCGCAGGAAGACCCGGGGCCGCATCTCCCAGCGGACGACGTTCGCCCACTGGTTGATCAGCAGGGGCAGGTCGCGGTAGCTCTGCACCCACTTCGAGAAGTATTCGTTGATGATCGTCTCGGAGGTGGGCCGGACGACGACCGGCTCCTCGAGCTCCTTGCCGCCGCCGTGCGTGACCACCGCGAGCTCGGGGGCGAAGCCCTCGACGTGCTCGGCCTCCTTGGTCAGGTACGACTGCGGGATGAAGAGGGGGAAGTAGGCGTTGGAGGCCCCCGCGGCCTTGATCCGCGCGTCCATCTCCTGCTGCATCCGCTCCCACAGGCCGTAGCCGTACGGTCGGATGACCATGGTGCCGCGCACCGGGCCGTTGTCGGCCAGCTCGGCTTTGTTGATCAAGTCCTGGTACCAGCGCGGGAAGTCGTCCGCCTGGGGTGTGAGCACGGGAGCCTTTGCCATGGCGGAGATGGTACGGCGGTGTCACCCTGAAATGTGAATCGGCGGGTGCACGGACCGGAACCGGGGGCGCACGCGGGGTGCACGGAAGCGTGCGCGCAAGCACCCCTCGCACACCCTCTGGACTCGGGTACGGATCGGCAGTTATCTGGCATCGGGGATGCGGGCCTCCACCGGACCTTCCGGCCCGGAGAGGCCCCTTGGGGGATGCGGCAACAGGCACGGTCAGGGGGGCGGGTCAGGCAGAAGCGGCAACAGCTCTCGGCGGATTGGGGCGCATCGATGACACCCACGCTCGTACGGCAGCACCACGTCCACCCCGCTTCACCCCCGGATCCCGCACGGTCCTGGCGCGCCCGGGACTGGGCGGAGATCCAGGAACGCATGCTGGTGCCGCTCTACGAGGCGGTGTACGAGCGCCTGGAAGTGGGTCCTGCGACGCGAGTGCTGGGCCTGGGCTGCGGCTCGGGGCTCGCCCTGCTCATGGCGGCCGCCAGGGGCGCGCACGTCACCGGGACCGAGGCGGATGCCGAGCGTCTCGCGCTGGCGCGGGAGCGGCTGCTGCCCGATGACGGCGCGCGGGTGCGCACGGCCCGTACGCGGCTGCTGGGGAGCGTCCCCGGCGAGGTCGCGGAGCCCGGTGGGCCCGGGTTCAACCTGGTGACGGCCTTCGACCCGCAGCCGTTCGCCGAGGGCGATCTCGTATCGGCGCTGTCGGAGGCGGCCGCGATGGCGGAGCGCGGAACTCCGGTCGTCCTGGCCGGGTGGGGTCCTGCCGAGCGGTGTGCCACCTCGTCGGTGCTGCGGGTGGCGTCCCGGCTCGCCGACCCGCTGCGGACGCCCGGGGGCTGGCGGCCCCGCGGGAGGGACGACCTGGAGGAGCTGGCGCACCGGGCGGGGCTGCGGCCGGACGGCTCGGGGCGGGTCGCCTGCCCGTTCGGATACGCCGACATGGACAGCGCGGTGCGTGGCCTGCTGTCGACCGGGCTGTTCGACGCGGCGGTGGCGGCCACCGACCGGTCGCAGGTCGACAAGGAGCTGACCGAGGCCCTGCACCCGCACACGCGCCCGGACGGCACGGTCTGGATGCCGAACGTCTTCCGCTATCTCATCGCCCGCGTCTGAACCCGTCTGAACTCGTCCCAACTCGTCCGATCTCGCTCACGACCAGCGGCCGGGGATCGCTCCCCGGCCGCTGTCGCCGTACGCGTATCGCTACTTGTCCTGCGGCGGAAGCAAGTCCCGGAATTCCTTGGGGAGTTCGAAGGAGTCCGCGTCCGCGCCGGCGCCCGGGAGGCCGAACGCGCCGCCCTGCGGGCTGCCCGCGCCCGCCGCCTTGCGCTGAGCCGCCGCCTGCTCCTCGGCCTTGCGCTTCATCGGGTTCCCGCTGCGCTGCTTGCCCTTGGCCTGCTTCTGCTTCTTCTTCTGCCGGCCGGGCCCACCGCCCATGCCCGGCACCCCGGGCATCCCCGGCATGCCGCCGCCCTGCGCCATGCGCGACATCATCTTGCGCGCCTCGAAGAAGCGCTCGACGAGGTTCTTCACCGCGCTGACGTCCACGCCGGAACCCCGGGCGATACGAGCGCGGCGCGAGCCGTTGATGATGTTCGGGTCCTGGCGCTCGCCCGGCGTCATCGACTTGATGATCGCGGCCGTGCGGTCCACGTCCCGCTCGTCGAGGTTGTTGATCTGGTCCTTGATCTGGCCCATGCCCGGCAGCATCCCGAGCAGCTTGGAGATGGAGCCCATCTTGCGGACCTGCTCCATCTGGGCCAGGAAGTCGTCGAGCGTGAACTCCTTGGGGCCCTTCGCCAGCTTGGCCGCCATCTTCTCGGCCTCGGCCTGGCTGAAGGTCTGCTCGGCCTTCTCGATCAGGCTGAGCATGTCGCCCATGCCGAGGATGCGGGACGCCATGCGGTCGGGGTGGAACGCGTCGAAGTCGTCCAGCTTCTCGCCGTTGGAGGCGAACATGATCTGGCGGCCCGTCACATGCGCGATCGAGAGCGCGGCGCCACCGCGCGCGTCGCCGTCCAGCTTGGAGAGCACCACGCCGTCGAAGCCGACGCCGTCGCGGAAGGCCTCGGCCGTGTTGACCGCGTCCTGGCCGATCATCGCGTCGACGATGAAGAGGATCTCGTCCGGGCTGACCGCATCCCGGATGTCCGCGGCCTGCTGCATCATCTCGGCGTCGATGCCGAGGCGGCCCGCGGTGTCGACGATCACGACATCGTGCTGCTTGGTCCTGGCGAACTCGATCGAGTCCTTGGCGACCTGCACCGGATCGCCGGAGCCGTTGCCCGCCTCGGGCGCGAAGACGGCGACGCCCGCGCGCTCGGCGACCACCTCCAGTTGGTTCACGGCGTTGGGGCGCTGGAGGTCGGCGGCGACGAGCACGGGCGCGTGGCCCTGTGCCTTGAGCCAGCGGCCCAGCTTTCCGGCGAGGGTGGTCTTACCCGCACCTTGCAGACCGGCGAGCATGATCACCGTCGGCGGCTGCTTGGCGAACCGCAGGCGCCGGGTCTCGCCGCCGAGGATGCCGATCAGCTCATCGTTGACGATCTTGATGACCTGCTGTGCGGGGTTCAGCGCCTGGGAGACCTCGGCGCCGAGCGCGCGCTCCTTGAGGTGCTTGATGAAGGCCCGCACGACGGGCAGCGCGACGTCCGCCTCCAGCAGGGCGATACGGATCTCCCGCGCCGTGGCGTCGATGTCCGCCTCGGAAAGGCGGCCCTTGCCCCGAAGGTTCTTGAACGTCGCTGCGAGGCGGTCGGAAAGAGTGTCGAACACGGCGGTCGCGAATCCTCGTATCGGGGTGCGGTCGGGCAGATGACTCCCAAGGGTATCTGCCCGGTCCGGGTATGGTCTGCCCCGTACCCGGACCGATCCTTCGAGCCAGGCTCAGCGCAGAGCGCTCTCCACGGCCTGGGCGACCGCCAGGGCCCGCTCGTCGGGCAGCGGATCACCCGCCGGATCCGTGACGTAGAAGGCGTCCACCGCGTTCGCGCCCAGCGTGCTGACATGCGCGCTGCGCACCCGTACCGCGGCCGCGTCCAGCGCCCTGCCGATGCGGTGCAGCAGCCCGGGCGCGTCCTGGGTGCGCACCTCGATGACGGTGGCGAGCCGGGAGCCCGCGGGAGCGACGGTCACGCGTGGCGGCGGGGCCTGTACGCCGCGGCGGCGCGGGTAGGCGGCCTCGCGCTCGGCGAGCCGGGCGGGGATGTCCAGCGAGCCGTTCAGCGCCCGGACGAGGTCGTTGCGCAGCCGGGCCGCCTGGGGCAGCGAGCCGTACTCGGCGGCCACCCGCCAGCTCAGCAGCAGCACGCCGCCGCCCGGCCGCTTCCCTTCCGAGGGCTTCTCGTCCCCCTCCCGCCCGGCCAGCGCCTCCGGCAGCTCGATGGCGCGCAGATCCGCCGCCCGTACGGTCAGCCGGTGCATCGCCAGCACACCCGCCACCGCGGGCAGCACGCCCGACTGATCGGGAACGGCGATGAGCAGCTCCACACCGACCGGTTCTGGACCGGACTCCACGTCGCGGCCGCTGGCCTCGGCGTCCTCCTCGCCCGGCAGGGCGAGCTCGGTCTGGGCGTGCAGCGCGAGGACGGGCCCGCCGGTGCGGAGCGCCTCGATGGCGAGCCGCTCCTGCTCGGCGGTCGGCTCCGAAGGCGTGCCCTGGTCCTCGACCGGTTCGCCGCTGAGCACCGCTGTGACCCGTTTCACCAGATCGGCCACCAGCCCGCCGCGCCACGAGCTCCACGCCGCCGGGCCCGTGGCCAGCGCGTCGGCCTCGGTGAGGGCGTGCAGCAGCTCGAGGGTGCCGATGCTGCCGACGGCCCGGGCGACCGAGCGGACGGTGGCGGGGTCGTCGAGGTCCCGCCGGGTCGCGGTCTCCACGAGCAGCAGGTGGTGGCGTACGAGCGTGGCGAGCACCCCGACATCCGCGCGGTCGAAGCCGATCCGGGAGGCCACGTCCTTGGCGATGACCTCGCCGGCCACCGAGTGGTCGCCGGGCCAGCCCTTGCCGATGTCGTGCAGCAGCGCCGCGACCAGCAGCAGGTCGGGGCGGCCGACGCGGCGGGTGAGCGCGGAGGCCCGTACGGCGGTCTCCACGAGGTGGCGGTCGACGGTCCAGCGGTGCACCGGGTTGCGCTGCGGGCGGCAGCGGACCCGCTCCCAGTCCGGCAGCAGCCGGGTGATCAGCCCTTCGGCCTCCAGCGCCTCCCATACCGGGACGGTGGGCTCGCCCGCGCCGAGCAGCGTGACGAGCTGCTCCCTGGCCTCGGCCGGCCACGGTACGGGCAGGGGGCGTGCGGTCGCGGTCATGCGTCGTACGGCGTGCAGCGAGAGCGGCAGTCCCGCCTGCGCCGCCGCGGCCGCGGCCCGCAGCGGGAGCACGGGATCGCGGTCGGGCCGCGCGGTGCGGGCGAGCACCACCTCGCCCTCCAGCTCCACGACGCCCTCGGCGAGCGGCGTTCGCTCGGCGCCGTCTCCGTGCGCGCGGCCGGAGCCCGCGCGCCCGCCGCGGCCGCCGAGCAGCGACCGGAGGCGGGGCCGCGCGGCGCGGGCACGCAGCACCCGGCCGACCTCGCGCCAGGTCACGTCGCCGGCGTACGAAACGGTGCGCGCGGCTTCGTACACCTGGCGCAGCAGCGCGTCGGCGTCCAGCAGGCCGAGGTCCGCGGCGACCTGGTCCTGCTCCTGGAGCGCCAGCCGGTCGGTGGCCCGCCCTGTGGACAGATGCAGCGCGTCGCGGGCGTCCAGGAGCCGCCTGCGCGCGTCCTCGAGGCCTTCACGGGGCGCGTCGGCGAGCCAGGACGCGGCGACGGCGCGCAGCGCGGTCACGTCCCGCAGCCCGCCCCGCGCCTCCTTGAGGTCCGGTTCGAGCAGGAACTGCAACTCCCCCTGCCGCTCGGCGCGCTCCTGGCACAACTCGTTCAGCTCCGGCAGCCGCTTGGGCGCCTGGTTGCGCCAGTCGGCGAGCACGGCCGTGCGCATCCCCGCCGTCAGCGCGGCGTCGCCCGCGACATGCCGGGCGTCCAGCAGCCCCAGCTGCACCTTGAGGTCCTCCCCCGCGGTCTTGCGGGCCTCCGCCGGGGTGCGGACGGAGTGGTCGAGGGCCAGGCCGAGGTCCCAGACCGGGTACCAGACGCGGTCCGCGAGCGTCGCCACCGCACCGGCGTCCGCGGACCCGTCGTGCAGAAGCAGCAGATCGAGATCGCTGCGCGGGGACAGCTCGCCGCGCCCGTAGCCCCCGACGGACACCAGCGCGACGCCGCTCGTGCCCGCGGCCCTGGCACCGCTGTGGAGCAGGGCGGCCAGCCACTCGTCGGTGAGTCTGGCCAGCGCGGCACGCCGGGACGGCCCGGACTGCGACTCCTCCTGGAGGAGTCGCAGCCGGGCCGCCGCGTAGCCGCCGGGTCCCGAGTCGGACGTTTCCTTCTTCTCTCCGAGGCTCTGCTCGTCGAGGTCTTCGAGGCTTTCCGCCGTCACTCGGGCTCCTGACTCGTCGTGGTCAGAGCGCGTCCGGGCCGCGCTCGCCGGTCCGTACCCGGACCGCCGAGTCGACCGGGATGCTCCAGACCTTGCCATCGCCGATCTTGCCGGTGCGGGCCGCCTTCACGATGACATCGATCAGCTGCTCCGCGTCCGCGTCCTCGACCAGCACCTCGATCCGGATCTTCGGCACCAGGTCGACGGTGTACTCCGCGCCCCGGTAGACCTCGGTGTGGCCGCGCTGCCGCCCGTAGCCGCTCGCCTCGGTGACGGTCAGCCCCTGGACGCCGAAGGCCTGCAGGGCTTCCTTGATCTCGTCGAGCCGGTGCGGCTTCACGACTGCCGTGATGAGCTTCATGCGTCCACCTTCTTGTTCTTGGCGACCACAGCCGACGCGTCCTGGTTCGGGGCGGCGGGGACGGCGGTACGGTCAGCCGCGCCGCCGCCGGCACCGCTGAAGTCGTACGCGGTCTCGGCGTGCTCGACCTGGTCGATGCCGGAGATCTCGTCGTCCTCGGAGACCCGCATCCCGATCGTCTTGTCGATCAGGAAGGCGAGGATCGCGGAGACGATCAGAGAGTACGCGAGGGTCGCGCCGACACCAGCGGCCTGCTTGCCGAGCTGGCCCAGGCCACCGCCGTAGAAGAGGCCCGCGACGTCCGACTGCACGCCGCCGGTGGCGAAGAAGCCGACCAGGAGCGAGCCGACGATACCGCCGACCAGGTGGACGCCGACGACGTCGAGGGAGTCGTCGTAGCCCAGCTTGTACTTCAGGCCGACGGCCATGGCGCACAGCACACCGGCGATGGCGCCGACGGCGATCGCGCCGAGCGGGCTGACGGAGCCGCCGGACGGGGTGATGGCGACCAGGCCCGCGACCGCGCCGGAGGCGGCGCCGAGGGTGGTGAACGCACCGTGGCGGATCTTCTCGTATGCGAGCCAGGCGAGCATCGCGGCGGCGGTGGCGATCTGGGTGTTGAAGAACATCACCGCGCCGACACCGTCGTCGTTGCCGAGCCAGGAACCGGCGTTGAATCCGAACCAGCCGAACCACAGGAGCCCGGCGCCGAGCATGACCAGCGGCAGGCTGTGCGGCCGCATCGGGTCCTTCTTGAAGCCGACGCGCTTGCCGATCACCAGGATCACGCCGAGCGCCGCGGCACCGGCGTTGATGTGGACCGCCGTACCACCGGCGAAGTCGATCACACCGAGCTCGAAGGCCCAGCCGCCGGTCCCCCACACCCAGTGCGCGATCGGGAAGTAGACCACCGTGACCCACAGCGTGATGAACAGCGCCCAGGCGGTGAACTTCACGCGGTCGGCCAGAGCGCCGCTGATCAGCGCGGGCGTGATGATGGCGAACATCAGCTGGAAGACAGCGAACACGTAGATCGGGATGGTGTAACCGTCCCAGAGCTGGGTGAGGCCGAGGCCGCTCAGCCCGAGGTAGTCGGTGGACCAGCCGATCACGCTGCCCTTGTCGGTGCCGAAGGCGAGGCTGAAGCCGTACAGCACCCAGAGGATGGTGACGATCCCCAAGCTGATGAAGCTCATCATCAGCATGTTGAGGGTGCTCTTGACCCGGACCATGCCTCCGTAGAAGAAGGCCAGGCCCGGCGTCATGAGCATCACCAGGGCGGAACAGATGAGCATGAATCCGGTGTTGGCGGCAGACAGCTCTGGAGCGTCTGCGGCAAGCGTGGTGATGCCTGGGGGCATCGGCGTCTCCTCGTCGTCGGTGCGGCCCGTGCGGGAAAGCCATTACGGAAAGAGCGATGGGCCGGTTATGCGCCACGAGGTTGGCGCAGGCCGGTTTCAGTCGATGCCGCACGGTGTTTCGGCGCCGTGACGAAGGGCCTGCCTGTGTTACGCGCAGATGAACTTGCAGTGGTCCGTGCGGCACCCCCGATACTCTCCCGCCGATACAGGTACCGGCCGCGACCGCCATCCGGTTGACCGGGCGGGGGAGCGGGCCGGACTGTACGCAGTGCCGTCGCGGCCGACGTCGAGGTGGTGGCGCGATCCGGCCACCCCCACCAGGCGGCCGCCGCCTTCTCAGACCGCCTGGGCGGCGTCCACGCTGTCCGGCAGCTGCAGGGCGAGCTGCTCGGCGAGGTGGGTGACCTCCGCCACACCCGAGAAGTCCCGGGAGGCGGTGTCCACGGTCTTGCGGAGCCGCGTGTTCACCCGCTCCGAGCGCACCCGTTTGGCCACGACCAGCGCCTTCTCGGCCACGGCCGCGGACTGCTCGGGCTCCTTCTCCAGCAGGTGGACGGTGGCCATACCGATGAGGTTGAGCGCATACGACCGCTGGTGCTCATCGTCCTGGCCGAAGAGCTCGACGGCCTTCTGCATCTCCGGCCGGGCGAGCGAGGCGTACGTCGGGCTGCGTCCGGCCACATAGGCCAGGTCGCGGTAGGAGTGCGCGTTCTCGGCGTGCAGCTCGGCCTCGGAGAAGAAGCGGATCCAGTCCGGGTCCTGGTCGGACGCGGAGGTCTCGGCGAAGGCCTCCTGGGCCATCCGCACCGCGCGGTGGCACTTGTTCGGCTGGCCCATGTTGGCGTACGCCCGGGCTTCCATCGCATACAGCATCGCCTGCGTCCGCGCGGTCGAGCAGTCCCGGCTGCCGTACTGCGCGAGGTGGATCAGCTCGAGGGCGTCGTCCGGCCGCCCGACGTGGATCATCTGGCGGCTCATGTTGGACAGGATGTACGAGCCGAGGGGCTTCTCCCCGGCCTCCTTCGACGCGTGCAGGGCGAGGACGAAGTACTTCTGCGCGGTGGGCTGGAGGCCGACGTCGTAGCTCATCCAGCCGGCCAGCTCGGCGAGCTCCGCGGCGACCTTGAACAGCCGCCTCGAGACCGCCCCGGGCTGCGGCTCCTGCAGCAGGTCGGTGACCTCGTGCAGCTGGCCCACCACCGCCTTGCGGCGCAGCCCGCCTCCGCACTGGGCGTCCCACTGCCGGAACATCCGGGTGGTGGACTCGAGCAGGTCCAGCTCGGGCCCCGACAGCTTGGTGCCGCGCCGTGACGCGGACTGGACGGGCAGCACGGGGGCCTCGGGCGGGCCGCCCGCGGGCGAGGGCACCAGCCAGCGCTGCATCGGCTCGATGAGGGCGGGGCCCGCGGCGAGCGCGAGCGAGGTCCCCAGGAAGCCCCGCCGCGCCAGCATGAGGTCGCTGCGCGAGAACTCGCTGATCAGCTCGACGGTCTGGGGCCCGGCCCAGGGCAGGTCGATCCCGGACACCGAGAGTGACTGGTGCGCGCAGCGCAGCCCGAGCTCCTCGATCGCGACGACGCAGCCGAAGCGCTCGGAGAACAGCTCGGAGAGGATCCGCGGAATCGGCTCGCGGGGCTGCTCGCCGTCGAGCCAGCGGCGCACCCGGGAGGTGTCCGTGCTGATGTGGTGCGCGCCCATCTGGCGGGCGCGGCGGTTCACCTGACGCGCCAGCTCGCCCTTCGACCAGCCGCTGCGCACGAACCACGAACCGAGCTGCTCGTTGGGGCGCTTGTCAGCGTTGGACCCGCTACCGCCGTTGCCGCCCACTGGAACGCCCCCATCCCGCCTTCATGCCGTCCGCGAACCGTCTAAGGATGCCGCCCGGTGCGGCATCTGTCCCGCGAAGTTGCCTTCGGGCGGGGCCGGCAGACGGGGCGTCATGCCATCGGCATACCCAACAGCGGGCGTATTCACGGAGGTTCGTACACCGAAAGTAATCCTACGATCACTGGCCCGGCGACGCGTTTCCCGGAATCGCCACCATTCGCCACCCCTTCGAATGAACTCCCCTGCGACTCTTCGCGATTCACTTGACTTGGGGCGATGCGAAACCGGCGGAGTGACGCTCACGGGGGCGCGTTCTTTGCCGTGCACCACCCGCCGAGCCACGCCACGCCGGGACGAGAACGGGGTGACAACGGACGGTCACGGCGAGACTCCATGACGTAACCATCGGCGAATGTGACCCGTTGGAGGGAGCATGGGCTTCACGATCGGCGGCATCCGCGACATGCGGTCCGGCTCGCGGCGGCGTGCCCGTACGTCCGAGTGCACGACGGTGGCGGAGTACACCGGCCTGTGGGGATGGGACGTGACACCGGGCGCCCGCGCGAAACGCGGCCCCGGCGACGGCGGCAGCGCGGGCGAGTGCTCGTGCGGGGCCGCCGACTGCCGCTCCCCCGGCGCCCACCCGCTCGGCTTCGCACCCGAGGTGAAGGCGGGCGCCACTCTCGACGAGGTCACCGCCGCGTGGGCCGAAGTGCCGGGCGCCGCCGTGCTCCTGCCGGTGGGCCGGTCGTTCGATGTCATCGAGGTCGCCGAGCCCGCGGGGCGCCACGCCCTGGTCCGCCTCGAGCGGATGGGGCTGCCGCTCGGCCCGGTCACCGTGACCCCGCACGGCCGGGCGCAGTTCTTCGTCGCCCCGGGCGCCGCGGACGAGCTCCCGGAGCTCCTGTACCGGATGGGCTGGGACGACGCCGGGCTCGACCTGCACGGCCTCGGCACCGGGAGCCATGTCACGGCCCCGCCGTCGGACCTGGCGGGACTGGGGCCGGTGCGCTGGCTGCGGCCGCCCACGCTCGACACCGCCGGGCGCCCCCCGCAGGCCCGGCTCCTGCTGGGCACGCTCGCGTACGTGAGCCACCGCGCACCTTTTTGCGCCTAGGCCGGCGCCGCTCTCGCCCCCTTTTGGCCTCAGCCGGCGCCGCTCTCGCGGACCTGGTTGCTCGCCGTTGGGGTTCCTCCATTGATGATTGCCGCAACAGAAGATCAGCCCCGCCGCATCAAGCTCGCATGCGGCGGGGCTGTCCTGAACGTGGGCGTCACTCGCCGATCAGGGCGTCCACAAAAGCCTCCGGCTCGAACGGCGCCAGGTCGTCCGCGCCCTCGCCGAGGCCAATGAGCTTGACCGGCACGCCCAGCTCGCGCTGCACGGCGACGACGATGCCGCCCTTGGCGGTGCCGTCCAGCTTGGTGAGGACGATGCCGGTGATGTCCACGACCTCCGCGAAGACCCGCGCCTGCACCAGGCCGTTCTGGCCCGTGGTGGCGTCGAGCACGAGCAGGACCTCGCCCACGGGCCCGTGCTTCTCCACGACCCGCTTGACCTTGCCCAGCTCGTCCATGAGGCCGGTCTTGGTGTGCAGCCGACCCGCGGTGTCGATCAGAACGACGTCCGCGCCCTCCGCGATGCCTTCCTTCACCGCGTCGTAGGCGACCGACGCCGGGTCGCCCGCCTCGGGACCGCGGACCGTACGGGCGCCGACCCGCTCGCCCCACGTCTGCAGCTGGTCGGAGGCCGCGGCACGGAAGGTGTCGGCCGCGCCGAGCACCACGCTGCGCCCGTCGGCGATGAGCACGCGCGCGAGCTTGCCGGTGGTGGTGGTCTTTCCGGTGCCGTTGACGCCGACGACCATGACCACGCCCGGGATCTCCCCGTCGCCGTCGGCGCCCACGGAGCCGTCGGTGTTCACCGAGCGGTCGGCCTCGGTGCCGATCAGGTGGAGGAGTTCCTCGCGCAGCAGGCCGCGCAGCTCCTCCGGCGTACGGGTGCCGAGCACCTTCACGCGCTCGCGCAACCGCTCGACCAGCTCCTGGGTCGGCGCGACGCCGACGTCGGCGGTGAGCAGCGTGTCCTCGATCTCCTCCCAGGTCTCCTCGTCCAGGTGCTCCCGCGAGAGCAGCGTGAGGAGGCCCTTGCCCAGCGTGTTCTGGGATCGGGAGAGCCGGGCGCGCAGCCGTACGAGGCGGCCGGCGGTGGGTGCCGGGACCTCGACCGGGGGGACCGGCTCGGTGACGATCGGCGCTTCCGCCCCGGGGGCGGCCGGGGCCTCGGCCTCGGGCAGGCCGACTTCTTCGATGGTGCGGCGCGGTTCCTCGCGCGGGGTTTCGGCCTCCTCGCCGACGTGCGGTTCGGCGGGCGGCGCGGTGATGGTGGGGGGACTCGGCGGGGCCTCGGGCTTCTTCTTCCGGCGGCTGCCGATCACGAGCCCGCTGATCGCGACGAGCGCGACCACGGCGATGACTACAGCAAGGATGACGGTGTCCATAACGGACCCAGTATCGGCCACTCGGCCGGAATGGCGAGACCGTCGGACACCCGCGGCACCAAAGCGCGCAAATCGCCCCGCCGGGGCGCGTGCCCGGAGCCACCCACAATGGCTCGGAGCCACGTAGCGCGCGCAGCGCCCCTAAGGCCCCCTCCCCCTCCCCCCACCAGGCCGTTTCCGCTGCCGCGAACCACCACGGAGCCGCTTCTTCATGGGCACCCCTGCGTCCACCGCGCCCACGTCCGCGCCCGACACCGACCGAGCCGTCGGGACGGTCGAGACACGCGGCATCGAACCCGTCGCGGACGGTGAGCGCGGCGGTCTGGTCACCGCGCCGGCCGGCATGCTGCTGATCAACAGCCTGTCGATGTACTCGGCCGGGTTCACCGCCCAGACGACGAGGGCGGACGAGCCGGTCCGGGAACCGGCCGCCGCGGGCTGACGGCTCTGGCGATCTGACGCGACGTCAGTTACCGTCCCTCTCGCCCGCCCACGGCGAAGGGGACGTCAGCCATGCCCGTCACAGTCGTCCGGTTCAACCTCGTCGATCCCGCCGCCACGCCCGCGACCCTGTCGGAGCGGTACCGCGCCGCCGTCGAGATGGCCGCCTACGCCGACGACCGCGGCATCACCACCGTCCAGACCGAGGAGCACCACGGCGCCGACAACGCCTGGCTGCCCTCGCCGCTGGTGTTCGCCGGGGCCGTCCTCGGCGCCACCCGCCGTATCTCGGTCACCGTCTCCGCCCTCATCGCGCCGCTCTACGACCCACTGCGGCTGGCCGAGGAGCTGGCCGTGCTCGATCTCACCAGCGGCGGAAGGCTGGTGACGGTCGCGGGCATCGGCTACCGGCCGGAGGAGTACGCGATGCTCGGCCGCGACTGGCTCCGGCGCGGCCGCCTCCAGGACGAGACGCTCGAGACCCTGCTGAAGGCCTGGACGGGCGAGCCGTTCGAGCATCAGGGCCGTAGGGTCCGCGTCACCCCGCGCCCGTACACCCGGCCCCATCCGCTGCTGCTGGTCGGCGGCAGCTCGAAGGCGGCCGCCCGCCGCGCCGCCCGCCTCGGCCTGCCGTTCTTCCCGAGTGCCCATCTGCCGGAGCTGGAGGCGTACTTCCACGCCTGCCGGGAGGAGTTCGGCACCGAGGGCTGGTGCATGATGCCGCCCGCGCAGACCCCGCTGCTGCACATCTCCGAGGATCCGGAACGGGCGTGGGCGCTGTACGGCGAGCATCTGCTGCACGAGGCGCGGACGTACGCGTCCTGGCAGACCGGGGCCGCCATCCACTCCAACGTGCGTTCCCGGGCTCACGGTGTGGCGGAGCTGCGCCGCGAGGGCGTCTACCGCATCCTCACGCCCGAGGAGTGCGTGGAGTTCGCGAGTTCGGCGGACGGCGGCGGCAGCCTGGTCATGCACCCGCTGTGCGGTGGCATGCCGGTCGACGAGGGCTGGCGGAGCCTGCATCTGTTCGGCGAAAAAGTACTGCCCCGGCTCGGGGAGTGAGCCGGGGCAGCACCTGTCGTGAGGAGAGGGGCAGCGGGGGGGTTAGCCCATCTCCTCCAACGCCTTGCCCTTGGTCTCCGGCACCCACTTGAGGATGAAGGGGATCGAGAGCACGGCGAAGACCGTGTAGATGACGTACGCGCCCGAGAGGTTCCAGTCCGACAGGGACGGGAAGCTCACGGTGATCAGCCAGTTGGCGACCCACTGGGCCGAGGCGGCGACGCCCAGCGCCGCGGCCCGGATCCGGTTCGGGAACATCTCGCCGAGCAGCACCCAGACCACCACGCCCCAGGAGAGCGCGAAGAAGAGCACGAAGGCGTGCGCCGCGACGAGCGCCACGGTGCCCTGGAGGTCGGGCATGGAGATGTCCGCGCCGCTGCCGGTCTTGTACGAGAAGGCCCAGGCGGCGAGGCCGAGCGAGAGCGCCATGCCCGCGGAGCCGATGAGGGCGAGCGGCTTGCGGCCGATCTTGTCGACGAACAGCATCGCGATGACGGTGCCGGCGATGTTGATGATCGACGTGGTGAAGCTGTAGAAGAACGAGCTGCTCGGGTCGATGCCGACGGACTGCCACAGCGACGACGAGTAGTAGAAGATCACGTTGATGCCGACGAGCTGCTGGAAGACCGAGAGGCCGATACCGATCCAGACGATCGGCAGCAGACCGCCGCGGCCGCCGAGCAGGTCCCGGAAGGTCGACTTGTGCTCGCTGCGCATCGCGGTCTCGATCTCGGCGACGCGGGTGTCGAGGTCGACGCCCTTGCCCTCGACCTCGGCGAGTACCTGCTTCGCCTGGGCGGCGCGGCCGGCGGAGATCAGGAAGCGGGGGGACTCGGGGATCGCGAAGGACAGCAGACCGTAGAGGACGGCGGGGATCACCATCACGCCGAGCATCCACTGCCAGGCCTCGAGCCCGGCCAGTTCACCGCGCTGCTCGCCGCCCGCGAGGCTGAGGACGCCCCAGTTGACGAGCTGGGATACGGCGATGCCGATGACGATGGCGGCCTGCTGGAAGGAGGCGAGCCGGCCGCGGTACGCGGGCGGTGCGACCTCGGCTATGTAGGCGGGGCCGATGACCGAGGCCATGCCGATGGCGACGCCGCCGAGGACACGCCACATGGCGAGGTCCCAGAGGGTGAACGGCAGCGCCGAGCCGATGGCGCTGACGGTGAAGAGCACGGCGGCGATCTGCATCACGCGGATCCGGCCGATGCGGTCGGCCATCCGGCCCGCGGTCGCGGCGCCCACGGCGCAGCCGATCAGCGCGGCCGCGATGACCTGGGCGAGGGCTTCGGAGCCGACCCCGAACTTGCCGCGGATGGCCTCGACTGCGCCGTTGATGACGGAGCTGTCGTAGCCGAAGAGAAAGCCGCCCATCGCTGCGGCGGCCGTGATGAAGATGACGTGGCCGAGGTGCTCCGGCTGGGCCTTGCGCCCTTCGGTCCGGGGTGGCTGCGCGGTGGTGGTCAACGTGTACTCCTTGGCCCGGCAGCGCCGCCGGGCGTGGGGGGCATGGCCCTTCCGGTGAGGGCGCATCCATGAGGAGCGCCACCACTTGAAGGTAAAAGCAACGTTGCAGACCTTATTCCTTCAAGTATCGAAGTCAATAGACCATGGCCAAGAAGTTTCCCTGACCGGACGTGGGGGTTGAGTTCAAGACTTGTAGCTGATCTCGGTGGTCAGCGAAGCCGCTGGCTGATGACCTTCGAGACGCCGTCGCCCTGCATCGACACGCCGTAGAGCGCGTCGGCGACCTCCATCGTCCGCTTCTGGTGCGTGATCACGATCAGCTGCGAACTCTCCTGCAGCTCCTCCATGATCCGGATCAGCCGCTGCAGGTTGGTGTCATCGAGCGCGGCCTCGACCTCGTCCATCACGTAGAACGGGCTGGGCCGGGCCTTGAAGATCGACACCAGCATGGCCACCGCCGTCAGCGACCGCTCGCCACCCGACAGCAGCGAAAGCCGCTTGACCTTCTTGCCCGGCGGGCGTGCCTCGACGTCCACGCCCGTGGTGAGCATGTTGTCGGGATCGGTCAGAATGAGTCGGCCCTCGCCGCCCGGGAAGAGACGGGAGAAGACCCCCTCGAACTCGCGGGCCGTGTCCCGGAACGCCTCGGTGAAGACCTGCTCGACCCGCTCGTCGACCTCCTTCACGACCTGGAGCAGGTCGGCGCGGGTCTTCTTCAGGTCCTCGAGCTGCTCGCTCAGGAACTTGTGACGTTCCTCCAGCGCCGCGAACTCCTCCAGCGCCAGCGGGTTCACCTTGCCCAGCTGCTGGTACGCCCGCTCGGCTGCCTTGAGCCGCTTCTCCTGCTGCGCACGCACGTACGGCACGGGCTGGTTGCGCGGATGCTCCGGGTCCTCCGGCAGCACCTCGCCCTCGGCGGGCGGCGACGGCGGTACGAGCTGGTCGGGCCCGTAGTCGGCGATCAGTCCGGCCGGCTCGACGCCCAGCTCCTCCAGCGCCTTGGTCTCCAGCTGCTCGATCCGCAGCCGTTTCTCGGCGCCCAGCACTTCGCCCCGGTGCACCGAGTCGGTCAGCTTGTCGAGCTCCGCCTTCAGATCGCGCCCGTGGTTGCGCTCGGCCGCCAGCTCCTGCTCGCGCTCGCCCTTCGCCCGCTCGGCCGCCGCGCGCTCCTCCTCCGCGCGGACGAGCGAGACCTCGACGTGTGCGAGCAGCTGGCGGGCGCCGTCCGCGACGGCCGAGGCGACCGCGGCCTCGTGGCGCAGCCGCGCGCGCCGCTGCTCCGCGCGCGCCCGTGCCTCGCGCTCGGCGCGCGCGGCCCGGTCGAGCGAGTCCGCCCGCCCCGCGAGCCCCTTGACCCGCTCCTCGTGGGTACGGACCTGCAGCCGCGCCTCCATCTCGGTCTGCCGCGCGTTGGCGCCGTCGGCCGCGAGCCGGTCCCGTACGGAGGTGTCGGGCTCCTCCTCCGCCGGAATCTCCTCGGCGGTACGCAGCCGCTCGGCGAGCTCCTCGACCTCCTCGGTGGCCCGTACGAGCGCATCCTCGGCCTTGGCGGCGGCCGCGGTCATGCGCTCGGCCTCGCCCGCGGCGGCCCGCGCCTGTCCCGCGAGCCGCCCGAGCGACTGCGCGGTCCTGGACTTCTCCCGGTCGGCAGCGCTCCGCTCCGCGGCCAACTCCTCCACGAGCGCGGCGCATTCGGTGCGCCGCTCGCCCGCGCGGTGCTGCGCGCCGGCCAGCTCCTCGCACCGTACGGCCAGCTCCTCGAGCTCGGCCGCCGCCTCGTCGACCGACGCCTGCACCTCCAGCAGACTCGGCGCCCCTGCGGAGCCGCCCTGCGCGAAGTGCGCGCCCAGCACGTCGCCTTCCGCGGTGACGGCGATGAGCCCGGGCCGCGCGGCGACCAGGTCCTCGGCGTCCTCCAGCGTCCCGACGACCACGACGTCCCGCAGCAGCCGCCGCACGGCGGGCATGAGCTGCCCGGGGCCGCGCACCAGATCGGCGGCATACGGGCGCCCGTCCGGCTCCGCGACCGTGCCCGGCCCGTCGGCCCGCTGTCCGGGCAGCGCCGTGGCCCCGGCCGCGGCCACGGCGCCGCCGACGGCTACGGCCTCGGACCCGCCCGGCAGCTCGCGGGCACCGTGCGGCCCGGGCTGCGGTGCGATCGCGTCACGACCGACGGCTGCGTCGCCGCCGAGGCGGTCGGCGCCCGCCGATGCCGACACCGCACCCGCCGCGCCCGGCCCCGGGCCGCCCGCGGGCGAATCATCGCGCTCCGCTCCCAGGGCGCCCCCGGCACCCAGCACCGGCGCGCCGGGCGCGGGGACGGGCGGGGCTGCGTCCGCGGAGTCGGCGGCGGTCGCGGGAGGGCCGCTCTCGCCGGTCGGTGAGGGCACCAGACCGGCTCCGGGCGCTCCGGGCGCGGACCCGTGTGCCGACGCGTCGGAGTCCTGCTCCGGGCCTGCGCCGAGCAGTATCGCCGCGCGGCCCGCGTCCTGTTTGCGCAGGAGGCGGAGGGCATCGGCCGCGGTGGCCGGGTCGGCGACCGCGACCGCGTCGGCCGCGGCGCCCAGGGCGGCGGCCACCGGGATCTCGAAGCCGGGGGCGACGGTGAGCAGCTCCGCGGCAGGCCCCAGCAGCCCGCTCAGGCGGTCGGCGGCGGCCAGGAGCGCGCCCGTGCCGTCCTTGCGGCGCAGACCCAGAGCCAGCGCGTCATGCCGGGCCGACGTGGCCGCGCGCCTGCGCTCGGCGGCCGTCGCGGCCTCGCGGGCGGCGCCGAGCGCGGCCTCGGCCTCGGCGAGCTCGCGCTTCGCCTGCTCGTGCCGCTCCGCCAACTCCGCGTCGCCCGCGTCGAGTCCGTCGACCTCGGCCTTGAGCTGCTCGTACTCCTCCTGCGCCGTGACCGCCCGCTCCTGCGCCTCGTCCCGCGCGCTCGCCAGCCGGTCGATCTCGGCCTGGGCAGAACCGGCCCTGCTGCGGGCCGCGTTGACCTGTCCGTGCAGCCGGGCCAGGCCCTCGCGCCGGTCGGCGATGGCGCGGGCGGCGTCCTTCAGGCGCCGCTCCTCCAGGGCCAACTCGCGCTCCAGTTCGGCCCGGTGCGCCACCGTGTCGTCCAGGGCCCGGGTCGCCGCATCCAGCGCGGCCTCCAGCTCCGCCTCCTGCTCGCGGATCCTGGCCGCCTCGCGCTCCATGTCCTCCGGGTCGCGTCCGCGCCGTTCGTCCGGGGGCGCTGCGGTCGCGCTCTTCACGCGCGCGTCCGCGAGGCTGATCGTGCCGCGCACCCTCTCGGCGAGCTGGGACAGCTCGTACCAGGTCTGCTGCGCCTGCTGCAGCCGCGGCGTCAGCCTCCGCACCTCGTCCTCGAGCGCCGCCTCGCGCTGCAGCGCCGCGCGCAGCTCGGCCTCCGCGGCGTCCTTGCGCTCCTTGAGCGCGGCCTCGTCCGCGACCTCGGCGCGCAGCGCCTCCCGCTGGGTGACCAGGTCGTCGGCCAGCAGCCGCAGCCGGGCGTCACGCAGGTCGGCCTGGATGACGGCGGCCCGCCGCGCCACCGCGGCCTGCCGCCCGAGCGGCTTGAGCTGCCGCCGCAACTCGTCGGTGAGGTCCTGCACGCGCGCGAGGTTGGCCTGCATCGCGTCGAGTTTCCGCAGCGCCTTCTCCTTGCGCTTGCGGTGCTTGAGGACGCCGGCCGCCTCTTCGATGAAGGCCCGGCGGCCCATCGGGTCGGCGTGCAGTACGGAGTCGAGCTGGCCCTGGCCGACGATGACGTGCATCTCGCGGCCGATGCCGGAGTCGGAGAGCAGCTCCTGGATGTCCAGCAGCCGGCAGGTGTCACCGTTGATCTGGTATTCGCTGCCGCCGTTGCGGAACATGATCCGCGTAATGGTCACTTCGGCATAGTCGATGGGCAGCGCACCGTCGGAGTTGTCGATCGTGAGGGAGACCTCGGCGCGCCCGAGCGGCGGCCGGCCGGTGGTCCCGGCGAAGATCACGTCCTCCATCTTGCCGCCACGCAGCGACTTGGCACCCTGCTCGCCCATGACCCAGGACAGCGCGTCCACGACGTTCGACTTGCCGGAGCCGTTGGGGCCCACGACGCACGTGATGCCGGGCTCGAAGCGCAGTGTCGTGGCCGACGCGAAGGATTTGAACCCGCGCAGGGTCAGGCTCTTGAGGTGCACGCCGTCGGACTCTACCTTCGCCTTCGGGTTTCACCGAGTTTCATGTGAGGAAACGCAGGGCACATCAGTCGGTAAGGGAGGCGCCCACGGAAGACCGCTGGACGAGCTGGACAAGGAAGAAGGGACGCCGAGGCGTCCCTTGCAGATTCTCAAGCGGCTGACGTTGCAGCCCGACCGGCCGATCGTGATGGCTCGGTCAGGTGAGCGCAGGCTCCGCCTTGGGTACGTCGATATCGATGCTTTCGAGCAGCGAGTCGCCGTGGTGCGCGGCAGCCGTGAGCGCGTCGTTCTCGGCCTGGATCCGTACGAGCTCGGATTCGAGGTCCTGGACGCGCTGCTGCAGCCGTCGCATCTCGGCGAGGAGTCGCGGGTCGGAGCCGCCGACGTAACCGAGAAGCGCCTTTGCCATGATGGATGGTCCTCCACAATGAGTGACCGACCGAAGCGGTGTGGGTCGTGAGGGAATATCGCACCCGCGGTGTCTGCCATCACCGTCGTTCTCAATGTCAAACAGGTAGGGTGCGCGGGGATTCCAGCGTCTCACCAAAAGGTTTGACGGTCAACACGATCACACGCCGTAGAGCCGGGCGGCCCGGGGACACGCGGCGGCAGCGTGCGCGGCGCGGCTCTCTCCGGGGGGCCCGCGGGGGCGTGGAGATCATCCTTACGGCCGCAGCCTTCCATGGCGGCGCGTTCTTGGCAACCACCAGGTCATGGCTGCCACACGCACATGACAGGAGCACTTCGGAACCGTTGCGGAGGCCTTACGGGAGGGGCGGGGCGGGGCCCGGATCAGCGAATCTCGAAGCCGTCGTATCCGCCCCGCGGGATGTCCCAGATATCCGTTACACCGCTGACCTCCCCGGGCGTGTCACCGGTGCGCAGCCAGTCCAGCAACTTCTCGCATCGCTCCCGCGGTCCCTCGGCGACGACCTGCACCCGGCCGTCGTAGAGGTTCGATGCGAAGCCGGAGAGTCCGCCGATCTCCAGGGCCTCCGCACGGGTGAACCAGCGGAAGCCGACGCCCTGGACGCGGCCACGGACCCACGCCGTTAGCCGGACATCTATGTTCATGTCTGCACGCTAACCGGCCAATTGCTCAGTGAGCACTCCAACCCCACGCGTCATGCCGTACAGTCACGCCACAACGAAATCTCACTCGGACGAGTGAAGGTGTTGGCTCCCACGCATGTGGAGGAAGGCAGCTATGGGCCGCCACCGACGCACTGCCCCCACTCCCCTGCCCAGGACCGGCGCGGGCCGGCACCGGGGTGCGCGCCGCGGCTACGCTCCCGTGCGGACCGGTCTCCTCGGCGCGTCCGCCGCCATGGCGATGGGCGCCGTCGCCATGGCCTCCGGGCTGGTGCCCGGCGGCAGCGAGTACACGGTCGGCAGTGGCAGCGACCCGGGCAGCCGGGTACCGACCGGTGACCTGCCGGACCTCGAGCCGCAGGGCACCCCGTCCTCCACCCCGGCGGGCCGCGGCTCGACACCGTCGGACCGCGGCTCGGCCGCCTCGCACTCCCCCACCGCGATCCCCTCCCAGACCCGCAGCCCGGAGAAGCCCTCCGCGCCCCCGTCGCAGCGGCCGTCCAAGCCCGCGGACCGCAGCAAGGCGCCGCGCCCGTCCCGTACGGCCACGCCCCCGCCGAAGAAGCCGAGGCCCCCCGCACCCGAGGTGCCGAGCACCGAGAAGGCCGCCGAGGCCCAGGTGCTGAGCCTGGTCAACAAGGAGCGGAAGCAGGCGGGCTGCCGCCCGGTGGCCGCGGATCCGGAACTCGCCGATCTGGCCGGGGCCTTCAGCGAGGACATGGCGGATCGCGGCTTCTTCGACCACACCGACCCGGACGGCGAGAACCCGTGGGACCGGGCGGGCGTCCTCGGCATCATCGGCCTGGGCGGCGAGAACATCGCGCGCGGCCAGCAGGACCCGCGGGCCGTGATGGACGCCTGGATGGAGAGCCCGGGACACCGCGCCAACATCCTCAACTGCGATTACAAGAAGCTGGGTGTCGGTGCGGTGTTCGGCGACGGCGGCCCTTGGTGGACGCAGGACTTCGGCTTCTGAGCCGCCGGCCTTCCGAGCTTTTGCGCCGACGGCCTTCTGGGCCTCTGGACCGGCGGCTTCCGGGTCGGCGGCGCTATGACACGCGGCCCGTGGAGCGCGGGCGGCGCGGTACGGTCGCCCGCCACAGCCGGGCGCAGGAGAGCAGCGTCGCCGCGAGCAGCAGGGCGTTCCGCAGCACCACCACCGCGACGCCCTGCCAGGAACTGCCCACCACCGCACCGAAGAACAGCGGATAGTCGACGGTGGTCACCGCGGCCGCCAGGAGCAGCAGCACAGCGGCCGGCCGCTGCGTGGTCCGTCCCACCGTGAGGCACACGGCGGCGAGACCGAACAGCCAGATCAGGTACTGCGGGCTGATGACCCGGCTGGTCGCCGTGAAGAGCAGTACGGCCGCGAGCGCCGCGTCGTACGGCGTGGCCTCGGTCCAGCGGCGGGCCCGCACCCGCCACAGCACCAGCCACGCGAAGGCCGCGGCGGTGAGCAGCAGCGAGGCCAGCGCCACTGAGGAGACGTACGGACCGATGAACTCGAACGAGCCGTACTGGTGCCGCACCTGTCCCGGCCAGCCGAACAGCCGCGCCGCATGCAGCGCCGTACCGCCCAGCGACTCGATCTCAACGCCCCGCTCCTGCTGTGCGAAGAGGAAGTCGAACGCGCCCCGGAAGGCGGTCCCGAGCAGCAGGAGCAGAAGCCCCGCGGATGCGGCGAGCGCGAGCCAGGAGTCCCGGGTCGTCCGGCCGCGCGGGGTGCCCAGCAGGGTCAGCACCGGCCACACCTTGATCACCGCGGCGAGCCCGGCGAGCGTCCCGCCGAGCCGGGGGCCGGCGGGGAGCGCGAGCAGCGCGATGACGGTGAGGCCGGTGACCAGCACGTCGTAGCGGGCGAGAGGCAGGCTCAGCAGCAGCGGCAGGCCGACCGCCCACAGCCATGCGCCCGCCAGGCTGCGCCCGCGGCGGCGGTGCACGGCCGCGGTCAGCGCGAGCAGCACCGCGGCGTCGGAGGCCAGCATGAGCAGCACGAAGCCCTGCAGATAGCTGACGGCGGGCACCAGGCCCGGCGCGACCATGACGAGGGCGGCGCCGGGCGGGTACTGCCAGCTGACGTCGCCGACGGGGAAGGAGCCGCCCCTGAGCTGCGCGTCCCACCGGTGGTAGAGCACGTGGACCTCGCGCGCGATGTCGTCGTGGCCCTGGCGGAGCAGCGCGAGCATCAGCAGCCGGGAGGCGCCCCAGTACGCGGCGAGGACGAGCCATTCGCGCGGCCAGGTGTGCGGCCGGTACCAGCGGAGGCGGTTGCCGGGGGCGGCGGGGGCGGGGGCCGGGCTCTCCGTATGCGCCGGGCTCTCCGTACGCGCGGCCGGCGGGGCGGCGCCGAGCGCTGAACTGGGCTTATCCAGGCCGACCGCCGTGGGCGCGTCCGTCACCATCGCCTCCGCATATACCGATGAGGAATCTTGAGGAATCCCTGAACCGAAGTGGGACAAACCTCATTGAATATAGGCAATTAGTGACCTCGGGTGGCTCACCCGCGCCGGGCCGGGGTCGGTCCGGGATCTGTGTGGAGCTGCCCGGGACGCGCTCAGCGGGGCGCGAGGGTTCTGCGTGCCGGACGGCGCTGGCAGCGGGGGCAGTAGTAGCTGGACCGGTTCATCCAGGGGCGGCGCCGGATCGGGGTGCCGCAGCGGCGGCACGGCTCGTCCTCGCGGCCGTACGCGTCCAGGGAGCGGTCGAAGTAGCCGGATTCGCCGTTCACGTTGACGTAGAGGCTGTCGAAGCTGGTGCCGCCGACGGCGAGGGCGGCGTTCAGCACATCCCTTACGTGGCCCAGGAGTTCTGCGCTCCGCGGCCGGGTCATGGTGGCCGTCGGCCGGTCGTAGTGCAGCTTCGACCGCCACAACGCCTCGTCGGCGTAGATGTTGCCGACCCCGCTGACGAGGGCCTGGTCGAGCAGCGCGCGCTTGATCGTCGTACGGCGGCGGCGCAGCGCGGCATGGAAGGCGGGCTCGTCGAATGCGGGGTCCAGCGGGTCGCGCGCGATGTGCGCGATGGCGTCCGGGAGGCCGTCGGCCTGCCCCGGCACCTGGGGGTGCAGCGAGAGGCCGCCGAAGGTGCGCTGGTCGACGAAGCGGAGCTCGGTCCGGGCGTCGTCCGCGAAGCGGATGCGGATGCGGAGGTGGGACTCGTCGGGGGCGGTCTCGGGCTGGAGAAGCAGTTGGCCGCTCATGCCGAGGTGGCCGAGTACGGAGGTGCCGGTGCCCTCGACGGGCAGCCAGAGGTACTTGCCGCGGCGCTGGGCCGGGCCGAAGGTGGCGCCGGCGAGCCGGTCGGCGAAGTCGGCCGCCCCGGCAAGGTGGCGGCGTATCGCGCGGGAGTGCCGGACTTCGACGGCGGCGATGGTGCGGCCGGAGACCCAGCGGTCCAGGCCGCGGCGGACCACCTCGACTTCGGGCAGCTCTGGCACGGGGTCTCCTCCGGAGGGGGTTGCTGATACGACGGGGGTGCGCCCCCGTCGTTCTGCGGCCGGGCCGCGGGGCCGCTGCTCGGCGCTCCGCGCCGGTATTTTCCCACCTGCCCGCCCCCTTTTGGGCAGGTGGGTGGGCAGGAAGGGAAGGCTGGGGCTCCGCCCCGGACCCGAGGGCCCTGCTCACAGGACGAGGCTCCACCGGCGGAGCCGTAGGCCCGCCTCAACCCGGAACTGGGCTCCACTCCCAGACCCGAAGGCCACCGCACGGCCCTGCCCAGGGGGCGAGAGTCCCCACAACAGCCGGAGGACCGTCCCCCTCCCGGAAACGGGACTCCGCCCCGAACCCCAGGGCCAGGGCCCTCCGGACAAGAGGACGAGCCGGGCTCCACACCGAACCCCGAGGGACAGGGACACAGCCCTACCCGAAACCGGAGCTGCCGCCCGAATACGGGGAGCCGGGACGCGGCGCCTGCTTGTGGAACCCGGGTCTCCCCTTGCCCAACCCGGAACCCCGGCCCCGCGGGCGCCAGGGGCACCGCCCTGGCTGCGGGATGGGGAGCTGAGCTCGCGCCCAGGACCCCAGGGGTCCAGGGGGCGTAGCCCCCTGGGGTCGGGGAGGGGTTAGGGGAGAAGCCCGCCGCTGGTGACTGATCCGCTGGGAGTGGCTAGTGAGCCGAGCGGTCGGCGCCCGCGGGGCGGGCGCCTTCCGCGGCGTCGCGCGGGGCGGAAGGCGTCCCGTTGCCGGACTTGCCATCCGCCTTCGCGGCGTCGCGAGCGGCGGGGGGCGTGCCGTTGCCGGATGCGCCTTCCGCATTCGCGGCAGCCGCATCCGCGGCCTCGCGGATCGCGCGCCACGCGGTCTCCGCCGCCTGCTGCTCGGCTTCCTTCTTGCTGCGGCCGGTGCCGGTGCCGTACGCGACACCACCGACGCGGGCAGCAGCCGTGAAGGTCTTCTCGTGGTCGGGCCCGGTCTCGGTGACCAGGTACTCGGGAACCCCGAGCCCCTCCGTCGCGGTCAGCTCCTGGAGGCTGGTCTTCCAGTCCAGGCCCGCACCGAGGTTCGAGGACCGCTCGATCAGCGGGTCGAAGAGCCGGTGCACCAGCTCAGCGGCCGCGTCGAGACCCTTGTCCAGGTAGACCGCGCCGATCACCGCTTCGAGGGTGTCGGCCAGGATCGATGCCTTGTCCCGGCCCCCGGTGCCCTCTTCGCCCCGGCCGAGCCGGATGAAGGAGCCCAGGTCGAGGCCGCGGCCGACGTCCGCCAGCGCGCGCGAGTTGACCACCGCGGCCCGCAGCTTGGCCAGCTGGCCTTCGGGCAGGTCGGGGTGGACGCGGTACAGCGTGTCGGTGACCACCAGGCCGAGCACGGAGTCACCGAGGAACTCCAGGCGCTCGTTGGTGGGCAGCCCGCCGTTCTCGTACGCGTAGGACCGGTGAGTCAGCGCACGCACCAGAAGGGCGGACTCGAGCTGGTACCCGAGCCGCCCTTCCAGGAGCGTGTGGGACGAGGCCGTGTCCGCCTGAGCCTTTTTCGGCTTGTTGGCGTCTGACATGGAGCCGTATCCCCTGCCGATCAGACCTCGAGGACCTGACGCTTGTTGTAGGTGCCGCAGCTTGGGCACGCGATGTGCTGCTGCTTCGGCTCGTGGCAGCGCTCGCACGCCACCAGGGTGGGGACCGCAGCCTTCCACTGCGACCGGCGGTGACGCGTGTTGCTGCGCGACATCTTCCGCTTGGGAACGGCCACGGCTACTTCTCCTGCTTCTCGTCGACGCCCGCTTCGGCGCCGCTCATGTCGTCCTTCTCGCCGCCCGTGAGTGAATCGGCGAGTCCCTGCAGTGCCGCCCAACGGGTGTCGACGGCGTCGTGGTGGTGGTCCGGGTCGTCCGCGAGCCGCGCCCCGCACTCGGGGCACAGTCCGGGGCAGTCCTCCCGGCACACCGGCTGCAGCGGCAGTGCGAGCACCACCGCGTCGCGCAGCACGGGCTCGAGGTCGAACATGCCGTCCTCGAGGAAGAGCAAGTCCTCGTCCTCGGCGTCGTCGCCGGACTCCGCTTCGCGGCTCCGGTCATCGGCGTCGGGGTAGGAGAACATCTCCTGGAAGTCCGCTTCGAGCACTCGCTCCAGCGGCTCCAGACACCTTACGCACTCCCCTGTCAGCGGTGCACGGGCGGTGCCCGTGACGAGCACCCCTTCCATGACCGACTCCAGGCGGAGGTCGAGCTCCACGGTCGCGTCGCCGGGCACCCCGATGACCTCGATGCCGAGGTCCGCGGGAGCATCGACGGAGCGGGCCAGCCGCTGGAGCGCACCAGGCCGCCGACCCAGCTCGTGTGTGTCGAACACGAGGGGGTTGCGGTGGTCGAGGCGGGCGTTCAGGGCTTCCTGCTTTCTACGCTGCGGTACTGGCTGCCGCACACCTCGCGGTGTTGTGGGCAGCCGAGATCACGGACGTACGCGCGACCGAAGAAACAGGATACTGGACGGGCCGCCGGAGACCCAATCCGCGCCTGCCGTGAGCGGTCAGCGGCCCTGCTCGTACTGCCGCAGCTGGTCGAGGTCGATCATGCTGGTGTCGAACAGGCTCGTCTCGTCCAGCGCCGCCGCGGGGGGCTGGTGCTGCTCTGGCTGCTGTTGGTGCTGCTGTTGCTGCTGGTGGCCGTAGCCCGCGTTGGGGTCGTACGGCTGCTGGTACGCGTACGCGTCCTGCTGCTGGTAGCCGTAGGCGTCCTGCTGCGCGTAGGTCTGCTGCTGGTAGCCGTACGGGTCCTGCTGGTAGGCCGCGGCGGTCGCGTAGTAGTCCTGCTGAGGCTGGAGCTCGGGCTGCGCCTGCGGCTGGGTTTGGGGTTGCTGGGGCTGATGCGGCTGCTCCTGGGAGTCGGCCAGACCGGCCAGGTACTCGGCGTCGCTCGTCTGCGGGGAGTGCGCCATGCCGTCCTGGGCGGCCAGGTGCGCGCCCAGCTCGTCCGTGGCGTGCCGGCCGTGCAGCTTCTGCCGCCCGCGACCGACCGCATCCAGGGTCTTGGCGAGTACGGCCTCGAAGGCGCCGAGCTTGGTGTCCACGTACGCGTCGGCGCGCTCGCGGAGGGTGGCGGGGTCGGTGCTGTGCTCGGGCGCGTCCTCGTCCGCGTAGCCGTGCTCGTCCAGGCCGGGGCCGCGGCCGAGCAGTTTCTCGCGGCCGCGGTCGACGGAGCCGAGGGTCTTGGTGAGGACCACTTCGAAGTTGGCGAGCTTGCTGTCGACGTAGTCGTCGGCCTCGGCGCGGATCTCCTCGGCCTCGCGGCGGGCCTCGGCGAGGATGCGGTCGGCCTCCTCCTGGGATCTGCGGGCCACTTCGGTGCCGGAGACCAGCGAGCCGCGCTCGGCGTGCGCGGACTGGATGATCCGCTCGGCCTCGGCGCGGGCCTCCTCGACCATCCGGTCGCGGCCGCCGAGCAGCTCCTGTGCCTGGGCGAGGGAGCCGGGGAGGGCGGCGCGGACCTCTTCGAGCATGGCGAGCAGCTCGGCGCGGTTGACCACGCACGAGGCCGACATGGGCATGGACCGGGCGCTGCCGACGGTCCCGACGATCTCGTCGAGCTTCTTCTGCACGTCCACCTTGGCGCTCGCCACTCTCTACCGGGATGGGTCGGGTCGTGACGACTGTACGACTTCGGGGCACCTTGCCGACACCTGCTGACGGGCTGTCAGATCGACGGTGCCGGGCGGGGTGGCGCCCGCGGTCACGCGTCGCGCTCGCCGAACCGCTTTTTCAGCGCCTCCAGGACCAGCGGCGGGACGAGGTGGGAGACGTCGCCGCCCCAGGCCGCGACCTCCTTGACCAGGCTGGAGGAGAGGAAGCTGTAGGTGGGGTTGGTGGGGACGAAGAGGGTCTCGACGCCGGAGAGGCCGTTGTTCATCTGGGCCATCTGCAGCTCGTAGTCGAAGTCACTGACGGCGCGCAGGCCCTTGACGATGGCCGGGATGTCGCGCTGCTTGCAGAAGTCGACCAGGAGGCCGTGGAAGGCCTCGACCTTGACATTGCCGTACTCGGCGGTGACCTGGCGGAGGAGATCTATCCGCTCCTCGACGGTGAACAGGCCCTGCTTCGACTTGTTGATCATCACGGCTACGTACACCTCGTCGTACAGCTTCGAGGCGCGGCCGATGATGTCGAGGTGTCCATTGGTGACGGGGTCGAAGGACCCCGGACAGACGGCGCGGCGCAACAGTGGTTCCTCGCTCTCCGGTCCGGTCATGACACGCGGGTGGGTGGTGCTGTGGTGCGCGTCGAGGCGGCGCGACCGTACCAAAGCGTGCCCTCGCCGTAGCGACGGGCGCGCAGGCCCTCGAATCCGGCCGGCCACCGGAATTCCCCGCCTCTGGTGCTGCGCTCCACGGTGGCGAGTGCATCACCCGCGAGCCACCCTTCCGTGCGGAGTGTGAGGAGGATCTCGCGGAGATCGTCGTCGGTGACCGCGTACGGGGGGTCGAGGAACACCACGTCGTACGGGGCCTCGGGGGCCGGTCCCGAGAGGAGCTGCTCGGCCTTGCCGGCACGGACCTCGGCGCCCGGCAGGCCGATCACGCGGACGTTCTCCCGTATGACCCGGGCGGCCCGGGTGTCGGCCTCGACCAGCAGCACATGCGCGGCGCCGCGGGAGAGCGCCTCCAGGCCGACGGCGCCGGAGCCGCCGTACAGGTCCAGGACCCGGGTGCCGTGCAGGGTGCCGAGCAGGGACTCCCAGGTGGAGAACAGGCCCTCGCGCGCCCGGTCGGAGGTGGGACGGGTGCCGGTGCCCGGCGGTACGGCCAGGCGGCGTCCGCCGGCGGCTCCGGCGATCACGCGGGTCATGGGGTGTCCGGTCCTTCTTCGTGCCTTCTTCGTGGGCGGGGCAGCGGCCCCGCACGGCCGCTGCCCCTCCACGATATGGCGTCGGGCCCCGGCCGGACGCCTCCGGCCGTTTCCGTCAGTCCTGTGCCGGATCCTCGGCCCCGCCGACGAGCGCGGGCGAGGCGTACCGCGACCAGGACAGACAGCCGTCGGGCGGGCAGTACTCGGGGCGGCGCGGGTCGTGGCCGAGCTCGCGGAGCTTCGTACGCACCGAGTCGGGGGTACGGCCGAAGCGGGCGGCTATCCGGGCGATCGTCTCGCCGTCGTGGAAACGGCGGGTGAGGTCCTCCTCGTGCTTGGGCACCCAGGGCGCGCCATGGCCGGGGAACAGCTCGCGCAGGACGTCCCGGTCGGGGATCGGCTCGGCGACGTCGGCGACGAGAGCGAGGGCGCGCAGGGCCCGGTTGAGCGCGATGCGGAGAGGCGGAACCTCGGTGAGCGGCACGGTGAGCGCGCCGGAGGCGAGCAGGATCTCCGGGGCGTCCTCGTGCCAGCCGGTCAGGGTGATGGTGACGGTGGAGTCGTCGTCGCTCGCCAGCTCGATCCGGAAGATCTTGTCGCCGAGCGGCAGTTCGTTGAGATGCCGGAATGCCATGAGTTGAGCCCCCTGTCGTCCACGGTCAGCCGATCACCGGTCGGATCGGTCGGACTCGCTCCATTCTCCCAAGGGGGGCTGACAACCGGCCCAGCGGCCAAGGGGAGTTGGGGCGCATGCCGCCGTCGCGCGGGGCGCATGCCGCTGTCGCGGGGGGGGGCATGCCGCTCCCGTCGCTTCGCCGCGGGCGTCAGCCCTTGTCCAGGAACTGTTCGCGCTCGGCGTCCAGCAGGGCGTCCAATGCCGTGCGCAGTTCCGGAAGTCCGGTCAGCTCAGGGTCCGCGGAGACGATCGCCACGGCCTCCTCGCGGGCCGCCGCGATCACCTCCTCGTCCTCGATGACGGCGAGCATCCGCAGGGAGGAGCGGACGCCCGACTGCGCCTGTCCCAGCACGTCCCCCTCGCGCCGCTGCTCCAGGTCGATCCGGGACAGCTCGAAGCCGTCGAGGGTGGCGGCCACGGCGGCCAGCCGGGCCCGCGCCGGGCTCGCCTCGGGCATGTCGCTGACCAGCAGGCACAGTCCGGGGGCCGTGCCGCGGCCGACCCGGCCGCGCAGCTGGTGCAGCTGCGAGACGCCGAACCGGTCCGCGTCCATGATCACCATCATTGTGGCATTCGGCACGTTCACCCCCACCTCGATGACCGTGGTCGCGACGAGGACGTCCACCTCCCCCGCGGCGAACCGGCGCATCACGTCGTCCTTGGCGTCGGGCTGCATCCTGCCGTGCAGGATCTCCACCCGCAGGCCGCCGAGCGGCCCCTTCGTCAGTTGCTCCGCGACCTCCAGCACGGCCAGCGGCGGCCGCCGTTCCGCTTCGTCCTCAGGCGACTTCCGCGCCTTCGCCGCCTTGTCGTCCTCCTCGTCGCCGATACGCGGGCACACCACGTACGCCTGGTGCCCGCCCTCGACCTCCTCGCGCACCCGCTCCCACGCGCGCGTGAGGAAGTGCGGTTTGTCCTGGGCCGGTACGACATGGCTGGCGATCGGCGACCGCCCGGCCGGCAGCTCGTCGAGGACGGAGGTCTCCAGGTCGCCGAAGACGGTCATCGCGACGGTGCGCGGGATCGGGGTCGCGGTCATCACCAGCAGGTGCGGGGGCTGCTTGCCCTTGGAGCGCAGCGCGTCCCGCTGCTCCACACCGAAGCGGTGCTGCTCGTCGACCACGACCAGACCCAGGTCGTGGAACTGGACCTTGTCCTCGATCAGCGCATGCGTACCGATGACGATTCCGGCCTCGCCGGTGACCAGGTCGAGCAGCGCCTGGCGGCGGGCCGCGACGCCCATCGAACCGGTCAGCAGCACCACCTTGGTGGCCTGTTCCGCTCCGCCCAGCATGCCTCCCTCGGCGAGCTCGCCCATCATCTCGACGATGGAGCGGTGGTGCTGCTGGGCGAGCACTTCGGTCGGCGCGAGCATCGCGGCCTGCCCGCCCGCGTCCACGACGCCGAGCATCGCGCGCAGGGCGACCATGGTCTTGCCGGAGCCCACCTCGCCCTGGAGGAGCCGGTGCATGGGGTGTTCGGTGGCGAGGTCGCCGAAGATCTCCTGCGAGACCTTCCGCTGGCCCTCGGTGAGGGTGAACGGCAGCTTGCCGTCGAAGGCGTCGAGCAGCCCGCCCTCGCGCGGCAGGCGCGGTACGGCGGGCAGCTTCGCGTCCGCGAACCGGCGGCGGGCCAGGGCGACCTGGAGCACGAACGCCTCATCCCACTTGAGGCGGTCACGGGCCTCGGCGATGTCGGCCTTGGTGCGCGGCCGGTGGACCTTGCGGAACGCCTCGGGGAGGGCCGCAAGGCCGCGGCTCTCCCGCAGCCCGGCGGGCAGCGGGTCGGCGAGGTCCCGCCAGCCGTCGGCCTCGAAGGTGTCCAGGAGCGCGTCCACCGACTTGGCGATCTTCCAGGACGGGAGCTGCTTGCAGGCGGGATAGAGCGGCAGCAGCCGGCCCGCGAACGCGTCCACCGCCTCGGCCGCGTCGGCGCCCCCGGCGCGGTCCAGCAGCTCGTAGTCGGGGTGGGCGAGCTGGCGCACGCGGTTGAAGACGGAGACCTTGCCCGCGAACATGCCGCGCCGGCCCGGCAGCAGCTCCCGCTCGTGGTGGTGCGCGGCACGGCCGAAGAAGACCAGCGTGAGCGAGCCGCTGCCGTCGGTGACCACGACCTCGAGCCGGACGCCCTTGCCGCGGTTGAAGGTCTTCTTCGCCGCCTTGGCGACCTGCGCGACGACCGTCACGTGCTCGTCGAGGGGGAGGTCGGCGAGCCGGGTCAGCTCGCCGCGCTCGGCATACCGCCGCGGGTAGTGGTGGAGGAGGTCGCCCACCGTGTGCAGGCCGAGCTGGTCGGCCATCACCTTCGCGGTGTTGCCGCCGACCGTCTTCTTCAGGGATTCATCCAGCGCGGGCACGTTGTCCATTGCACACCATCGGTGTGACAGAACGGGCCCTGCGGCGTGCCCGCGCGGCTCGGCCGCCGCCTCACTCCACGCCCATGAGCAGCGGTACGGACGGCTGGCCGCCCCGGTAGACCACGGTGTCGACGGCGAGATGAGCGTCCCGTACGTGCGCCTCGAGCCGCTCCCCGAGGTCGTCGGGGATCCCCGAGCCGAGCACCAGCGTGACCAGCTCGCCTCCCGCGGCGAGCATCCGGTCGAGCACGGTCGTGGCGGTTCCGAACAGGTCGGCGCCGATCACGGCGACGTCCCCGTCGATCAGGCCGAGGACGTCCCCGGCCTCGCAGACTCCGGCCGTGGTCCACGACTGCCGCTCGGCGACGGCGAGTTCGCCGTACCGGGTGGCGCCGGCCGCGGAGGTCATGGCGACGACGTCCTCGTCGAAGCGGCGGTCCGGCTCGTGCACGGCGAGCGCGGCGATGCCCTGGACGCTGGAGCGGGTCGGGATGAGCGCGACCCGTACGCCCTCGGCGCGCGCCTGCTCGACGGCCGCGGCGGCGGTGTGCCGCAGGGCCGGGTCGTTGGGCAGCAGCACGACCTCGCGCGCGTGGGCCCGGCGGATGGCCTCCACGAGCTCTCCGCTGGCGGGCGGCTCCCCGGGGCGCGCGGTGACCACGGTCGCGCCGGCCTCCCGGCACAGCCCGGCGAGCCCTTCGCCGGGTACGACGGCCACGACGGCGCGCTGCACGCGCTCGTGCTCCTCGCGCGGGGCGCCGGAGGCTCCCGGTGGGCCCGGTGCGCTCTCCGGGGCCATGGCGGCCGCGCCGAAGTGGGTGATCCGGATCCGGTACGGACGCCCGGCGTCGACTCCGGCCTCGACGGCCGCACCCGCGTCGTCCACGTGCACATGCACATTCCACAGTCCGTCGCCGCCGACGACGACGAGCGAGTCCCCGAGCACGTCGAGCCGCTCCCGCAGTCCGGCGACCGCGTCGTCGGACGCCTCCAGCAGGTAGATCACCTCGTAGGCGGGCCCGGGGCGGGCCCCCTCGCCGGGGTGGCCGGAGACGGCGCCGGGTGCCTCGTCCGGGCGGCCCTGGGGAACGGAGGCGGCGGCGTCCGCACCCACGGCGGGCGGCGCGCAGGCCGAGCCCGCCGGGGCCTGCTCCTCGGGCGCCGCGGGCCACAGGCTCGTTCCCTCGCCCGGACGGCCGGAGGCGGCGTCGGTGTCATGGACGACGGGCCGGCGGGCGTCGCCCGTCCCGCTGGACGCGGCGGCCGAGCAACCCTCGGAAGATGCGGCCTCCGCTCCGGCGGAACCTCCACCGGGGACGCCGAAGGCAGCGTCGGGCCCCTTGCCGGGGGGACCGGTGACCTGTTCGCCGTCGAGGAGGGCGGGCGCTGCGACGGCCGAAGCGGACTCCTCCGCCGAGCCTCCGTCCGCGAGACCGGAGACGGGGGACCGGGCGGACGCGGCGTCCGGTCGGGTGCCCGGCTCGCGGGCAGCGGCGCCGACTGCCCCGCGGGCTGTCGGCCCGGTGGGGCCCGGCAGCCCGGCCGCGGCGTCGGCGCTCCCCGAGGCGGCGTCGGCGCGCCCCCGGCCCGCGGCCTCGGCACGCCCCGGGCCAGCAGCTTCGGCACGCCTCGGGGCCGGGGCCGCGGCTGTGGCGTGGCGGTCGCCCGCCGGGGCAGCTGCCGTGTCCCCGCATCTCGATGACGCCTCGGCGCTTCCGGCCCCGGCAGGCAGCCGACTGCCCGCCGCCGTGGGATGGCGGGAGGCGGTTCCCCCGTACGGGGCCGGGACCGCTCCGATGGGGCCCATCGCCGTTTCGCCCGTCACGGCCTCGACCAGGGAGCCCAGGACGGTGACGAGGCCGCAGCCGCCCGCGTCGACCACCCCGGCACTGGCCAGGACGTCGAGCTGCGCGGGGGTCGCGTCAAGGGCGGCACACGCCCCCTCGTACGCAGCGCGGGCCACGTCCGCCGCACCGCCCACCGCGCGCTCGCCCGCATCGGCCGCGGCGCCCGCCACCGTGAGGACCGTGCCCTCGACCGGGTGCGCGACGGCCTCGTAGGCGGACTCTGCGGCCCGGCGCAGCGCCCGACGCAGCAGTTCCGCGTCCACGGCGGACGAAGCGGACCGAGCGGTGGACGGAGCGGATACGGCGGACCGAGCCGAGGGGGCGCCGCCCTCGGACGCGGCCGCGGCCAGCACCTCCGCCATGCCGCGCAGCAGTTGCGCGAGGATCGTGCCGGAGTTGCCGCGCGCACCGATCAGCGCGCCGTGGGCCATGGCGCGTACGGCGTCGGGGAGCGCGGGGCCTTCCTCGTCGGCCACCGCCGCATGGGCCGCGAAGACGGCGTCGACGGCCTGCGCCGCCGACTCGAGCGTGAGATAGAGATTTGTGCCCGTGTCCCCGTCCGCGACCGGATAGACGTTGATCGCGTCGATTCCCTCACGGGCCTGGCCCAGAGCCTCGAGGGCCAGCCCGCACCACGTACGTACCGTGGTGGCGTCGAGGGTGTGCGGCACCTGCGTCCTCCTCGGACCGGGGCGGAGGGAATTGCTCCGCAGGGTAGCCGCGGGGCCGGGGCCTGCCAGGGGCGGGGGGCCCGGCCGACCATGGTAGTTTCGTTGTACGGAAGCGGTCGTTGTATGCTGCTCCGGTTGCCCGATGAGAATCGGGCATTTCCCACCTGGCACTGCCGGTCAGCGACTGATCTCGGCGACGCCGGATTTCACTGTAAGTGCATCTGAAGTCTTTGGAGTGACCCGTGGCTGCCAACTGCGACGTCTGCGGCAAGGGGCCGGGCTTCGGCAACAACATTTCGCACTCGCACCGCCGTACTCGCCGTCGTTGGAACCCCAACATCCAGACGGTGCGCGCTGTGGTCGGGCGGACGCCGAAGCGGCTCAACGTCTGCACCTCGTGCATCAAGGCGGGCAAGGTCTCGCGCTGACGTTTCCGTCGTAGCGCAGCCCTCGCCGGTTGCCTGAGCCGGTCCACCTCGCGGTGGACCGGCTTTTTGTGTTGGGGTCCGTCCGATTTCCGGTTTCGTGGTCGGGTGCGGGCCGGTGGTCGCGTCGTGCCCACCCTCCCCCAGAGCTTCGCCTGGGGGTGCCCCCAGCCCCGCGGAACGACTGCCCACAACGCGCGCTCAGCGCCGGCGCCAGCCGTGGTCCACGGGGCCGATACCCCTTCCCAGCGGGAAGCCCGCCGCTATCGCGCCCGTCACGTACTCCTTCGCCGCGGTCACCGCCTCCGGCACCGACTGCCCCTTCGCCAGCTGCGCCGCGATCGCGCTCGCGAGCGTGCAGCCGGTGCCGTGCGTGTGCCGGTTGTCGAGCCGGCCGGCCCTGAGCCAGTGCTCCTCCGCGCCGTCCGTCAGCAGATCCACGGCGTCGCCGTCCAGGTGCCCGCCCTTGATCAGGGCCCAGCGCGGGCCGAATTCGAGCACCGCTTCCGCCGCCCTGCGCAGATCCTCCTCCGCCGACACCCGCACACCGGTGAGTTGTGCCACCTCGTCCGTGTTCGGGGTGGCGACCGTCGCGCGCGGCAGCAGTTTCGTGCGGACCGAATCAAGCGCCGAGGCGGCGAGCAGCGGATCGCCGTGCTTGGAGACGCTCACCGGGTCGACGACGACCGGCGCTTGGACGCCCGCCAGCAACTCCGCGACCGTGTCCACCAGCTCCGCCGTGGCGAGCATGCCGGTCTTCACGGCCTCTGCGCCGATGTCGTCGACGACGCTGCGGAACTGCGCTCGTACGGCATCGGCGGGCAGTTCCCACGCGCCCTGAACGCCCTGCGAGTTCTGGGCCGTGACCGCCGTGAGCACGCTCATGCCGTGCACGCCGAGCGCCAGCATCGTCTTGAGGTCGGCCTGAATGCCCGCGCCCCCGCCGGAGTCGGATCCGGCGACGGTCAGCACGCGGGGCGGCACCCGTGGATGGTTCTGCATACCGGCGAATCTAGTGGGTCTGGCGGGCGTCCTCGATGTCCCCGAAATGGTCCCAGCCCGCCTTGTCCCAGGGCGCCCCGTCCACCGTCACCTGCGGCAGCGCCGAGGGGTTGAGCACGTCGCCGATGACCCGCCAGCGGGCCGGCAGCTTCACGTCCTGCGGGAAGGTCGCCACGATGGCGTGGTCCTCTCCCCCGCCCAGCACCCAGGTCAGCGGATCGATGCCGACCGCCTGCCCGATGTCCGACATCTGCGTGGGGATGTCGATCGCCGAGGAGCGCAGGTTGATCCGCACCTTGCTCGCCTCGGCGATGTGCCCGAGGTCGGCGACGAGTCCGTCGCTGACATCCGTCATCGCGGTGGCACCGAGCCCTGCGGCCGCGGGACCCGCGTGGTACGGCGGCTCCGGACGCCGGTGCGCCTCGACGAACGCGCGCGGGGAGCGGAAGCCGCGGGAGAGCACCGCGTGCCCGGCCGCCGACCAGCCCAGCCACCCGGTGACCGCGACCACGTCTCCCGGCTGGGCCCCGGCCCGCGTCACCGGCTCGTGGTTGCGCAGGTCGCCGAGCGCGGTGATGGCGACGGTGATGGTGTCGCCGCGTACGACGTCGCCGCCGACCACCGCCGCGCCCGCCACCTGGCATTCGTCGCGGATGCCGTCCATCAGCTCGGTCGTCCAGGTCACGGGCAGGTCTGCGGGGACGACCAGGCCGAGCAGCAGGGCGGTCGGTACGGCGCCCATGGCCGCGATGTCGGCGAGGTTCTGCGCGGCGGCCTTGCGCCCGACGTCGTACGCCGTGGACCAGTCGCGGCGGAAGTGCCGGCCCTCCAGCAGTACATCCGTACTGGCCACGACCCGCCGGTCCGGCGCGGCGACGACCGCGGCGTCGTCCCCCGGTCCGAGCCGTACGGCGGGGGTGGTGGTGAGCCGTGAGGTCAGCTCCCTGATGAGCCCGAACTCCCCCAGCTCGCCCACGGTGCCCTTCATCGGTGTGCCCCTTCTGCCCCAGTGGTATTGCGCTCGCGTGCCCACAATGGTGTCGGTACCGTCAACAAGTCGTTCCTGTCCGCCGCGCGGAGCACGCCGTGGGCCGCGCGGGTCTCCCCGTGCCGCTCGGCGACGCGATACCGTGGCGTCCCTTCTCTCCACATGATCCTCGTGGCCGCCCTGGAGGTTCCGTGGTACAGGCGTACATCCTGATCCAGACCGAGGTCGGCAAGGCGTCGACCGTCGCCGAGACGATTGCCAAGATCCCGGGGGTGATCCAGGCCGAGGACGTGACCGGACCTTACGACGTGATCGTGCGCGCGCAAGCCGACACGGTCGACGAGCTCGGCCGCATGGTGGTCGCGAAGGTTCAGCAAGTGGACGGCATCACGCGCACCCTGACCTGCCCGGTCGTTCATCTGTAGCCCCCGTCTATGCTCGGCCGGTGAGTGATTTTCCTCGCCGGCTGTTCCGCCTGCCCGCCGCCGTGCTCCTGACCGCGCTCGGCGTGTCCGGCATCGTGGGCTGTTCCTTCACCGACGACGACGGCGCCCGCCCGGTTCCCACGCCGTCGGCGCAGGCCGCCGAGGTCTGCCGGGCGCTGCACCAGCGGCTGCCCAGGACCGTTGACGGGCTCGACCGGAGCGAGGACGGGCCCGATTCCGACTTCGCCGCGGACTGGGGCGACCCCGCGGTGCAGCTGCGCTGCGGGGTGCCGCGGCCCGAGCTGCTGACGCCTGGGAGTGCACATTACAACCCCACGGCGGAGGGGGTGGAGGTCAACGGCGTCCTGTGGCTGCTGGAGAAGCAGGAGGACGGGTTCCGGTTCACCACCACGGGGCGCAAGGCGTTCGTCGAGGTGACGGTCCCGGGGAAGTACGCCCCCGAGACCGGCGCCCTGACCGAATTCGCGGATGCCGTGAAGAAGACCGTGCCGACGGAGCTGTGAGCCCCGGACCGAGGACCCCGGGGCCTGTACGGCTTGTGGGGAGCCGCGCGTATGGCTTGTGGGGAGCCGCGCGTATGGCTAGTGGGGAGCCGCGCGTACGGCTTGTGGGGAGCCGCGCTCAGCGCAGCCCGGTGGGGCGGCGCAGCGCGGCCTGAATCAGCCGGTCCACCAGCTCCGGGTAGCTCACGCCGCTCTCCTGCCACATCCGCGGGTACATCGAGATCGGCGTGAAGCCCGGCATCGTGTTGATCTCGTTGATCACGAACTCCCCGTTCTCCAGCAGGAAGAAGTCCGCGCGGACCAGGCCCTCGCAGGAGGCGGCGTCGAAGGCCCGTACGGCCAGGTCCTGGACGCGCGCGGTCTCCTCTTCGGTGAGCGGCGCGGGCACGATTCCCGCAGCGGAGTCGATGTACTTGGCCTCGAAGTCGTAGAAGTCGTGGGCCGACACCGCGGGGATCTCGGCGGGGACACTCGCGCGCGGCCCGTCCTCGAACTCCAGCACTCCGCACTCGATCTCCCGACCGCGCAGCAGCGACTCCACAAGGATCTTGGGGTCGTGGCGCCTGGCCTCCTCGATGGCCTCGTCCAGGCCCTCGAGTCCGTCGACCTTGGTGATGCCCATGGAGGAGCCCGCGCGCGAGGGCTTGACGAAGACCGGCCAGCCGTGGTCGCCGGCGAAGTCCACGATCTTCTTGCGGGCGGCGGCCGGATCGCGCTCCCACTCGCGGGGCCTGATCACCTCGTACGGGCCGACGGGCAGCCCGTAGGAGATGAACACCCGCTTCATGTACTCCTTGTCCATGCCGACGGCCGAGGCGAGGACGCCCGAGCCGACGTACGGCACCCCGGAGAGCTCCAGCAGGCCCTGGATGGTGCCGTCCTCGCCGTAAGGGCCGTGCAGCACGGGGAAGACGACGTCGACCTCGCCGAGCACCTTGGGCACCGAGCCCGGCTCGGTGTAGACGACCTCGCGGCTGGCCGGATCGACCGGCAGCAGCACGGCGCCCTCGGACGACTCGGCGAGCTGCTCGACGCTGGGCAGCTTCCGGTCGGCGATCGCCATCCGCTCGGGGGCATCGGCGGTCAGCGCCCAGCGGCCGTCGGGCGTGATGCCGATCGGCAGCACGTCGTACCGCGTGCGGTCGATGGCACGCAGGACGGCGCCCGCGGTAACCACGGAGATGGCGTGTTCCGAGCTGCGTCCGCCGAAGACGACGGCCACGCGCGGCTTGGGGCTCTGGGAGGAGTGCTCGCTGCTCATATCGCGACGACCCTACCGAACAGTTCGGGCCACGTCAGTGCCGCTCGGCCTTGGCGCTGCGCGACATCAGCTCCTTCAGCGCGACGAGCGGCTGCTTTCCCTCGTGGACGATGCCGACGACGGTCTCCGTGATAGGCATGTCGACGCCGTGCCTCCGGGCCAGATCGAGCACGGACTCGCAGGACTTGACGCCCTCCGCGGTCTGGCTGGTGACCGCGATGGTCTCCTCCAGCGTCATGCCCCGGCCGAGGTTGGTGCCGAAGGTGTGGTTGCGGGACAGCGGGGATGAGCAGGTGGCGACGAGGTCGCCCATGCCCGCGAGGCCGGCGAAGGTGTGCGCGACCGCGCCCATCGCGAGACCGAGCCGGGTGGTCTCGGCCAGCCCGCGGGTGATGAGGGAGGCCTTGGCGTTGTCGCCGAGCCCCATGCCGTCGGCGATGCCGACCGCCAGCGCGATGACGTTCTTGACCGCGCCGCCCAGCTCGCAGCCGACCACGTCGGTGTTGGTGTACGGGCGGAAGTACGGGGTGTGGCAGGCGGTCTGGAGGCGCTGGGCCACCGCTTCGTCGATGCAGGCGACGACGGCCGCGGCGGGCTGCCGGGCGGCGATCTCCCGGGCGAGATTGGGCCCGGTGAGCACGGCGACCCTCCTCCTGACTTCGTCGGGGGGACCCCCAGCGGAGGCCTTGGCGACCACCTCCTCGACGACCTCGCTCATGCGCTTGGCGGTGCCGAGTTCGACGCCCTTCATCAGACTGACGAGCACGGTGTCCGCGGGCAGCAGCGGCGCCCACTGGGCGAGGTTGCCGCGCAGCGTCTGGGAGGGCACCGCGAGGACCGTGAACTCGGCACCGCGGGCGGCCTCCGCGGGGTCGGTGGTGGCGGTCACGGAGGCGGGCAGCTCGGTCCCGGGGAGGTAGTCGGGGTTCGTACGGCCGGTGTTGATGGCCTCGGCCAGCTCGGCGCGGCGGCCCCACAGGGTCACCTCGCAGCCCGCGTCGGCGAGCACCATCGCGAAGGCCGTGCCCCAGGATCCGGTGCCGAAGACGGCGCAGCGCGTCACTTGCTCTCCCCCTGCTCCTTCGCCGCCTTCTCCTTCACGGCCTGCTTCTCCGCCGCCTGCTGCCGCGCCTTCCTGCGCTGTTCCGCGCGGGCGCGACGGTGGTCGTACGGCTCGGCGGGCGCGGGCTCGTCGCGCAGATCGGCGAGGAGTTCCGTGATGGCCGCCATGATCTTGTCGGTGGCGGCGCGCAGCACCTCGGCGGTCGGCTCGAGCCCGTAGTAGGCCGAGAGGTCCACCGGCGGACCGGCCTTCACGCGCAGCGTCTTGCGCGGGACGAGGCGCAGCTTCTTCTCCCTGGCGTACGGCGGCATGACGTGGTTGGCGCCCCACTGCGCGACGGGGATGACGGGCACCTTGGTGAGCAGCGCGACGCGGGCCGCGCCGGTCTTGCCCTGCATCGGCCAGTGGTCGGGGTCGCGGGTGAGGGTGCCCTCGGGGTAGAAGGCCACGCACTCGCCGCGCTCGATCGCGTCGACGGCGGCCCGGAAGGCGTCTATGGCGTCGGTGGACTCGCGGTAGACGGGGATCTGGCCGGTTCCGCGGAGCATCGCGCCGACGAACGGCGCCTTGAAGAGTCCGGCCTTTGCGAGGAATCGCGGGACGCGTCCGCTGTTGTACTGGAAGTGCGCATACGACAGCGGGTCGAGATACGAGTTGTGATTGACCGCCGTGATGAATCCACCGTCGGCCGGAATGTGCTCCATTCCATGCCAGTCCCGCTTGAACAGCACCACCAGCGGCGGTTTTGCGATGACCGCGGCCAGGCGGTACCAGAAGCCGATTCTGCGGCGGGACACTCGGACACCCTCCTCGTGGGACCTGCTGAGCTGCGGACGGACAGCCGCACAAGTGTCGCCCCAGGGTCCCGGTCTGTCGAGAACACCGTAACCCCGCTGCTCCCGGGCGGCCGCGAGGGCGTCTTCCGTGGCAGGCGAGAATGAGGGCGATGCGAAGACTCGGAGAGGCCGCGGCGGGCGGCGGATGGTCCCTTGTGGTCCCCCTCAAGCCGCTGTCCTTGGCCAAGAGCAGGCTCGCGGAGGCGGCGGGGGCCGGCCTGCGCCCCGGCCTCGCGCTCGCGTTCGCCCAGGACACGGTGGCCGCCGCGCTCGGCTGTGCGGACGTACGGGATGTGGTGGTGGTCACCGACGATCCGCTCGCGCGGGCCGAACTGTCCGCGCTCGGCGCCCGTACCCTGCCGGACGCCCCGGGAGCGGGGCTGAACGCGGCGCTCGCGCACGGGGCGCGGTGGGTGCGGGGTGAGCGCCCGGAGGCGCGGGTGGCGGCGCTCAACGCCGACCTGCCGGCACTGCGCCCTGCCGAGCTGGCCCGCGTTCTGGCGGCGGCAGGGGCATTTCCGCGGACGTTTCTGGCCGATGCGGCGGGGATCGGCACGACATTTCTGGCGGCAGCGCACGGGGCGGACCTGGCCCCGGCGTTCGGAGGGCCCTCGCGAGACCGGCACAGGGCCTCCGGGGCGCGCGAGATCCTGCTGGACGGAGTGGAGTCCGTACGGCGCGACGTGGACACCCGCGAGGACTTGCTCGCGGCGCTGGCCCTGGGCGTGGGCCCCAGGACGGCGGCCGCTGCGGCCTTGCTGCTGATCACGGACTAGGCTGAAGCGCATGCAGGCGACCGCGTTCACGTACGACTCCGAGACCCGGAGCGGCAGCGTGCTGCTCGACGACGGGACTCCGCTGGCCTTCGAGGCGGCGGCGTTCGACGCGGGCGGGCTGCGGCTGCTGCGGCCCGGTCAGCGGGTGCGGATCGAGGTGGAGGGCGAGGGCGAGGGCCGCCGGATCGCCCTGGTGACGCTGCAGACCCTCTGAAACTGGGCCCCTCTGAAGCCGCAGGCCCTCTGAAGCCGCAGGCATTCTGAAGCCGCAGGCCCTCTGAAACGGTCGGCCTGCCCGGTTCCCGCACGCGCGCCGGGTCCTCGTACCCGCACCAGGTCCCCGTAAGCCCCCCGGACACACCGCGGGCCGGGCTCCCCGAGGGGAGTCCGGCCCGGCGCTTAAGGAGTTACTACCTTGCTGCCGCCCTCTTCGCGGTGGTCTTGCGGGCGCTGGTCTTGCGCGCCGGTGCCTTCTTGGCCGCGGCCTTCCTGGCCGGGGCCTTCTTCGCGGTGGTCTTCTTCGCCGCGGCCTTCTTCGCGGTCACCTTCTTCGCGGGGGCCTTCTTCGCCGCGGCCTTCTTCGCGGTCACCTTCTTCGCGGGGGCCTTCTTCGCCGGGGCCTTCTTCGCCGCGGCCTTCTTGCCCGGTGCGGCCTTCTTCCCCGTGACCTTCTTCGCGGCCGCCTTCTTGGTGACGGCCTTCTTGGCCGCCGCGACCTGGAGGCTGCCCTTGGGCGCCTTCTTGACGGCGACCTCGCCGCCCCGCGGCAGTTTCTTGGAGCCACTGACCAGGTCCTTGAAGCCCTGACCCGCGCGGAAGCGGGGCACCGAGGTCTTCTTGACCCGGACGCGCTCGCCGGTCTGCGGGTTCCGGGCGTACCGGGCGGGGCGGTCCACCTTCTCGAACGAGCCGAAGCCGGTGACCGAGACCCGTTCCCCGGAGACAACTGCACGCACGATCGCGTCCAGTACCGCGTCGACAGCCTCGGCGGCGTTCTGCCTGCCGCCCATCTTGTCGGCAATCGCTTCTACGAGCTGCGCCTTGTTCACGTCTTCCCCTTCGGAGACATTGCCGGAACGAAACTGTTCAAGCCTTTTCGCACGTTAGGCAGATATATACCGCAAATCAAACACGAAACGGGCTAATCACCCTTGTGCCGCAACCGACTCGACCGCCGCGTCGGCTCGGTAGGGCCTCAGCCCCCTTGGGGAAAGCGGCCTTCGTCGATGTCCTTCATCAAGCGGTCCAGACGCCTTGCCGCACCGGCGAGATCGTGCTTGGCCACGGACGTGATGATCAGCAGCTTCCGGGACAGCGCCATACGCACGTCCTCCGGGACTTGCAGGGAGCGCACCCTGGTGTGCGCCTCCTTGAGCCGGTCCGCGACGAGCCGGTGAAGCTCGAGTTGGCTTTCGCGGTCCATGCACCGATTGTGCCACCTGGGGCGAGTTGTCGCTTGGCAGGGTTTCAACGCCAGCCTCACACGCCACTGCGCCCCCTGCCGTGCGGCAGGGGGCGCAGTGCGGAATCCGTGCTGATCAGACCTCTAGCGTGCGCGGTTTGAAGGACGGGCGGCCGGCCTCGTACGCCGCGATGTCGGCTTCGTTCTTGAGAGTGAGACTGATGTCGTCGAGACCCTCGAGGAGCCGCCAGCGGGCGTTCTCGTCGAGCTCGAACTCGGCGCTGACGCCCTCGGCTCGGACCTGCCGCGCGACCAGGTCGACGGTGATCTCCGCGGTCGGGTCGGCCTCGCTCAGCTCCCACAGCCTGTCCACCGTCTCCTGCGGCAGCACGACCGTGAGCAGGCCGTTCTTGAGCGAGTTGCCGCGGAAGATGTCGGCGAAGCGGGATGAGATCACGGCTTTGAAGCCGTAGTTCTGCAGCGCCCAGACCGCGTGCTCGCGGGAGGAGCCGGTACCGAAGTCGGGCCCCGCGACGAGCACGGTCGCGCCCTGCCGCTCCGGGCGGTTCAGCACGAACTCGGAATCCTTGCGCCAGGCCTCGAAGAGACCGTCCTCGAAGCCGTCGCGGGTGACCTTCTTCAGCCAGTGGGCCGGGATGATCTGGTCCGTGTCGACGTTGCTGCGGCGCAGCGGGACGGCACGGCCGGTGTGCGTCGTGAAAGCTTCCATGATTCTCAGACCCCCTCGGGCGTGCGTGCGTCGACGTCGGACAGGTCGGCCGGGGAGGCGAGGTGCCCCAGGACGGCTGTGGCCGCGGCCACCTGCGGGGAGACGAGGTGGGTGCGGCCGCCCTTGCCCTGCCGTCCCTCGAAGTTGCGGTTGGAGGTGGAAGCGGAGCGCTCGCCCGGCTTCAGCTGGTCCGGGTTCATGCCCAGGCACATTGAGCAGCCCGCGTGTCGCCACTCGGCGCCGGCAGCGATGAAGACCTTGTCCAGGCCCTCCTCGACGGCCTGCAGCGCGACGCGTACGGAGCCGGGAACGATCAACATCCGGACGCCGTCGGCGACCTGGCGGCCCTCGATCACCGACGCGGCCGAGCGCAGGTCCTCGATCCGGCCGTTGGTGCACGAGCCTACGAAGACGGTGTCGACGGAGATCTCGCGCAGCCGCTGACCCGCCGTCAACCCCATGTATTCCAGGGCCTTTTCCGCGGCGAAGCGCTCCGAAGCGTCCTCGTACGAAGCCGGGTCGGGCACGGCGGCCGACAGCGGCGCGCCCTGGCCCGGGTTGGTGCCCCAGGTGACGAACGGCGCGAGCCCGGCGGCGTCGATGACGACCTCGTGGTCGAAGACGGCGTCGTCGTCGGTGCGCAGGGTCCGCCAGTAGTCGACCGCGGCGTCCCAGTCGGCGCCCTTGGGGGCGTGCGGCCGGTCCTTCAGGTACGCGAAGGTGGTCTCGTCCGGGGCGATCATGCCCGCCCGGGCGCCCGCCTCGATCGACATGTTGCAGATGGTCATCCGGGCTTCCATCGACAGCCGCTCGATGGCCGAGCCGCGGTACTCGATGACGTAGCCCTGGCCGCCGCCGGTGCCGATGCGCGCGATGATCGCCAGGATCAGGTCCTTGGCGGTGACATCTTCGGGCAGCTCGCCCTCGACCGTGATCGCCATGGTCCTGAAGGGGGCCATCGGCAGCGTCTGGGTGGCCAGCACGTGCTCGACCTGACTGGTGCCGATACCGAAGGCCAGCGCGCCGAACGCGCCGTGGGTGGAGGTGTGGCTGTCGCCGCAGACCACGGTCGTGCCGGGCTGGGTCAGTCCCAGCTGCGGTCCCACGACGTGGACGACGCCCTGCTCGACGTCGCCCAGCGGGTGCAGCCGCACGCCGAACTCGGCACAGTTCTTGCGCAGCGTCTCCAACTGCGTACGCGAGACCGGGTCGGCGATCGGCTTGTCGATGTCAAGGGTGGGGGTGTTGTGGTCCTCGGTGGCGATGGTGAGATCGGTGCGCCGGACCCGGCGGCCGCTCTTGCGGAGCCCGTCGAACGCCTGCGGGCTGGTCACCTCGTGCAGCAGGTGCAGATCGATGAAGAGGAGATCGGGCTCGCCTTCGGCGCGCCGGACGACGTGGTCGTCCCAGACCTTCTCCGCGAGTGTCCGTCCCATCGCTTTCCCTCCGGCCGGCTGCTGCGCCGGCCCTGCTCGATTCCCTGGGCCCCGGCCCGACCCCGTATCCGTATTCCGGGCGGCGCCTGCGGGGCGTGGTCTGCGACCCGCCACTCAAGAGTGACGTGTTCCGCAGAAAATTGAACTTGCGTTTCACAGAGTGAGACGTGAGTATCGTTGCATGGACAACTCTAGCGGTGTCGGCGTTCTCGACAAGGCAGCGCTGGTTCTCAGCGCCCTCGAATCAGGTCCGGCCACCCTGGCCGGGCTCGTCGCCGCGACCGGTCTCGCCCGCCCCACGGCGCACCGGCTCGCGGTGGCCCTGGAGCACCACCGCCTGGTGGCGCGCGACATGCAGGGGCGTTTCATCCTGGGACCGCGCCTCGCCGAACTGGCCGCGGCCGCCGGCGAGGACCGGCTGCTGGCCACGGCAGGGCCCGTGCTCACGCACCTGCGGGACATGACCGGGGAGAGCGCCCAGCTCTACCGGCGCCAGGGCGACATGCGGATCTGCGTGGCCGCGGCCGAGCGGCTGTCCGGACTGCGGGACACCGTGCCGGTCGGCTCCACGCTGCCCATGAAGGCCGGCTCCGCGGCGCAGATCCTCATGGCCTGGGAGGAGCCGGAGCGGCTGCACCGCGGCCTCCAGGGCGCGCGCTTCACGGCGACCGCGCTCTCGGGCGTACGGCGCCGTGGCTGGGCTCAGTCCATCGGCGAGCGCGAGCCGGGCGTGGCCTCGGTCTCCGCGCCGGTGCGCGGCCCGTCCAACCGCGTGGTCGCCGCCGTCTCGGTCTCCGGACCGATCGAGCGGCTGACCCGCCACCCGGGCCGGATGCACGCCCAGGCGGTCGTGGACGCGGCCGCGCGGCTGAGCGAGGCTCTGCGGCGCAGCGGCTGAGTCGCACCTCCGGGCCGGCGTCCGGCTTCAGGCGGCCGAGTCGGCTTCAGCTCAGGCGGCCGGGTTCAGCTTCAGCCGGTCCGCGGCGCGTTCTCCGCGCTTGCCCACCGGCTCCGTGCCGGTGGCCGCGCCCAGTCCGAACTCCGGCATGTTGAGGTAGACGGACTCGTACGAGCCGGCCGGGACGACGTACGTCTCGTGCCAGAAGCCGACGTGTCCCTTGCCCTCCCGCACGCGGCGGTTGAACGCGGCCCACGCCGGCCGGTGTTCCTTGCCCGGGTCCGCGGCGTACGCGATCAGCTTCTCGTGCGAGTCCCAGTACTGCACCAGGTACAGCACACGCGGGCCGCCCAGCAGGATGCGGAATCCCAGCATCCCGCTGCCCTTGTCCCCCGACAGCTCCTTCAGCATCCGCGGCATCGCGGTGAAGACGGGCCACCAACTGCGCACGGCGCGAAGGCGGTTGATCCGCATCCCGATGTGGAAAACGGTGACGTCCCCGTCCGCGGCCGCGGTCCGGCGCCCTGGAATCGGCTTGTCGCTCATGATCTCTCCCCTTGTCGCTGCTGGTCGCCCACGTTTTGGATAGTGCCGCTATCCATGCTTGGATAGTGCCACTCCCCAAGGAAAGGTGCAAGGGCGATGCGGCTGGCGGAACTGAGCGAGCGGAGCGGGGTCCCGACGGCGACGATCAAGTACTACCTGCGTGAGCGCCTGCTGCCGCCGGGCCAACGGATCACCGCCACCCAGGCCGAGTACGGCGAGGAGCACCTGCGCCGGCTCCGTCTCGTACGGGCGCTGATCCAGGTCGGCCGGATGCCCGTGGCCACGGCCCGCGAAGTGCTCGCCGCGGTCGACGACGAGTCGCTGGACCAGCACATGCGGCTCGGCGCGGCGACGTGGGCTCTGCCGCACGGGCCGGAGCCGGACGCGGAGGACCCCGCGACGGAGACGGCGCGCGCGACCGTGGCCGAGGTGCTGCGGGAGCTCGGCTGGCGCCATGACGAGAGCGGCGGGCAGCCCTCCCCGGCCCACGGCACGCTGGTCGCCTCGGTCGCCGCCCTGGAGCGCCTCGGTTACCCCTGCGACCCCGCACACCTGGCGAACTACGCGCGCGCCGCGACCGGAGTCGCCGTCCACGACCTGGATCTTGTGGAGGAGTACGAGCGGCCCGCCGAGCAGGTGGAGGCGGCGGTGGCGCTGACGGTGCTGTACGAGCCGGTGCTGCTGAGCCTGCGGCGGATGGCGCACGCGGAGGAGTCGGCACGGCGGTTCGCGCCCTGACACGCGAAAAGCCTCCCGCGAGGAAGGCTTTCACTTCGAGGCCGGACCAACTGAGCCGGAATCAGCCGGGCCACCGATGCCCCATGCACGCTGGGGACATACGAAAGCCTCCCGCAGCCGTACTGCGGGAGGCTTCGCTCCGCGTACCCCCGACCGGATTCGAACCGGCGCTACCGCCTTGAGAGGGCGGCGTGCTAGGCCGCTACACAACGGGGGCCCTGGCGATCCTTTACTCATCGCCGCCTCCGGGAGCGACCCGGATGGTGGCGGAAGGAAGGATCTGTACCCCCGACCGGATTCGAACCGGCGCTACTGCCTTGAGAGGGCAGCGTGCTAGGCCGCTACACAACGGGGGCTTGGCACTTCGTGATCAAGAGCTTCGTGACCGGAACTCTTGCTGGGGTACCAGGACTCGAACCTAGACTAACTGAACCAGAATCAGTCGTGCTGCCAATTACACCATACCCCACCAAAACGCAACCCCCTGTGGGGGTTTTGTTCGGGTTGCGCCCCGGCCCGGCCTCGCGGCCCGCCCGGCGGCGCAGGAAGAACATTACCTGATCGCGGACGGCGCTCCAAAACGGGTATCGCCCCGCGACGGGCGCCGCCAGGCCGACCACTGCTGCATGGGTCGGCGGGCAGCGGCGACACGGTCCGCGAGGCACGGATCACACTGTCTGGCCGTGATCGGGCCATGCCCGGTCACCGCGGACCGGCTGGAACGGCTCGCCACCGGCATCTCCCGGCTGCCGGGACATGGACCGGGTCGTTGACCCGTATGCGGCTCCCCCCGACGTATCCCTGACGGACACCGACGACGGCACGGTGCTGCTGCACCAGCGCACCGGCCGCTACTGGCAGCTCAACATCACCGGCAGCCGCGTACTGCGCCGTCTGCTGGACGGAGACACCTCCGAGACCATCGCAGCCGACCTCACCGCCTCCTACGGCATCGACCCGCAGCGAGCCGCGGACGATGTCGGCGCCGCGATCCGGCAACTGCGCAGCGCCGAACTGACGGTGACCGGCGAGCTGACGAGCTGGACGGTCCGAGGCGGCCGGGGACGCGCCGGACGTCGAGGCGGCGGTGTTCCACGTGGGCACGGCAACGCCTGCCGAAGGAGCAGCAGAGCAACATGCCGAAGGGGTGGCAGCCTTCCCGCTGCCACCCCTTTGACAGCAAGCGGCCTTACGCGGTGATCGCGTCCAGCGCCGCGCGCAGCCGGCGCAGTGTCTCCTCGCGCCCCAGCAGCTCCATCGACTCGAAGAGCGGCGGGGAGACGCGGCGGCCGGTGACGGCGACCCGCAGCGGCGTGAAGGCGTGCTTGGGCTTGAGGCCCAGACCGTCCACCAGGGCCTCGCGCAGCACGGCCTGGATCGGCTCCGCGGTGTAGTCCCCCAGGGACTCCAGGGCCTTGACGGACGCGTCCAGGACGGGCGCCGCGTCCTGGTTCAGCACCTTCGCCGCGTCGGCCTCGTCCACCCGGAAGTCCTCAGGCTTCACGAACAGGAAGCCGAGCATGCCCCTGACCTCGCTCAGGACGACCATGCGCTCCTGGGTCAGCGGCGCCGCCTCGGCCAGCAGCTCCAGCTGCTCGGCGGTCGGCTCCTCGTCGAAGAGGTACGGCGCCAGGCGGCGGACGAACTCGTCGGGCGCCAGCTCCCGCAGGTGCACCGCGTTGATCGCCTCGGCCTTCTTGATGTCGAAACGCGCCGGGTTGGCGTTGACGTCCTTGATATCGAAGGCGGCGATCATCTCGTCCATCGAGAAGATGTCGCGGTCCTCGGCGAGCGACCAGCCCAGCAGCGAAAGGTAGTTGAGCAAGCCCTCGGGCAGGAAGCCGCGCTCGCGGTAGAGGTTGAGCGAGGACTGCGGGTCGCGCTTGGAGAGCTTCTTGTTGCCGTCGCCCATGACGTACGGCAGGTGCCCGAACTGCGGGGTGGTGCCGTTGCCCACGCCGATCTCGGCGAGCGCCGCGTACAGCGCGATCTGACGCGGGGTGGAGGACAGCAGGTCCTCGCCGCGCAGCACGTGCGTGATCTCCATCAGCGCGTCGTCGACCGGGTTGACCAGCGTGTAGAGCGGGGCGCCGTTGGCCCGGACGATCCCGTAGTCGGAGACGTTCTCCGGGGTGAAGGTCAGCTCGCCGCGCACCAGGTCGGTGAAGGTGATCGGCTCGTCGGGCATCCGGAAGCGGATGATCGGCGTGCGGCCCTCGCGCTCGTACGCCTCGATCTGCTCGGGCCGCAGATCACGGCACTTGCCGTCGTAGCCGGAGGGCTTGCCTGCGGCGCGGGCGGCCTCGCGGCGCTCGTCCAGCTCCTGGGTGGTGCAGTAGCACGGGTAGGCGAAACCGCGCTCCTGGAGCCGGCGGGCGACGTCGGCGTAGACCTCCATGCGCTGCGACTGGCGGTACGGCGCGTGCGGGCCGCCGACCTCAGGGCCCTCGTCCCAGTCGAAGCCCAGCCAGCGCATCGCGTCCAGCAGCGCCTCGTACGACTCCTCGGAGTCGCGGGCCGCGTCGGTGTCCTCGATGCGGAAGACCAGGGTGCCGCCGTGGTGGCGGGCGAACGCCCAGTTGAAGAGGGCGGTGCGGACCAGGCCCACGTGGGGGTTGCCGGTCGGCGAGGGACAGAAACGTACTCGTACGGAAGACGCGGGGGATGCTGCCGGTGCGCTAGCCACGCTTGATCACCTTGTTGGTGAGAGTGCCGATGCCTTCGATGGTGACGGCGACCTCGTCGCCGACGTTGATCGGGCCGACCCCTGCCGGGGTGCCCGTGAGGACGACGTCGCCGGGGAGCAGCGTCATCGCCTCGGTGATGTGCACGATCAGGTCCGCGATCGAGCGCACCATGTCGCTCGTACGCCCCAGCTGGCGCTGTTCGCCGTTGACCGTGCACATGATGCCGAGGTCGCTGGGGTCGAGTTCGGTCTCCACCCAGGGGCCGAGCGGGCAGGAGGTGTCGAAGCCCTTGGCCCTGGCCCACTGCGACTCGCGCTTCTGGACGTCCCGTGCGGTGACGTCGTTGGCGCAGGTGTAGCCGAGGATGACGTCCTGGACCCGGTCGCGCGGGACCTCGCGGCACATCCGGCCGATGACCACGGCCAGCTCGGCCTCGTGGTGCAGCTCGCTGGAGAACGAGGGGTACGCGATGGGGTCGCCCGGGCCGATCACCGCGGTGGACGGCTTGAAGAAGGCGACGGGTACGTCAGGGACCTCGTTGCCCAGCTCGGCGGCGTGCTCGGCGTAGTTGCGGCCGATCGCGACGACCTTGTTGGGCAGCACGGGCGGCAGCAGCCGGACCTTGCTGAGCGGGATCTTCTGTCCCGAGCGCTCGAACTCGGCGAAGGGGTGGCCCTTGATGATGTCGAGTACGGGCCCCTCCTTGGAGGAGGGGTCACCCTCCACCACGCCGAAGGCGACGTTGCCGTCGATGGAGAACCTGGCGATGCGCACGGGTAGCCGCTGCCCCTCTGATCACTGCTGGAGACTGACACTCCAGGCTATCGCCCCTTTTTCGGCGCTCGCTCGCCTCCGGGCGAGCGCGGCCCGGCCGGTCGCTCGCCGGCCGGGTGCGCCTCGGCTCTCGCCGGGGCCGCGTCAGCTCTCGGGGGCGTCCATCAGGACCGTGCGCCGCGGGTTGGCCGTCTGCGTCGGCAGCTCGACGCTGTGCTCCGGCGCCTCGGCGCCCACGGCCTGCAGCTCTTCGGCATCCTCGAGGTGCGCCAGAGTGGTGCGTCGCGGGTTGGCTATGTTGCGGAACAGCATCGTCGTCTTCACCGGTGTGTGCCTCGCGTCGGTCGCTTGTCGTTTTGCCTGTCTGTGTAAAGCGTCAGGCTAGACGCGCCATTCCCAGCAGCTCGCCGGAAGAAGCCTTGATCTTCGTGTGATTTTGCTCACCAGCAGACCGGCAAAACGTGCATAACGGTCGCCTTTTACAGCCACTCGAATCGGGCAATGCGCACTGAAGTGAATGTTCCGCTCCCGATCACCGCTACTGGGACACTCGTCCGTGGTGAGCGACTCGTGGAAAAAAGTCCGTTATCGCGGGCTTCGCTATCCACGTCCCGTCATTCCCCCCGCACTCAGCGTCATCTGTGTCACGCTCTCACCCGCCGCCCTTGTTGGAGATCCGGCACTGTGCTGGAATTCCACGGACCGCCGGGGCCACTGTTCCCCACAATGACTCGACACCGTCCCGCCGCTCGCGCGGAGGGGCGCCTGGTCCAGAGGTTGCGACGCTAGTGCAGGGACGTTTCAAGAGGGATGGCAGCGCTGCGGCGGACCCGGAGCCGCGCGGTGGGACCGACCGTGGCTCCTCACCCCAGCGTGTCCAGGGCACCGGCGCCACGCCGGAGAGCACGGGCTCCACGAGCCCCGTACACACGGGCGCGCAGAAGGGCGGCGGTGAATCCGACGCCCGCCCGCAGCCCAAGCCGCTACCGGGCCCCGGCTCGCGCATGGCCCTGCGCAACTGGCACATCAGCACCCGCCTGGTCGCCCTGCTGACCCTGCCCGTCGTCGCTGCGACGACGCTGGGCGCGCTGCGCATCGACAGCTCGATGGACAACCTCCAGCAGCTCGAGAACATGAAGCTGCTGACCGAGATGACCAAACAGGCGACCGAACTGGCGTCCGCGCTCCAGGAGGAACGCGACCACTCGGCCGGCCCGCTGGCCCAGAAGGACGCCAAGAACGACGACGTCGTCTACTCCCGGATCAAGTCCGACCGGGCGAAGCAGTCGTTCCGCGAGGCCACCCAGGACATCGAGGCCTCCAACTCCGAGGAACTGGTCGGCGTCAACTCGTCGCTGGTCAACATCCTGAAGCAGCTCGAGAAGATCAAGACGATCCGCGCCAACGCGTACGACGACGCCGACTACGTCGCGCAGACCGTCTCCAGCTACAACGAGCTCATCAACTCGCTGCTCTCGCTGTCCCAGGACATGGCCCAGGCCACCAGCAACAGCGAGATGATCCGCTCCACCCGCGCCCTCGCCGCCTTCTCCTCGGCCAAGGAGTTCGCGTCCATCCAGCGCGCGGTCATCTCCGCCGGCCTCGCCCACCAGCCCAAGCCCAAGCTGTCGGCCAACGACCGGCTCTTCGGCCAGTCGGCGCAGCAGAGCGAGGAGTCCTCCCTCGCCCAGTTCATCCAGGTCTACGACGGCAAGTCCGAGTCCTCGGAGCTGCTGCAGGCGCTGGAGGACGGCGGCAACTCCGAGATCATCCTGGCGGACACCTACGCCGCCCGGGTCCTGAAGACCGACGGCCAGATCTCCAGCGAGAAGCGCTCGTACAAGGACTGGTACGACCAGGACAGCACCAAGATCGACGAGATGGCCCGGATCGAGCAGACGCTGCTCTCCGAGATGGAGGAGAAGGCCCGCGAGCTGCGCTCCGAGGCCCAGCAGGTCGCCATCATCAACGGTGTCCTGATCCTCCTCGTCCTGGGCGTCTCGCTGGTCGGCGCGTTCGTCGTGGCCCGCTCCATGGTGCGCTCGCTGCGCCGGCTGCAGGACACCGCGCAGGAGGTCTCACAGAAGCGGCTGCCCGAGCTGGTCAAGCAGCTCTCCGAGGCCGACCCGCAGGACGTGGACACCTCCGTCGAGTCGGTCGGTGTGCACAGCCGGGACGAAATCGGCCAGGTGGCCGCGGCGTTCGACGACGTGCACCGCGAGGCGGTCCGCCTCGCCGCCGAGCAGGCGCTGCTGCGGGGCAACGTCAACGCGATGTTCACCAACCTCTCGCGCCGCAGCCAGGGCCTCATCCAGCGCCAGCTGTCGCTGATCTCCGAGCTGGAGAGCCGCGAGGCCGACCCGGACCAGCTGTCCTCGCTGTTCAAGCTGGACCACCTCGCGACCCGTATGCGCCGGAACGGCGAGAACCTCCTCGTCCTCGCGGGCGAGGAGCCGGGCCGCCGGTGGACCCGCCCGGTGCCGCTGGTCGACGTGCTCCGCGCCGCGGCCTCCGAGGTGGAGCAGTACGAGCGGATCGAGCTGAGCGCCGTACCGGCGACCGAGGTCGCGGGCCGGGTCGTCAACGACCTCGTGCACCTGCTCGCCGAGCTGCTGGAGAACGCGACGTCGTTCTCGTCCCCGCAGACCAAGGTGAAGGTGACGGGACACGCGCTTCCCGACGGGCGCGTGCTGGTCGAGATCCACGACACCGGCATCGGCCTCTCGCCCGAGGACCTCGCGGCGATCAACGAGCGCCTCGCCAGCCCGCCGACGGTGGACGTCTCGGTCTCCCGCCGCATGGGCCTCTTCGTGGTCGGCCGGCTGTCCCTGCGGCACGGCATCCGTATCCAGCTGCGCCCGTCGGACTCCGGCGGTACGACCGCGCTCGTCATGCTGCCCGTCGATGTCGCCCAGGGCGGCGCCAAGGCCGCCGGCAAGCCGGGAGCGCCCACGGGCGCCTCCGGCAACGTCCCCGCCCCCGGAACCAGCCGCCTCGCGGGCATGACTCCGCGCGGCCAGGTGTCGGGCGGCGGCGCGCGCGCCGCGCTCCCGAGCCGCGGCGACTCCGGCGCACCGGGCGGTGCGGGCGGCGCCTTCGCCCCGGGCGGCCGCCCCGGCCGCCCCGGCGGCTCCGACGACTCCTCCGACGCGCGCGAGGGCTCGGGGTTCGCCCCCACGGGCCCCGCGGGCCGTACGGGCTCCACCACGGGTTCCGGCGACCCCGCGGGCACGGCCGCGAACTTCGGCTCCGACGCCCCCGACTCCTTCGGCGGCCCGCCCTCCGGCCGCGGCGCGGGACCGGGCCCCGACCGAGGCCGCCTCGGTACGGGCGCGGGCAACGCCCCCGGTTCGGGCGGCCGTACGGGGTCGCCCCCGTCCGGACCGGGCCGCGCCGACGGCCCGCCGGGACGTCCCGTGGCACTGCCGCCGCGCGCCGGTGCGGCAAGCGGCCAGGGCGGTCCGGGCGGCCAGAGTGGTCCGGGCCAAGGCGGTCAGAGCGGTCGAAGCGGTCAGGGCGCTCACCGTGGCCCGGTCTCCGGCTCCGGCCGGGACGGCCGGCCGCAGTTGCCGCCGCGCGAGCCCGCTCCCGAGCTGCCGGGCGGTTCCGGCGGCCCGGGCAGCCGTCAGCAGGGCACCGGTTGGGGCGCTCGCCGCGAGGCCGGTGCCGACGACTGGCCGACCACGGCTCCCCGCGACGCCGCCGACACTCCGCGCGGCCACGAGGATGTCGAGTCGACCGCGCAGTTCGAGCGACCGGACTACAACTCCCCGCAGGAGCAGTCGCAGACCACGGGGCAGTACGCGCTGCCGCCGTCCGAGCTGGACTCGCTGCCGCCCGCGACCGGCCCGGGCGACGACCGTACGCCGCTCTTCGACACCCTGGAGTCGGACTGGTTCCGCGGCGGTGGCCGGGACAGCGAACGGCACGGCGAGCCGCAGGGCACGGACACCACCCGGTCCGGCCCTGACACCCGGTCCGTACCGCCGCAGTCCGCAGGGCGTCCCGCGTCCCCCATTCCCCCGCAGCCGCCCGCCCCGCCGCAGCCGCCCGCCCCGCCGCGGCGCGAGCCAGCCCGTGGCCAGAACGGCGCGGACTTCTCCTGGCGTTCGTCGCCCAACGACGAGCTCGGCCGCCAGGCCGAACGGGTCCGCCAGCCCGCCTCCGGCGGGGTCACCACATCGGGACTGCCGCGCCGGGTGCCGCGCGCGAACCTCGTCGCGGGCACCGCGGCTCAGCAGACCCACCCCACAGGTCCCCAGGTGTCGCGCGCGCCCGACGAAGTGCGCGGGCGGCTGACCAACCTCCGACGGGGCATCCAGCGCGGCCGCCAGGCCGGCACGGACGGCCGCGGCAGTAACAACCAGGGCTACGGCCCCACTTACCAGCAGGAGCGCTAGTTGAGTCCGATGAGCCAGGCGGCGCAGAATCTGAACTGGTTGATCACCAACTTCGTGGACAACACCCCGGGTGTGTCCCACACCGTGGTGGTCTCCGCCGACGGACTGCTCCTCGCGATGTCCGAAGGGTTCCCGCGCGACCGCGCCGACCAGCTTGCGGCCGTGGCCTCCGGCCTGACCTCGCTGACGGCCGGCGCCTCCCGCATCTTCGAAGGCGGCTCGGTCAACCAGACCGTCGTGGAGATGGAGCGCGGCTTCCTCTTCATCATGTCCATCTCGGACGGCTCCTCCCTGGCCGTTCTCGCCCACCCGGACTGCGACATCGGTCTCGTGGGTTACGAGATGGCACTCCTCGTCGACCGCGCGGGCAGCGTCCTGACCCCGGATCTGCGCGCCGAACTGCAAGGAAGCCTTCTCAACTGAACGCCATGACCCACGTGATCCACGTGACCGATCTGACCGAACCGACTGACCGATACGACCGTCCGACGTACAGTCAACCGACCGCTATCGTCCGGCCGATCGCATCTTCCCCCACCGGCCACGCCAGACGACGACCGTTGTCCCGCCCGGAGGACTCATGACCCCGCCCCATTCGCCCGGCCCGTACGGCGCCTACCAGGACGCGTCGTACGGGGACGATGGCGACCAGCCGCTGGTGCGGCCGTACGCCATGACCGGGGGCCGGACCCGGCCGCGCTACCAGCTCGCCATCGAGGCCCTGGTCAGCACCACCGCCGATCCGGCCCAGCTGGGCGGGCTGCTCCCTGAGCACCAGCGCATCTGCCACCTGTGCCGCGAGGTCAAATCCGTCGCCGAGGTCTCCGCGCTGCTGGCGATCCCGCTGGGCGTCGCGCGGATCCTCGTCGCCGACCTGGCGGAGGCCGGGATGGTGGCCATCCACCAGCCGGGCGGTGCAGACGAGGCCGGCGGTACGCCGGATGTGACACTGCTCGAAAGGGTGCTCAGTGGACTTCGCAAGCTCTAGCGTCGGGGCGGCCCGCTCCACCACCTCCGCGAAGATCGTGGTGGCGGGCGGCTTCGGCGTGGGCAAGACCACGTTCGTCGGCGCGGTCTCGGAGATCAACCCGCTGCGCACCGAAGCCGTGATGACCTCCGCCTCCGCGGGCATCGACGATCTGAGCCACGTCCAGGACAAGACCACCACCACGGTGGCGATGGACTTCGGCCGTATCACCCTGGACCAGGACCTGATCCTGTACCTCTTCGGTACGCCGGGACAGGACCGTTTCTGGTTCATGTGGGACGACCTGGTGCGCGGCGCCATAGGCGCGGTCGTGCTCGTGGACACGCGGCGGCTGGCCGACTGCTTCCCCGCGGTCGACTACTTCGAGAACAGCGGTCTGCCCTTCGTCATCGCCCTCAACGGCTTCGACGGCCACCAGCCGTACGGCCCGCACGAGGTCCGCGAGGCGCTGCAGATCGGCCCGGACGCCCCGATCATCACCACCGACGCCCGGCACCGCAGCGAGGCCAAGAGCGCCCTCATCACGCTCGTCGAGCACGCCCTCATGGCGCGTCTCAAGTAGGCGGCTGGGAGCGGAAGTTGATCGACCGGCGGGCCCTGTCTTTTGACACGGCCCGCCGTTGTGTTCATAACGTTTCGACAGAGAATTGTTCAGCGGTCAACACCCGATGCATCCGGGCGGCTTCGCTGTGCTCACGATCAGCCTGCTTTTTGTCGGAACTCGCCCTTGATGCCCCTTTTATCTCACCCTTATCTCCTCGGGAACGGCCACCTCCCAGTGTTTGGAATGCACGCCCCTGACGTGCTGCAATTCCTTGAACTGCCGAGTAGTCACGGCCGAAGAAAGTCAACGGCACACCCTTGGGTGCCGACGCCGAGAGGTTGTTGGTCGAGTGAGGCGCAGCAAGCCCGGCCCCGCGTCGCAACAAGCGTCGCGAGGCAACTTCAGCCCGCCGTCGCGCACAGCGGCGTCGCCCGCCGACGTGCCCGACATCGCCCCCGCGAGCGGCAGCCGGCTGTCCCCTCGCAACTGGCGAGTGCCCACCAGGCTGAACGCCATCCTGCTCATACCCGTGCTCGTCGCCCTCGTCTTCGGCGGCTTCCAGGTCAACAGCTCCATCGAGACCTGGCGCGAAGCGCAGGACGCCGAGCGCACCGCCCGCCTCGTCCGGGCCGCAGAATCGTACGGCCACGCTCTGATTGACGAGCGTGACCGCACCGCGGTTCCGCTCCTCAGCGGAGACCGGGACAGCAAGATCGTCGCCGACGCGCACGCCGCGAGCGACAGCGCGCGGCAGGAGTTCGAGGCAGCCGTCGAGGACATGCCGGACCGGCCGGGCCTCCAGCGGCGGCTCAAGGCCTTCCGGGACGTCGAGGACCAGCTCCCCCGGCTCCGTAAGGGCGCCTACAGCCCCGTGCTGAACGCCGTGAAGACCGAAGAGGGCTACACCCTCGTCCAGCACCCGCTGCTGGAGTTCGCCAACGAGCTCGGCCTCGGCACCGGCAACATCACCAGCTACGGCCGCACGGTCTACGCGATCTCCCTGGCCAAGGGCGCCGAATCGCTTCAGCGCTCCATCGGCACCCACCTGCTGGTCAAGCCCGGCCCCGGCGCCAGGGACCGCAGCGCCCAGATCACCGCCTTCACCTCGTACGCGTACCTGGAGAACATCGCCCTCGCCGAGTACATATCCGGTGGCACGGAAGCGGACCAGACCGCCCTCAAGAAGGCCATGGCGGCCGCGCAGGCGGAGGGCAAGAAGCAGGTCGCACAGGCCCGGCAGAAGGCCGAGGCCGCGGGCGTGCCGTTCGTGAAGCCGCCGGAGATGGCGGACATGGTCAAGGCCATCGGCCGGGGCGCCGGCGCCAAGGACCTCAAGACGCAGGGCATCACCACGGAGAGCTGGTTCGCCACGGCGACCGGCAAGTTCGACGCCTACCGCGCGGTCGAGCAGGACCTCATCGACAAGGCCGTGAACGAGGCCGCGCAGATCTCCGACGACGCCCGGCGGGACGCCATCGTCAACGGCGCCATCGTGATCATCGCCCTGCTCGTCGCCTTCGTCATCGCCGGGCTGATGGCCCGCTCGATGAGCCGCAGCATGCGGCAGCTGCGCAACGCCGCCTTCGACGTGGCCGAGCAGCGGCTGCCGATGCTGGTCGACCAGCTGTCCCGTACGGACCCGGGCCGCGTGGACACCCGCGTCCAGGCGATCCCGATCACCAGCCAGGACGAGATCGGCGAAGTCGCCCGCGCCTTCGACCAGGTGCACCGCGAGGCAGTGCGGCTCGCCGCCGAGCAGGCGCTGCTGCGGGGCAACGTCAACGCGATCTTCACCAACCTCTCGACCCGTAACCAGGGCCTCATCGAGGGCCAGCTGACGCTGATCACCGAGCTGGAGAACAACGAGGCCGACCCGGACCAGCTGGAGAGCCTGTTCAAGCTGGACCACCTGGCGACCCGTATGCGCCGCAACGGCGAGAACCTCCTGATCCTCGCGGGCGAGGAGCCCGGACGCCGCTGGAACCAGCCCATCCCGCTCATCGACGTGCTGCGCGCCGCGACCTCCGAGGTGGAGGCGTACGAGCGGATCGAGCTCACCGGCGTCCCGGAGACCGAGATCCACGGCACCGCCGTGACCGACCTCGTGCACCTGCTCGCCGAGCTGCTGGAGAACGCCACCACATTCTCCTCTCCGCAGACGAAGGTGCGGGTCACCGCGACCCGGCTGCCCGACAGCCGCGTCATGATCGAGATCCACGACAAGGGCATCGGCCTCACCGCCGAGGATTTCGCGGACATCAACCACAAGCTGGCCAACCCGCCGACCGTGGACGCCGCGGTCTCGCGCCGCATGGGCCTCTTCGTGGTCGGCCGGCTGGCCGACCGGCACGGCATCCGCGTCCAGCTGCGCCCCTCGGGCGAGCAGGCCGGTACGACGTCGCTGGTCATGCTCCCGGAGGCGATCACCCACGGCGGTGGCGGCGAGGAGATCCCCGAGGACGACTTCACGGTCTCCCGGATCATGCCGGAGCAGGGGCAGCCGTCGTACAACGCCTACCCGCCGCAGGCGCCCATGCGCACCGCGGCCGAGCTGGGCTTCGACGACAGCCGCTACGAGGTGCCGGACGACGCCCGGGACCTCGACCCGGTGGGCCGCTCGCTGATGCGCGAGGAGCGGCGGGCGCAGCTCGAGGCGCAGACCGCGGCCGCCGAGCGCCAGAACTACCAGGACGAGACGTACCAGGAAGAGACGTACCAGGACCAGACCGAGCAGGGCGGCTACCAGGACGCTCAGGGCGGCTACGACACCGCCGAGTTCCCGCGAGCCGCCTATCCGGAATCCGGGTACGAGGACGGCGGGTACCCGCAGAGCGGCTATCAGGAGACGGCCTACGGCGAGCCCTCGACCAACGGGCACGGCGCGTACGCCCAGTACGACGGCGTGCCGCAGCAGAGCGACTGGGATGCGCCCGCCTCGTACGAGAGCCGCTACGAGCCGGAATACGGAGCAGAATCGGAATCTCCGGCGGGTCCCGCGGAAGCCCCTGAGCGGGTAGCCTTCGACCGTCCGGGTCCGACCTCGAGCGGCACCCACTCCCTGACCGGCGCCGGCCTGCCGCGCCGTGACAAGGCGTGGCAGCAGCCCGAGGAGGCGGAGCGGACCGGGCAGGTCCCGCAGGTCCAGCAGACCCCGCAGGCCCCGCAGGACCAGCGGCAGGAGGGCCGCGTCGACTGGCGCTCGGCGAACGACGAGCGCTGGAAGCGTGCCGAGCAGCTCCGCGACCCCAAGGCCGGCGGAGTCACTCCGTCCGGACTCCCCCGGCGAGTGCCCAAGGCCAACCTGGTCGAGGGCACCGCAGAGCAGACCCCGCAGGGCGGCCCCCAGGTCTCCCGCGCTCCCGAGGACGTCCGCGGCAGGTTGAGCAACCTGCGGCGAGGGGTCCAGCAGGGACGCAACGCAGGGACGAACACCAACGGCCAGGGCTTCGGCCCCGGCGGCAGCACCTACGATCAGGAGCGTTAGTGTGAGCCCGATGAGCCAGGCGGCGCAGAACCTGAACTGGTTGATCACCAACTTCGTGGACAACACCCCGGGTGTGTCCCACACCGTGGTGGTCTCCGCCGACGGACTCCTTCTCGCGATGTCCGAAGGGTTCCCGCGCGACCGCGCCGACCAGCTTGCGGCCGTGGCCTCCGGCCTGACCTCGCTGACGGCCGGCGCCTCCCGCATCTTCGAAGGCGGCTCGGTCAACCAGACCGTCGTGGAGATGGAGCGCGGCTTCCTCTTCATCATGTCCGTCTCCGACGGTTCCTCGCTGGCCGTTCTCGCCCACCCCGAGTGCGACATCGGTCTCGTGGGTTACGAGATGGCGCTCCTTGTCGACCGCGCGGGCAGCGTCCTGACCCCGGATCTGCGCGCCGAACTGCAAGGAAGCCTTCTCAACTAGCAGATAGGCAGTGCGTTTCGCGCCACCGCGCCATAAGGTGCGGTGGCGCGGACCCTCAGCAGGGACCGGCAGACAGGCAGTTGGAGGAGGAGAAACGTGGCAACACCCCCGAGCGGCTACCCGTATGGCGGTGGTCAGCAGCCTCATCCGCAGGGTGGTGAGCAGCCGAACCGCTTCAACTTCCCCTCCACGCCGAGCCGTCCGACGCCGCCGCCGCGTCGCCACCAGCGCCAGCAGCCCGAGCACTACGAGCCGCACGACCCGCCGGTACCGCGCATCCAGCCGGTGCAGCCGCAGCGCCCCGCCGCGCAGCCGTCCCAGGCGGGCGGCAGCTCGAACCCTCTGGTCCGGCCGTACGCGATGACGGGCGGCCGGACCCGGCCGCGCTACCAGCTCGCGATTGAGGCGCTGGTGCACACGACGGCGGCGCCCAACCAACTGCAGGGGCAGCTGCCGGAGCACCAGCGCATCTGCCACCTCTGCCGGGAGATCAAGTCCGTCGCCGAGATCTCCGCCCTGCTCACCATTCCCCTCGGCGTCGCCCGAATCCTCGTCGCCGACTTGGCCGAGGCCGGGCTCGTAGCCATCCATCAGCCCGGCGGCGACGCGGCCGCCGGTGGTCAGCCAGACGTGACACTGCTCGAAAGGGTGCTCAGTGGACTTCGGAAGCTCTAGCGGTGCAGCCCGCTCCACCACCTCCGCGAAGATCGTGGTGGCGGGCGGCTTCGGCGTGGGCAAGACCACGTTCGTCGGCGCGGTCTCGGAGATCAACCCGCTGCGCACCGAAGCCGTGATGACATCCGCCTCCGCGGGCATCGACGACCTCACACACGCGCCGGACAAGACCACGACGACCGTGGCGATGGACTTCGGCCGTATCACCCTGGACCAGGACCTGATCCTGTACCTCTTCGGTACGCCGGGACAGGACCGCTTCTGGTTCATGTGGGACGACCTGGTCCGCGGCGCCATCGGCGCGGTCGTGCTGGTCGACACCCGCCGTCTCGCCGACTGCTTCCCCGCGGTCGACTACTTCGAGAACAGCGGTCTGCCCTTCGTCATCGCCCTCAACGGCTTCGACGGGCACCAGCCGTACACGCCGGAAGAAGTCCGCGAGGCGCTGCAGATCGGCCCGGACGCCCCGATCATCACCACCGACGCCCGGCACCGCAGCGAGGCCAAGAGCGCCCTCATCACGCTCGTCGAGCACGCGCTGATGGCGCGGCTGCGGTAACCCCCCGCGAACCTGCGAAGGGCCCCGCAACTCCTCGGAGTTGCGGGGCCCTTCGCGTCGAACGTGGAGCGCCGAGCGTGGCGCTCCGGTGGTGGCTCAGCGCTGCCAGCTGTGCGGCGCGCGGAAGCCGGACTGGCGCTCCAGCCGGCGCCAGCGGGCAGCCGAGCGGTGCGGGCGGGCCGGGGCGCGGTGGTGGTGGCCGCTGCCGGCGGCGCGGGCGAGCAGGACCGCGGTGAGGGCGGCCAGCTCCTCGGGCTCGGCGTGACCCTTCTCGACGCGCAGGAAGTTCTCGGAACTCATGGTGGGTCTCGTGCCTTTCGTCGGCGCGTTACTGCGGGGGGTTGCCGTGCTTGCGGGCAGGCAGGTCGGCGTGCTTGGTGCGCAGCATGGCCAGGGAGTGGATGAGGACGGCGCGGGTCTCGGTGGGGTCGATGACGTCGTCGACCAGGCCGCGCTCGGCCGCGTAGTAGGGGTGCATCAGCTCGGCCTTGTACTCCTTGACCATTTTCTGCCGCATCGCTTCGGGGTCGTCGGCCTCGGCGATCTGCTTGCGGAAGATGACGTTGGCCGCGCCTTCTGCGCCCATCACGGCGATCTCGTTGGTGGGCCAGGCGTAGGTCAGATCGGCGCCGATGGACTGGGAGTCCATGACGATGTAGGCGCCGCCGTAGGCCTTGCGCAGGATCAGCGAGATGCGGGGGACGGTGGCGTTGCAGTAGGCGTAGAGGAGCTTGGCGCCGTGCCGGATGATGCCGCCGTGTTCCTGGTCGACGCCGGGCAGGAAGCCGGGGACGTCGAGCAGGGTGACGATGGGGATGTTGAAGGCGTCGCACATCTGGACAAAGCGTGCGGCCTTCTCACTCGCCTCGATGTCCAGGACGCCGGCGAGGGTCTGCGGCTGGTTGGCGATGATGCCCACCACCTGGCCGTCGAGCCGGGCGAGGGCGCAGATGATGTTGCGGGCCCAGCGCTCGTGGACCTCGAGGTAGTCGCCGTCGTCGACGAGCTCCTCGATGACCTTGTGCATGTCGTAGGGGCGGTTGCCGTCGGCCGGGACCAGGTCCAGCAGCACGTCGGAACGGCGGTCGGCGGGATCCTCGGAGGACACGGCCGGGGGGTTCTCCCGGTTGTTGGACGGGAGCATCGCCAGCAGGTAGCGCACCTCGGCCAGGCACGTCTCCTCGTCGTCGTACGCGAAGTGGCACACCCCGGAGGTCTCGGCGTGCACATCGGCGCCGCCCAGCCCGTTCTGGCTGATCTCCTCACCGGTGACGGCCTTGACCACGTCCGGTCCGGTGATGAACATCTGCGAGGTCTCGCGGACCATGAAGACGAAGTCGGTCAGGGCCGGGGAGTAGGCGGCGCCGCCCGCGCACGGGCCGAGCATCACGCTAATCTGCGGGATGACGCCGGAGGCGCGGGTGTTGCGCTGGAAGATGCCGCCGTAGCCGGCCAGCGCGGAGACGCCTTCCTGGATACGGGCCCCGGCGCCGTCGTTGAGGGAGACCAGCGGGGCTCCGGCCGAGATGGCCATGTCCATGATCTTGTGGATCTTCGTGGCGTGGGCCTCGCCCAGCGCGCCGCCGAAGATCCGGAAGTCGTGTGCGTAGACGAAGACCGTGCGGCCCTCGACCGTGCCCCAGCCGGTGACCACACCGTCGGTGTACGGCTTCTTGGCCTCGAGGCCGAATCCGGTCGCGCGGTGCCGGCGCAGCGGCTCCACCTCATGAAACGACCCCTCGTCGAGGAGGAGGTCGATACGCTCGCGGACGGTCAGCTTGCCCTTGGCCTTCTGAGCCTCGGTGGCACGGTCACTGGGACCGCGGCGGGCCTGCTCACGGATCGCGTGAAGCTCGGCCACTCGCCCACGGGCATCGCTCGCCTCGGTGGGCGACTCGTCGAGAAGGGTCATGTACTGACCCTACGAAAAGGGACCCCGAAAACGGTCCGTCGACTTCTCACAGTCTCCCAGCGGTTTTCCTGGAACCCTTGGACAGAACCACCACCTTTACCCCCAGTCGCCACTACTGGAGCGGCTCGGCGCTGTTGACCCTCCACAAATGTGGTCCGCCATGTCCCCCGCGTTCATGTGATGGAGACCGTACAGCCATGCGTGTGGAACACGGACCCCGGGGTCCGGTTTCGCGCCTCCGGCGGCCAAGGAATATCCCTGCCCACTCTAGATGTTGAATCTTGAACGACACGCCCCTAGAGTAGGCGTTTCGTTGAAGGTTCAAAAACTGGCACTGGAGAATCTCATGGCTCTGTTCAACCGCAAGCGCGATGACGCCCCCGCCGCCGCCACCCCCGCCGCAGGCGACGCGGAGTCGGCCCTCGCCGCCCTGACCGGCGACTACACCATCGACCCGGCCCACAGCAGCATCGGCTTCACGGTGCGCCACGCCATGGTCACCAACGTCCGTGGCGCCTTCGGCGACTACGACGGCACGCTCCGGCTCGACGGCAGCGACCCGTCCCGCTCCGGCGCCTCCCTCGACGTGCGCATCGCCAGCGTCGACACCGGCATCGAGGACCGCGACGGCCACCTGCGGAGCGGCGACTTCTTCGACGCCGAGAAGTTCCCGCTGATGACCTTCCGCTCGACCGCCGCGGAGCACGCGGGCGGCGACGAATACCGGATCACCGGCGACCTGACGATCAAGGACGTGACCCGCCCGGTCACCATCGACCTGGAGTTCAACGGCTCCGCCACCGACGTCTACGGCAACGAGCGCGTCGGCTTCGAGGGCCGCGCCGAGATCCTCCGCTCCGACTGGGGCCTGACCTGGAACGCTGCCCTGGAGACCGGTGGCGTCATGGTCAGCGACAAGGTCAAGCTCGCCTTCGACATCTCCGCGATCAAGTCCGCGCCGCAGGCTGCGTGAACGCGGGCCGCGAGCCCGAAGTCCGTAGGTCTCAAGGCCGCGTGGCGGCCTTGAGACCTCCTCGTACGACTTACTCCTGCGGCTCGACTCCCGCGCGGAGCAGCCCGTAGGTGTACGCGTCCTCCAGCGCCTGCCAGGACGCGGCGATGACGTTGGCCGCCACACCGACCGTCGACCACTCGCCGGCGCCGTCGCTCGTGGAGACCAGCACGCGGGTGGTGGACTCCGTGCCGTGCGTGCCCTCGAGGATGCGGACCTTGTAGTCCACCAGCTCCATATTGGCCAGCTGCGGATAGATCCGCTCCAGCCCCACCCGCAGCGCCCGGTCGAGGGCGTTCACCGGGCCGTTTCCCTCCGCGGTGGCGACGATCCGCTCACCCTTCGCCCACAGCTTCACCGTGGCCTCGTTGGCGTGCGTGCCGTCCGGGCGGGTCTCGACGATCCCCCGCCAGGACTCGATCCGGAAGTAGCGCCGGGCCCGGCCCTCGACCTCCTCGCGGAGCAGAAGTTCGAAGGAGGCGTCGGCGGCCTCGTACGTGTAGCCCGCGAGCTCACGCTCCTTGACCCGCTCGACGACCCGCCCGACCAGCTCCCGGTCCCCGCCCAGATCGATGCCGAGCTCCTTGCCCTTGAGCTCGACGGAGGCGCGGCCGGCCATGTCCGAGACCAGCATCCGCATGGTGTTGCCGACCAGTTCGGGGTCGATGTGCTGGTACAGGTCCGGGTCGACCTTGATGGCGGAGGCGTGCAGCCCGGCCTTGTGGGCGAAGGCGGAGACCCCGACGTACGGCTGGTGGGTGGACGGGGTGAGGTTGACGACCTCGGCGATGGCGTGTGAGATCCGGGTCATCTCCTCCAGCGCGCCCGCGGGCAGCACCTGGCGCCCGTACTTCAGCTGGAGCGCGGCGACGACCGGGAAGAGGTTGGCGTTGCCCACCCGCTCGCCGTAGCCGTTGGCCGTGCACTGGACGTGCGTGGCGCCGGCGTCGACGGCCGCGAGCGTGTTGGCGACGGCGCAGCCGGTGTCGTCCTGGGCGTGGATGCCGATCCGGGCGCCGGTGTCGGCCAGTACGGTCCCGACGACGGCCTGGACCTGGGCGGGCAGCATGCCGCCGTTGGTGTCGCACAGCACCACCACGTCCGCACCGGCCTCGGATGCGGTGCGCACGACCTCCTTGGCGTATCCCGGATTCGCCCGGTAGCCGTCGAAGAAGTGCTCGCAGTCGACGAAGACGCGGCGGCCCTGGGAGCGGAGGTAGGAGACGGTGTCGCGCACCATCGCGAGGTTCTCCTCGAGCGTGGTCCGCAGGGCCAGCTCCACATGGCGGTCGTGCGACTTGGCGACCAGCGTGATCACCGGGGCGCCGGAGTCGAGCAGCGCCTGCACCTGCGGGTCGTCGGCGGCCGCCACGCCTGCCCGCCTCGTCGAGCCGAAGGCGACCAGCTGGGCGTGTTTGAAGTCGATCTCGGTCTGGGCGCGGGTGAAGAACTCGGTGTCCCGGGGGTTCGCGCCGGGCCAGCCGCCCTCGATGAAACCGACGCCGAAGTCGTCCAGGTGCCGGGCGATGGTCAGCTTGTCCGCGACGGTGAGGTTGATGCCCTCACGCTGCGCGCCGTCGCGCAGCGTGGTGTCGAAGACGTGGAAGTCGTCCCCGGGGGAAGAGGGACCGGTTGCGTCCGTCATGCTGATCTGACTCCTGTTGGATCTCGGTCTACCTGGGGTTCCCCAAGCCGAACGCCGGGGGAATCCGGCTCCACCGTCCCTCAATGATCCCCCTGCGCTCCGCGTCCGGCGTGAGTGGGCCGGGAAACGAAAAAACCCCTCGCGGGTGCGAGAGGTCTGCGCGCGGGTCTTGGGACACGGTGCCCGCTCCGAAGCTGGTCCTACGGGGCGGTCACTGCGGACCGGCGCGCCCTGCCAATAATCATGGCGAACGAGAGCACGGGGGCAGTCTTGCACGGAACGGCTGCGAGCGGGGCAAGGTCTCACGATGTGGGCGCGGCGCCGGGAATCAGCGGCGACGGGGGCCGGCGCTTGCGGGGGGGGCGAGCGGGACCGAACACTACTTCCTCGTTCCCCCCGGTGGCTCCCGCGGTCACACCGCGGGCGCGCGGCCCGTGCGCCGCGGCGTACTCGCGCGGATCACTGACGGTCACACCGCCTCCTCCTCCGCCTGAACGCCCACGGGGTGAACTCCCTTCGCCTGTACGCCTCCTGGCCGTACGCCAGGTGCGCCAGGTGCACCCGGCACGCCGAGGTAGCCGCAGGCGGCGCCGCGGTGCAGCGCCTCCTCCCTGGCAGACCGCCTCCACATGCACCTCGGTGACCACGTCCGCGACACCAGACAGCACGTCCTCGGAGCCGAGCACCCGGGCGCCTGCTCAGTCGCCCCGGCGGGCCGCCTCGCAGACCGTGTCGCGTACACCGCCCTGACGGCGGGCACCCCGCCTGGTCTCTGCGCTCGAAGCGGACAGCTCGGCGGCCCCTTCCGCGATCCGGTCCGTACGGCGTGACGTACGCAGAAGGGCGCACCCGACGATCGTCGGGTGCGCCCTTCAACCCGCTTTCCTCAGCGGAGCGTCAACGGCCCGGTCAACCGCCCAGGGGGTGCATCCAGCCGTGGGTGTCCGGGGCCAGGCCCATCTGGATGTCCAGCAGCGCCTTGCGGAGCCTCATCGTGACCTCGCCCGGCTGCCCGTCGCCCACCGTCCAGTTCGCGCGGGTCGACTTCACCGAGCCGACCGGGGTGATCACGGCCGCCGTACCGCATGCGAACACCTCGGTCAGCGAACCGTCCGCGTTGCCCTCCCGCCACTCCTCCACCGAGATACGGCCCTCGGAGACCTCGTAGCCCAGGTCGGCGGCGATCTGCAGCAGCGAGGCGCGGGTGATGCCGGGCAGCAGCGAGCCGGACAGCTCAGGCGTGACGATCCGCTGCCTGCCGTCCTCCTCCCCGTACACGAAGTACAGGTTCATGCCGCCCATTTCCTCGATCCAGCGGCGCTCGATCGCGTCCAGCCAGACCACCTGGTCGCAGCCGTGCTCGGCGGCCTGGGCCTGGGCGACCAGGGAGGCCGCGTAGTTGCCGCCCGCCTTCGCCGCGCCGGTGCCGCCGGGCGCGGCCCGCACATACTCCTCGGACAGCCAGACGGAGACCGGCTTCACGCCGCCGGGGAAGTACGCGCCGGCGGGCGAGGCGATGACCATGAAGAGGTACTCGTTGGAGGGCCGGACGCCGAGCCCGACCTCGGTGGCGAACAGGAACGGCCGCAGGTAGAGCGACTGCTCGCCCTCGCTCGGCACCCACGCCCTGTCCTGCGTGACCAGCGCGTCGCAGGCGGCGATGAAGGTCTCGACGGGCAGCTCGGGCATGGCGAGACGGCGGGCCGACGCCTGGAAGCGCTTGGCGTTCTCCTCGGGCCGGAAGGTGGCGACGCTGCCGTCGGGCTGGCGGTACGCCTTGAGCCCCTCGAAGATCGTCTGCGCGTAGTGCAGCGTCATGTTGGCCGGGTCGATCGAGATCGGGGCGTACGGCACGAGCTGGGCGTCGTGCCAGCCGCGCCCCTCCGTCCACTTGATCGTCACCATGTTGTCGGTGAAGTGGCGGCCGAAGCCGGGGTTGGCCAGGATCGCTTCCCGCTCGTCACCGGAGAGCGGGTGCGAGGATGGCTTGAGCTCGATCGAGGGGGTCGTCATGTCTGCGTGTCCTTCACCGTGAGATCGTGGCGGACCGCTCGCGTCGCCTGCGCCGTAGCGATTCGCCTCCGGCGATGCTAGGACGTCCGAGCTTCCCCCCGAGGTGCGGCCCTCGTCCGATTATCGCGAATCGTGCCGCAGGGGAGAAACAGGGGCCTCGGCGGGCTCGGCAGCGCGGCCCTGGGTCGATGGTGGCACCCGGCACCGCCGTTGTCAGCGGGCCGGGCCGTCAGCCGCGAGGTATAGAGGTGAGTCACTGACCGGCCGGGTGGGCTGGCGCGTGTACGAGACCGCACAGCGGCCCCCGTCCCGGGAGAGGGACGAGGGCCGGTGAGCGGCGGGCTCCCGGCTGATCAGCCGGATACTCGGGCGGCGAGCGCGTCGCCGATCTCGTCGGTGGTCCGCGGCTTCGCGGAGTCCCGGTCGGCGAGGTCCGCGGCGACGGCGGCCTCGATACGGGCGGCCTCGTCCGCGTACCCGAGGTGCTCGAGCAGCAGCGCGACGGAGAGGATCGTCGCCGTCGGGTCGGCCTTGCCCTGGCCCGCGATGTCCGGCGCGGAGCCGTGGACCGGCTCGAACATCGACGGGAAGGCGCGGGTGGGGTTGATGTTGCCGGAGGCCGCGAGGCCGATGCCACCGGTGACGGCCGCGGCGAGGTCGGTGAGGATGTCGCCGAAGAGGTTGTCGGTGACGATCACATCGAACCGCTCGGGCTGCGTGACGAAGAAGATCGTCGCCGCGTCCACGTGCAGATAGTCGGTGGTGACCTCGGGGTACTCCTCGCCGACCTTGTCGAAGATCCGCTTCCAGAGGTGGCCCGCGTGCACGAGGACGTTGTTCTTGTGCACGAGCGTCAGCTTTTTGCGCGGCCGCGCCTTCGCCCGCTCGTACGCGTCCCGGACCACCCGCTCCACGCCGTACGCGGTGTTGAGGCTGACCTCGGTGGCCACCTCGGCGGGCGTGCCGGTGCGCAGCGAGCCGCCGTTGCCCACGTACGGGCCCTCGGTGCCCTCGCGGACGACGACGAAGTCGATGTCGGGGCGGCCGGCCAGCGGCGTCGCCGTGCTGGGGAACAGCTTCGACGGGCGCAGGTTGATGAAGTGGTCGAAGGCGAACCGGAGTTTGAGCAGCAGCCCGCGCTCGAGCACGCCGGACGGCACGGACGGGTCGCCGATCGCGCCGAGCAGGATGGCGTCGTGCTGCTTGAGGGACTCCAGCTCCGCGTCCGGAAGGGTCTCGCCGGTCGCGTGCCAGCGCCGGGCGCCCAGGTCGTACTTCCTGGTCTCCAGCTTCACATCCTGCGGGAGGACGGCGGAGAGGACCTTGAGGCCCTGGGCCACGACTTCCTGGCCGATGCCGTCACCGGGGATCACTGCGAGATCGATGCTGCGAGACATGGTCGCACCCTACTCTTCGTCCCATCGATCGACACGTCATGTCCGCCATCCGGACAGGTGACGCTCCGGTCGACTCCAGTTCACCCGCTGTATGGCGGGGAGTTGGAAGTTACTGGCAAGTTATTCGGCATGACTGATACCCCACGCGTCGGGATTCCGGAGCACCTGCAGCGCCGGATGAGCATGCCGGAGCAGCACGAGTACCTGCGCACGAAGGTGTCGCACCGCAAGGTGTCCCGCCGCAGCGCGCTGATCGGGGGAGTCGCGACGGCGGGCGCGGCCGGCGGCATCGGCGTGCTGGCAGGCTCGGCGAGCACCGCGAGCGCGGGCGCGCCCACCCTGGTCACCGCCCCCGCGACCGCCGAGGTCGACGGCTCGCTGGTCGCCCCCTTCGGCCGTCATCTGGCCTTCGGCGCCGACCCGAAGACCCAGATGCGGATCTCCTGGCAGGTGCCGTTCGCGGTCAGGCGGCCGTACGTGCGTGTGGGGCTGAAGCCCTGGGAGCTCAGCCGGAAGATCGAGGCGGAGGTGCGCGATCTGCACACGCCCTCGCTGTCGAAGAAGCTCCCGGCCGTGGACCAGTACTACCTGCACGCCGCGCTGGACGGCCTGCGCCCGGGGACGATGTACTACTACGGCGTCGGGCACGACGGCTTCGACCCGGCCGAGGCGAGCCGGCTGTCCACGATCGGCTCCTTCCGCACGGCCCCGGCAGGCGCGGAGAAGTTCGTCTTCACGGCCTTCGGCGATCAGGGCGTGAGCTACGACGCGCTCGGCAACGACCAGTTGATCCTGGGTCAGAACCCGTCCTTCCACCTGCATGCGGGGGACATCTGCTACGCGGACTCCTCCGGCCACGGCGAGGAGTCGGACACCTACGACGCCCGCGTGTGGGACCAGTTCCTGGCGCAGACGGAGTCGGTGGCAGCGAGCGTGCCGTGGATGGTGACCACCGGCAACCACGACATGGAGGCGTGGTACTCCCCCAACGGCTACGGCGGCCAGTCCGCCCGCTGGTCCCTCCCGGAGAACGGCCCCGACGCCGCGCAGGCCCCGGGCGTCTACTCCTTCACGTACGGGAACGTGGGCGTGGTCGCGCTCGACGCCAACGACGTCTCGTACGAGATCCCGGCGAACCAGGGCTACACGAACGGCAAGCAGACGGCGTGGCTCGACAAGCGCCTGCGCGCGCTGCGGGCCGACCCGGGGATCGACTTCATCGTGGTCTTCTTCCACCACTGCGCATACTCGACGAGCACGCACGCCTCGGACGGCGGCGTGCGGGACGCCTGGGTCGGTCTCTTCGAGAAGCACCAGGTCGACCTGGTGATCAACGGCCACAACCACGTCTACGAGCGCACCGACGCGATCAAGGGCGGCGAGGTCGGCAACCCCGTGCCGATCGGTACGACGACGGACCCGAAGCGCGACGGCATCGTCTACGTGACGGCGGGCGGCGCGGGCAAGGATCTCTACAGTTTCGGTGTGGGCGTGAAGGACAGCTACGAGGGCCATGTCCACGACCACGACCACATCCTGACCTTCCACTGGACGAAGCCGCGCCTGCCGGACCCGGACACGGTGGAGTGGTCGCGAGTCCGCTACACCGGGTTCTCGTTCCTCGCGGTGGAGGCGGAGCCAGGGGCGCAACCGAAGCTGAAGGTCACGGCGCTGGCGGAGAACGGCGAGCGCATCGACGCGTTCCAGATCGTCCGCGGTACGTCGTAACGCGGACGCTGACACCTCGGCCGCGGCCGGGGTCAGTGCCCGGTGGCGCCGCCGTTGTCCCGCCGGTCGAGCGCCCGCTGGAGGGCGGCGGCGGCGTTCTTGCGGGCGACGCTGTCGGCGATGGGGGTAACGCCCATGCCCCTAAGGCCATGGGGGAGGGCTGCGCGGTGGCGGAGCTTGCGGGTGGTCTCGTTCATGGGTGCACGTCTCCAATAACCAGAGCGAAGAAGATCCCCGAGAGTGCGTGGGAGGTGGCCGGAGAGGCGGGGAGCCAGGGCGCAACAGGGATCACCTGCGAAGGAGCGCCGGCCCTCACCCGCCGATCGCTGGATCGAGCGAGACGTTCGGCTCCTACAAAGTTAGGACAGCCGGGCGCGGCTGTCTGCACAATTACTCGGACTTCCTACTATCTGAGACGGCGGCGGCACGGATCACACGGATGGGCCCGCCCGCATTGCGCGGACAGGCCCTCGGCGCCGACGGTGTCAGCGGTTGATCGCCTGGATCTCCTGGACGGTGACGCCGGTGGTGGCCCCGAAGCTGCCCGGGGAGCAGCTGCCCTTCAGGCCAGTGGAGCGCGGTGGCCAGTCGCCGACCGGGGCCACGGGGCCGGCGCCTTCGCCGCTGCAGTTCTTCGCTGCGACTGCAGGCGGTCTGGAGCAGCGTCGCGGAGACGGCAAGAGCAGCAGCAACGAGCGAGGGCGGCGGTTCCCAGTCAACTCCCGGTGGGCAAGCGCGACTTCAGGTGAAGTGACACTATCCATGGGGGCTTGGTTTCAGAGTGAATTTGCGAACCTGGTACCGCTGTCGAGCGGAACAACACATATAGGGGTGGGCGCTCCGGGCAGAGCAGGCGCTGCTCGACCGGTCTTCACCGCCGAGCCGCATTCTGGCGCAGTGGGCCTGCACACGGATGTCTTGCCGACATCCGCGCCGACCGTCCGGGAACCGCCTGGCAAAGCCGAATCCGCGTGCCCAACACCGAAGTCGAACTTCCGCCGCGGGGCAAAGCAGACGGTCAACCTGGCAACGTGGGCCAGACGGCACGGCAAGCCGGGTGCGAGCTGCATTTCCTCGAGCCGACAGCTCAGCCGAAGAACTTCCTGACCTCCGTGGGAGGTGTACCCGTCTTAAGCCATTGGGACCGAATATGAGTGGAGACAAGCGCGAATTCCTCTCGCCCCTCTTCTTCGGCCGGGGACTCCACGTTCCCATCCTGGAGGGTCATCCTCATTCCCCCGTTGGGCTCCCCAGAAGCGCTTGCCGAGAGTATCTCCTGGCCGACCTCCCGAAGGATTAGGTGTGAGCCCCCTTCCCCGTCCAGAACGACGCGGTACAGATGCACCCCCCGCGAGCTACCGATCAGTGATGCGTGAAACGACAGTGCCATGGAATGCTCCCTGTCAGATCCTTCGGCCGAATCCATCGCGGGCGGCAGCTTCTGGATTCGCCTTCTCCAGCGCCCGCTTCGAATCGTCCTGCGCCTTCTCCAACTCCGGCCAGTACGCCGCCAAAGCGTCCCCGGCCAAGTCGTAGGACTTCTTCAGCTTCCGCAAGTTCTTCGGAACGTCCTCGAACTCGGACGTGAAAGCGACAGCCGACTTGCCCGCCCACTTCAGCAGCGCGTCATCCTCGGCCATGCCCTTGATCTGCCGCAGCGCGTCCCCGACATCGTCGGCGAACGCATGCAGTCTGCGCGCCAGACCCTTGACCCGCTCCGGATCCCCCGGAACCGGAGCGGAATCCAGGTCAAGGACATGCCAATTCGTCGGCCGCTACCCCACCCCGAACAATCCCCGTCACAGCCGCAGCCACACCACGTATGCCGTACGAACCTATCGCAGGAGCAGGGTCAACAAACCGTTGACAGAACAGACTTGGTGGCCCGTGCTCACCACGGACGACAACATGAACAACCGCCCCCGCCCGGAGGGGAACGGGCGGGGGCGGGGGTGTGTCAGGGCAGGCGCGTGGGCTATGCCCAGGGAGTCAGCCCATGTGCGGGTAGCGGTAGTCCGTCGGGGGGACCAGGGTTTCCTTGATGGAGCGGGTGGAGGTCCAGCGCATCAGGTTCTGCTTGGAGCCCGCCTTGTCGTTCGTACCGGAGGCACGTCCGCCGCCGAAGGGCTGCTGGCCGACGACGGCGCCCGTCGGCTTGTCGTTGATGTAGAAGTTGCCCGCCGCGAAGCGCAGCACCTCGCTGGTGTGCGCGGCGGCCGCTCGGTCCTGGGCGATGACGCAGCCGGTCAGGCCGTACGGCGCGGCGGACTCCATCTGCTGGAGCAGCTCCTCGTAGTTCTCGTCGTCGTAGACGTGGACTCCGAGGATCGGGCCGAAGTACTCGGTCGTGAAGATCTCGTTGTCCGGGTCCGTGGAGACGAGGACGGTCGGGCGGATGAACCAGCCCTCGCTGTCGTCGTACGTGCCGCCCGCCACGATCTCGACCGTCGGGTCGGACTTGGCCCGGTCGATCGCCGCCTTGTTCTTGGCGAAGGCGCGCTCGTCGATGACGGCGCCCATGAAGTTCGAGAGGTCGGTGACATCGCCCATGGGGAGCGAGTCGACCTCGGCCGCGAACTCCTCCTTCAGACCGCCCTCCCACAGGGAGCGCGGGACGTACGCGCGCGAGGCCGCCGAGCACTTCTGGCCCTGGTACTCGAAGGCGCCGCGGGTCATCGCCGTCTTCAGGACCGCCGGATCGGCCGACGGATGGGCGACGATGAAGTCCTTGCCGCCCGTCTCGCCGACGAGGCGCGGGTACGTCTTGTACTTCTCGATGTTGTTGCCGACCGTCTTCCACAGGTACTGGAAGGTCCTGGTCGAGCCGGTGAAGTGGATACCGGCCAGGTCCGGGTGCTCGAGCGCGACCTCGGAGACCTCCTTGCCATCACCGGTCACCAGGTTGATGACGCCCTTCGGCAGCCCGGCCTCCTCCAGCAGCTCCATGAGCAGCACGGCGGCGAGGGTCTGGGTCGGGGACGGCTTCCAGACGACCACGTTGCCCATCAGGGCGGGCGCGGTCGGGAGGTTGCCCGCGATGGCGCTGAAGTTGAAGGGCGTGATCGCGTAGACGAAGCCCTCCAGCGGGCGGTGGTCGGTGCGGTTCCACACGCCCTTGGAGTTCGTCACCGGCTGCTCGGCCAGGATCTGGCGCGCGAAGTGCACGTTGAAGCGCCAGAAGTCGATCAGCTCGCAGGGGGCGTCGATCTCGGCCTGCTGCACGGTCTTCCCCTGCCCCAGCATCGTCGCGGCGGCCAGGGTCTCGCGCCACGGGCCCGACAGCAGCTCGGCCGCCCTGAGGATGATCGCGGCGCGGTCGTCGAACGACAGGGCACGCCACGCCGGGGCGGCGGCCAGGGCCGCGTCGATCGCGTCCTGCGCGTCCCGGTGGGTGGCGTTGGCGTACGTGCCGAGCTTGGCCGAGTGGTTGTGCGGCTGCACGACGTCGAAGCGCTCGCCGCCGCCCATCCGCTTCTGGCCGCCGATGGTCATCGGCAGCTCACGCTGGTTGCCCGCGAGCTCCTTGAGCTTCTTCTCGAGCCGGGCCCGTTCGGGGCTGCCGGGTGCGTAGGTGTGCACCGGCTCGTTCACCGGCGCGGGGACCTGGGTCACAGCGTCCATGGTGGCCGTACTCTCCTTCGATCGATCGAGGTCGTGGGGACGGAGTCGGGGACGGAGTCGGGGACGGAGTCGGCGTGGACTCGGCGGGAGTCCTGGGGCCTCAGCCGCGGGTGGCCAGCGAGCGGAGGAAGAAGGCGAGGTTGGCCGGGCGCTCCGCCAGCCGCCGCATGAAGTACCCGTACCAGTCTGTGCCATACGGGACGTAAACCCGCATACGGTGTCCTTCCGCCACGAGCCGCAGCTGCTCGGCCTCGCGGATGCCGTACAGCATCTGGAACTCGTACTCGTCCGGCTTGCGGCCGACGCGGCCGGCCAGCTCCTGCGCGATGGCCACCATGCGCGGGTCGTGGGAGCCGATCATGGGGTAGCCCCGGCCCGCCATGAGGATCTTCAGGCAGCGGACGTACGCCTTGTCGACCTCGCGTTTGTCCTGGTAGGCGACGGACGCGGGCTCCTTGTACGCGCCCTTCACCAGTCGCACCCTCGAGCCTTCCCCGGCCAGGGCACGGCAGTCGTCCTCGGTGCGGAAGAGGTACGACTGCACGACGGCACCGGTCTGCGGGAACCGCTTCCGCAGCTCCGCGAGGATGGCCAGGGTGGAGTCGACGGTGGTGTGGTCCTCCATGTCGAGGGTCACGGTCGTCCCGGCCTCGGCCGCGGCCTCCACGACGGGGGTCACATGGGCCAGCGCCAGGTCGTGACCGCCGGCCAGCGCCTGCCCGAAGGCCGACAGCTTCACCGACACCTCGGCGCGTACACCCAGTTCCTCGCCTTTGAGGGCCTCGGCGAGCGCGAGATAGGCGTCGCGGGCGCGCAGCGCCTCGGCCGGGTCGGTGACGTCCTCGCCGAGGTGGTCGAGCGTGACCTCCAGGCCGCGGCCGGTCAGCGACCGCACGACCGCCATCGTCTCGTCGAGACGCTCGCCGGCGACGAAGCGTTCCACCACGGGGCGGGTGACCGGCGCGGCCGAGACCATACGGCGAATGCTGTCGCTGCGCGCGGCGGCGAGGAGCACAGGACCCAGCACAGGGCACCTCCACGATGGGGATGAAACGGCCGCATGGCGGACTGCTCCGCGACGGCAAGGAGAACCACCGTGAAACCTAAGGATCGCTCCGATCGTCGGCCATCGACAGCTGTCACGCATCCGTGGCCCGGATCTCAGACAGATGTATGAGAATGGCCTCGACGGCGGAATCGCGGAGGAGCGGAGCGACTTGATGCGGGGCGACTACCAGCAGCTCGTGGATGAGATCTCGGCGGTGCTCCGCGCGCCGGCGACCCTCGAGGACCGCGACTTCGGGCTGATCGCCTTCGGCGCGCACGGCAGCGTCACGGACGACGACAGCAAGCTGACGATGGACCCGGTCCGTACGCGCTCGATCCTGCACCGCCGCTCGACCGCAGCCGTGCGCGCCTGGTTCGAGGCCTTCGGCATCGCCCGCGCCACCGGCCCCGTCCGCATTCCGCCCGACCCTGCGGCCGGTGTGGTCATGGGCAGGATCTGCCTGCCCGTACGCCATGCGGGCGTCGTGCACGGATACGTCTGGCTGCTCGACGACGGTCATCTGTCGCGGCTCGAGACCGGCGGCCCCGGCGTACCGCCCGATCCGCGGCTGGCCCAGGCGATGGACACCGCGGCCCGCATCGGGGCGCAGCTGGCTGCCGAGGCGCAGGCCGGTGCCGAGGCGAGCGAGCTGCTGCGCGAGCTGCTGACCGGCCCGCCGGGTGGCCAGGACGCAGCCGTGGCCGGGCTGCGGGGCGCGCTCGGCGCATCTGCCGACGGGCTGCTGGCGGTGGTCGCGGTCGCGCCGTGGCTGAGGGGTGACGAGGACGCCGGCACGGCCGCCGACAGCCCCGGCTCGGCGCTCGCAGGGCAGCCAGGAGTGGCGGCGATATGCGTGGCGCCCGTTCCCGGCGGGGCGGCGGACGGTCTTGCCGCGCTGGTGCGGCTGCGCGCGGCGACCGCTCTCGAACCCGCGCTCACGGCGGCGGAGCGTCTGCTGCGCTCGCCACGCGCGGAGCCGGCCGCAGCCCGCCCGGGCGGCGGCCTCGCGGCAGCGGCGGTCCGTGCCGCTCCCGTCGGAGCGGAGGGAGGTGCGCCGGGCGCCGCGGCGGGGATCAGCGGCCCACGCCGCGGCCTGGACGACCTGCCCGCCGCGTGGCGTGAGGCGGTGGCGGCGGCCCGCGCCGCGCGCGCCGACCCCCGGCTGGGCGCGATCGCCGAATGGGCCGCGATCGGCCCGTACCGTACGCTCACCCGGCTCCCCGCCGCCGCCCCGCCGGACCCCGCCGGCGCCCCGCTCCTCGAACCCGCCCAGGCTCAGCTGGCGCACACGGCGGAGGTCTTCCTCGACTGCGCGGGCCAGGCGAGCCGCGCGGCGGCAGCCCTCGGCATCCACCGGCAGACGCTCTACTACCGCTTGTCGCGCGTGGAGAAGCTCACCGGCCTCGACCTGAACGAGGGCGAGGACCGCCTGCTCCTCCACATGGCCCTCAAGGTCGCCCGCCTCTGACGCGAACGGGCCCGGTCCGCCTGCGTCAGGCGGAACGGGACCAGTACTCGCTGCTGAGGACCGACCGCCGGTCAGTTCTCCAGGTTGACCGTGCGGGCCGAGGTCGCGCCGATCTCCTCGGCGATCTCGGTGAGAACCGCCGCCGGAACGCTGTCATCCACGGTGAGGACGACCAGCGCCTCGCCGCCCGGAACCGCGCGGGACACCTGCATACCCGCGATGTTGAGGCCCGCCTCGCCCAGGATGCGGCCGACGGTGCCGACGACGCCCGGCCGGTCGGCGTAGCGCAGGAAGACCAGGTGGTCCGCCATCGCCAGGTCCACGTCGTAGTCACCCACGGCGACGATCTTCTGGATGTGCTTGGGACCGGCCAGGGTGCCGGAGACCGCGACCTCCTCGCCGTCGGCGAGGGTGCCGCGCACGGTCACCACATTGCGGTGGTCGGGCGACTCCGAGCTGGTGGTCAGCCGGACCTCGACTCCGCGCTCCTGCGCGAACAGCGGCGCGTTCACGTACGACACGGTCTCGTCGACGACGTCCTCGAACACGCCCTTCAGCGCGGAGAGTTCGAGCACCTTGACGTCGTGCTGGGTGATCTCGCCGTACACCTCGACGTCGAGCCGGACAGCGACCTCGCCCGCCAGCGCGGTGAAGATCCGCCCGAGGTTCTCGGCGAGCGGCAGACCGGGCTTGACGTCCTCGGCGATGACGCCGCCCTGGACGTTGACCGCGTCCGGCACGAGCTCGCCCGCAAGCGCCAGCCGTACGGACTTGGCGACCGCGATGCCCGCCTTCTCCTGGGCCTCGCCGGTCGAGGCGCCCAGGTGCGGGGTGGCCACCACGTTGTCGAACTCGAAGAGCGGAGAGTCGGTGCACGGCTCCTTGGCGAAGACGTCCAGGCCCGCGCCCGCGACCCGGCCCTCCTTCAGCGCACTCGCCAGCGCGGCCTCGTCCACGATGCCGCCGCGCGCGGCGTTGACGATGCGCACCTCGGGCTTGACCCGGCGCAGCGCCTCGTCGCCGATCAGGCCGACCGTCTCCGGGGTCTTGGGGAGGTGGACGGTGATGAAGTCCGAGACCTCGAGCAGCTCGTCGAGGGAGAGGAGCTTGACGCCCATCTGCGCGGCGCGCGCGGGCTGGACGTACGGGTCGTACGCGACGATCTTCATGCCGAAGGCGGACATCCGCTGGGCGACCAGCACGCCGATCCGGCCGAGGCCGACGACGCCCAGCGTCTTCTCGGCCAGCTCCACGCCGGTGTACTTGCTGCGCTTCCACTCGCCGTCCTTGAGGGCGGCATTGGCCTGCGGGATGTTGCGGGCCGACGCGATGATCAGGCCGCAGGCCAGCTCGGCGGCGGTGACGATGTTGGAGGTCGGGGCGTTCACGACCATCACGCCGGCCTTGGTGGCGGCGGACACGTCGACGTTGTCGAGCCCGACCCCGGCTCGCGCGACGACCTTGAGCTTCTTCGCCGCGGCGATGGCCTCGGCGTCGACCTGGGTGGCGCTGCGCACGAGGATCGCGTCGACCTCGGCGATGGCGGGGATGAGCTCGGCTCGGTCGGCGCCGTTGCAGCGCCTGATCTCGAAGTCGGGGCCGAGAGCGTCGACGGTGGCGGGCGACAGCTCTTCGGCGATGAGTACGACGGGTTTCGGGCTCACGGGGTCCTCAGTCCTCACTTGTCCTTGGCGGACGGCCGTCCCGACGGCCGCAGGCGGTGAAGGGGGCAGCCGCGTGGAAGACGCACGACGCTGTGAGCCTGACGCGCTTGTTCATGAAGTGTATCGGCGGACAGGGGCGCGTCTTGCGCCTCCGCGTAAGGATCACTCGGTCGTGGCTGGCCACGGTGGACAAGGGGCCGCGGCGGTGTTCCCGCTCGCTCGCGACACCGCGGCCCCTCGGCGCATGACTGCCTACGCCTCCTCGTTCACCCAGCTCATGAGCTTGCGCAGCTCCTTGCCCGTGGTCTCCAGCTTGTGGTCGGCGTCGGCCTTCTTGTACTCGTTGTACTTCGGCAGACCGGCGTGGTACTCCTCCATCCACTTGCGGGCGAAGCTGCCGTCCTGGATCTCGGTGAGGACCTTCTTCATCTCGGCCTTGGTCTGGTCGGTGATGATGCGCGGCCCGGTGACGTAGTCGCCCCACTCGGCGGTCTCCGAGATCGACCAGCGCATCTTCTCAAGACCGCCCTCGTACATGAGGTCCACGATCAGCTTGAGCTCGTGGAGGCACTCGAAGTACGCGATCTCCGGCTGGTAGCCGGCCTCGACCAGCGTCTCGAAGCCCGCCTTGACCAGGGCGGAGGCGCCGCCGCACAGCACCGCCTGCTCGCCGAAGAGGTCGGTCTCGGTCTCTTCGGTGAAGGTGGTCTTGATGACGCCGGCGCGGGTGCCGCCGATGCCCTTGGCGTAGGAGAGCGCGAGCGCGAAGGCGTTCCCGGACGCGTCCTGCTCGACGGCCGCGATGCACGGCACGCCGCGGCCCTCCTCGTACTGGCGGCGGACCAGGTGGCCCGGGCCCTTCGGGGCCACCATGCAGACGTCCACGTTGGCCGGGGGCTTGATGAAGCCGAAGCGGATGTTGAAGCCGTGTCCGAAGAACAGCGCGTCGCCGTCCTTCAGGTTGTCCTTGATGGACTCCTCGTAGACCTGGGACTGGATCGGGTCCGGCACCAGAACCATGATCACGTCGGCTTCGGCGGCGGCCTCGGACGGAGTGGTCACACGCAGGCCCTGCTCCTCGGCCTTCGCACGCGACTTGGAGCCCTCGGGGAGGCCGACGCGCACGTCGACACCCGAGTCGCGCAGCGACAGCGCGTGGGCGTGGCCCTGGCTGCCGTAGCCGAGAATCGCGACCTTACGGCCCTGGATGATGGACAGGTCGGCGTCGTCGTCGTAGAAGAGCTCGGCCACTTCGGGTTTCTCCTTGATTGGGGTTGTGCGTCCCACCGTATGACGGTTGGGCGGGGTGGGGGGTCGGGGTCTCGCTATGCGGATCGGCGCGCGTCACCCGGTGCGCGTCACGCGGACCGGTCGAGCGCGCGCAGCGAACGGTCGGTGATGGAGCGGGCGCCGCGCCCTATGGCGATCGTGCCGGACTGGACCAGCTCCTTGATGCCGTACGGCTCCAGCATCCTCAGCATGGCGTCGAGCTTGTCGCTGCTGCCCGTGGCCTCGATGGTGACGGCCTCCGGGGACACGTCGACGGTCTTGGCGCGGAACAGCTGGACGATCTCGATGATCTGGGAGCGGGTCTCGTTGTCGGCGCGGACCTTCACCAGGACGAGTTCCCGCTGAACGGCCGCGCTCGGCTCGAGCTCGACGATCTTCAGCACGTTGACGAGCTTGTTGAGCTGCTTGGTGACCTGCTCCAGCGGCAGCGACTCGACGTTCACGACGATGGTGATACGGGAGATGTCGGGGTGCTCGGTGGTGCCGACCGCGAGGGAGTCGATGTTGAAGCCGCGGCGGGAGAACAGGGCGGTGATCCGGGCGAGGACACCGGGCTTGTTCTCCACCAGGACGGAGAGCGTGTGCTTGGACATGGGCTGCTCGTTCTCTCTTCCTAAGTCCCGGGTCTCAGTCGTCTTCGCTGTCGCCGAAGTCGGGGCGGACGCCGCGGGCGGCCATGACCTCGTCGTTGGAGGTGCCGGCGGCGACCATCGGCCAGACCATGGCGTCCTCGTGGACGATGAAGTCCACGACGACCGGGCGGTCGTTGATGGCGTTGGCCTCCGCGATGACCTTGTCCAGCTCGGCCGGGTCCTCGCAGCGCAGCGCCGCACAGCCCATGGCCTCGGACAGCTTGACGAAGTCGGGGACGCGGGTGCCCGCGCTGGGCTGCTTGCCGGAGCCCGCGGCGGAGCCGCTATTCGACTCAGCGGGGCCTGAGTGCAGGACGGTGTTGGAGTAGCGCTGGTTGTAGAAGAGGGTCTGCCACTGGCGGACCATGCCCAGCGCACCGTTGTTGATGATCGCGACCTTGATCGGGATGTTGTTCAGCGCGCAGGTGACCAGCTCCTGGTTGGTCATCTGGAAGCAGCCGTCACCGTCGATCGCCCACACCGTACGGTCCGGGGCCCCGGCCTTGGCGCCCATCGCCGCCGGAACCGCGTACCCCATCGTCCCCGCGCCACCGGAGTTCAGCCAGGTGCCCGGCTGCTGGTAGTCGATGTAATGCGCGGCCCACATCTGGTGCTGCCCGACCCCGGCCGCGTAGATGGTGTTCTCCGGCGCCAGCTCGCCGATCCGCTGGATCACTTGCTGCGGCGCCAGACTTCCGTCCTCCGGCTGGTCGTAGCCCAGCGGATACGTCGTACGCCACCGGTTCAGCGACTCCCACCACTCGGTGTAGTCCCCGGAGCGGCCCTCGTCGTGCTCCGCCTGGACGGCGACGACGAGGTCGGCGATGACCTCGCGTGCGTCGCCGACGATCGGAACGTCCGCGGCGCGGTTCTTGCCGATCTCGGCCGGGTCGATGTCCGCGTGCACGATCTTGGCGTACGGGGCGAAGGAGTCCAGCTTGCCGGTCACCCGGTCGTCGAAGCGGGCACCGAGCGCCACGATCAGGTCGGCCTTCTGCAGCGCCGTGACCGCGGTGACCGAGCCGTGCATCCCGGGCATGCCGACGTGCAGCGGGTGGGTGTCGGGGAAGGCGCCCAGCGCCATCAGGGTGGTGGTCACCGGCGCGCCGGTCAGCTCGGCCAGCACCTTCAGCTCGGCGGTGGCCCGCGCCTTGAGCACGCCGCCGCCGACATACAGCACCGGGCGCTTGGCCTCCGCGATCAGCCGGGCCGCCTCGCGGATCTGCTTGGCGTGCGGCTTGGTCACCGGACGGTAGCCGGGCAGGTCGGTCTGCGGCGGCCACACGAACGTCGTCCGCGCCTGCAGGGCGTCCTTGGCGATGTCCACCAGCACCGGCCCCGGGCGGCCGCTGGCCGCGATGTGGAACGCCTCCGCGATCGTCTTCGGGATCTCCGCCGCGTCGGTGACCAGGAAGTTGTGCTTGGTGATCGGCATCGTGATGCCGCAGATGTCCGCCTCTTGGAAGGCGTCCGTACCGATCGCCTTCGAGGCCACCTGGCCGGTGATCGCCACCAGCGGGACGGAGTCCATGTGGGCGTCGGCGATCGGGGTGACCAGGTTCGTGGCGCCGGGCCCCGAAGTGGCCATGCACACGCCGACCTTGCCGGTCGCCTGCGCGTAACCGGTGGCCGCATGCCCTGCGCCCTGCTCATGCCGGACCAGAATGTGACGGACCTTCGAGGAGTCCATCAGCGGGTCGTACGCGGGGAGGATGGCGCCACCCGGAATGCCGAATACGGTGTCGGCGCCGACTTCCTCGAGAGACCGGATGAGGGACTGCGCACCCGTGACGTGCTCGGTGATGGCGGGCTGCTGTCCGCCGCTACGGGCCCGCGGCTGCGGATGGTGGGCCCCGGTGGCCTGCTCGGTCATCGACATACTCTTCTCGAAGATGAGGGTTTTGAGGTGTTCTGCGAGGTTCCAGTGCAACAAAAAACCCCTCGTGCCATAAGGCAAGCGAGGGGAGCGCGCCGGTTGCGGTCCGCAGGGCGATCATGAGGCCCAGCTTCAGCCGACGCGCTTTCCAAGTACGAGAATTCGGGTGCGCATGGCATGACCCTCTCCCCGGCGCATAGCGAGTGTCAAGTGGGTGGGACAGAGGTCTCATTATTTGAGCGCAATGGTGGATGCACAACCGAGTCGGGAGCGGCCGCCCCGCCCATGCGTACGGGCAGTGCGCTGCTGGTCAGGACCGCTTTGCGGTCATCCTGCCTCGCGTCGGCGGGGTCCGGCACCGGGTACTCCCCCAAGGTGAGAGCACGGCGCAGCCGGTGCTCGTCGAGCGGGCCGGAGAAGGCCATGCCCTGGCCGTGCGTACAGCCCATGGCCTGGAGCGCGACGACCTGCTCGGGCAGGTCGACGCCGTCCGCGACGGACTGGACGCCCAGGTCGGTCGCGATCCGCAGCAGCCCGGCCGTGATCTTGTGGAGCCTCGCCGACTCGACGACGCCCTCGATCAGGGAGCGGTCGAGCTTCAGCACATCCACGGGGAGCCTGCGCAGGGCGCCGAAGGCGGCGTCGCCACCGCCGAAGCCGTCGAGCGCGATCCGCACACCGAGGCGGCGCAGCGCTGCCAGACGGCGCTCGAGATCATCCAGCGGGATCCGCGGATCGCTCTCGGCGAGCTCGAGGATGAGCGAACCGGAGGGCAGGCCGTGCCGCGTGAGCAGCGTCTCGACGCTGCGCTGGGCCATGCCGCGGTCCATGACACGGCGGGGCGAGAGCCGTACGGCGACGGGGGCGGTGTGGCCTGCGCGGTGGCGCTCGGCCGCCTGGGCGACGGCCTCGTCCAGCAGGCAGCGGACGAGCTCTGCCCCCCGGGTGGCCTCGTCGCCCGGGGTCCGGGACCCCGGATGGCCGCCGCCGTTCTCCCAGACGCGCAGGAACTCGTCCGGGGTGAAGAGGATGCCCTGCTGGGAACGCCAGCGGGCCTGGGCCGCGACCGCGGTGATCCGGCCGCTGTCGAGGGCCACCACCGGCTGGTGGAGCAGGGCGAACTCGCCGTCGCGGAACGCGGTCCGCAGCCGGCCGGCCAGTGAGCCGCGGCGGACGATGTCGGCCTGCATCTGCGGCGCGTACAGCTCGACCCGGCCCTTGCCCGCGGCCTTGGCGCGGTACATCGCCAGGTCGGCGTTGCGCATCAGGTCGGTCGGGGTGATCCCGGGTTCGGCGAAGGCCACGCCGATGCTGGCGGCGACCCGCACGTCGGTGCCGGCCACGCGGTAGGGGCGGGACAGGCGGTCGCGGAGCCGGTCGGCGATCTCGAGGATGCGGCACTCGCGTGCGGCGGCCCCGGGACTACCGTCGCCCAGGATGAGGGCGGCGAACTCGTCTCCGCCGAGCCGGGCCGCGGTGTCCCCTGCCCGTACGGACTCCTGCAGGCGGCGGGCCGCATGGATCAGCAGCTCGTCACCCGCCTGGTGTCCGATCGTGTCGTTCACCGCCTTGAAGCCGTCGAGGTCGATGAAGAGCGCGGCGGTGCCCGGGTCGGTGGTGCGGCGGCCGCTGAGGGCCTGCCGGACCCGCTCGGTGAACAGGGCGCGGTTGGGGAGATCGGTGAGCGGGTCGTGCTCCGCGTTGTGCTGCAACTGCTCCTGGAGGCGGACCCGCTCGGTCACATCGCGGCTGTTGAGGATGAGGCCGCCGTGGTGGCGGTTGACCGTGGACTCGACGTTGAGCCACTGGGCGCCGCCCGCGCGGCTCCGTCCTGCCCGGAAGCGGCACTCGATCCGGGTGGTGGGCTCCTCCGCGGGCTGGGCGGTGAGGAACCTGCGCAGTTCGTGGACCACCGCTCCCAGATCCTCCGGGTGGATGTGGGAGGCGAGTTCGGTGCCCTCGAGGTCGTCGGGGTCGATCCCGTAGACACCGGCCGCGGCCGGGCTGACGTAGCGCAGCACTCCGGTCGGGCCGGCGATCATGATGACATCGCTCGAGCCCTGCACCAGCGAGCGGAAGTGGTTCTCCTTCTGCGCCAGCTCATGGGTGAGGTTGATGTTGTCGAGCAGCATGATGCCCTGCCGCACGACCAGGGCGAGGACGACCGTGCAGGCCGTGAAGATCACTACGCGGTCGGGCATCCCGCCTTTGAAGACGTTGTAGAGAATCCCCAACGTGCAGACGGCGGCGGCCAGATACGGGGTGAGCGCGGCGAGGGAGCCGACGAGGGGCCGGCCGCTGGGGTGGGCGCGGCGGTACCGCGAGGGGGTGGGCGCCCGGTCACATCCGTCGCTGTCGCGACGGCCCACCCAGGGTGCGTAGGCCAGGAGTATGGAGCCGGCGAACCAGCCGGCGTCGAGGAGCTGGCCCGAGCGGTAGTGCTCGCGCAGGAGGGGCGAGGTGAACAGGGCGTCGCAGAGCACGGTGAGGGCCAGCGCGGCGATGGCGGTGTTGATGGCGGACCGGTTGGTCGAGCGCCGGAAGTGCAGCACCAGCACGATGCTGACCAGCACGATGTCGAGGAGCGGGTAGGCGAGGGAGAGCGCGGCCTCGGCCACGGACTCGCCGTGCCAGTGGGCGGTGTGGGCGAGCGCCAGGCTCCAGGAGATGGTGAGCAGCGAGCCGCCGATGAGCCAGGCGTCGAGGCCCAGGCAGGTCCACCCGGCCTTGGTGACGGGCCGCTTGGCGAGCACGAGCAGCCCGACGATGGCGGGCGGCGCGAACAGCAGAAAGCAGAAGTCGGCTGCCGAGGGGGTGGGTACGGGCTGCCGCAGCACCACCTCGTACCAGCCCCAGACCAGGTCCCCGAACCCGGCCATGGCGGAGGAGACGGCGAAGAGCACCCAGGCGGGCCGGAGTCGGCTGCAGGTGCCGCGCGCGTAGCACAGACAGGAAACGGCGGCGGCCAGGGCGGCGGCTGCCAGGCCGAAGTCGCCCATGACGAGGGCCAGCCAGGTTGATCCCCAGCCCAGCGCCGCGCCGATGGCGTATCCCCCGCAAACGAGGGCGAGAGTGATCTGGGGGAGCAACCCGGTCCCGGCACGGGAGACCGTCCGGCGGGAGATCACCGCCCCCTGGGCGCTCACCGGACCGCCCTCGGGGGCTCGGTCCTGCGCTTCTGTATGAGCAGGGATACGTACAGGAGTCGCTGTCTGCTGCCGCGTACGCACCGTTCCGGGAAGTTGGTCCGTCGGCCGTGCATCGCCCGTCGCCCCCCTCATGATCCTGTCTGTCGCTGCCGGCCGCCGAAATTTCCCGCGGCGCAGCCCCCGTCCGGACGATACACCAGAGCGGTCACACAGGGACATAGCGTCTCTACACAGCGTAACTACCTGGCGAATTCCGAAAACTGAGCGCAATCGAACGGACTCGGAGCGTGCCGAAACGAGCAGAGAATGACCTCGGGCCAGAGCTCAGCCCGTTGTCGCGACCACATTGGCGAGAGGCTCACCGGCGGCGAACCGGACGAGCTGCTCGCGCAACAGCCGCCTCGCGCGCGGCAGGAAGGCCGACGTCGGCCCGCCCACGTGCGGGGTGATGAGCACCCCGGGGGCGTGCCACAGCGGGTGGCCCGCGGGCAGCGGCTCGGGGTCCGTGACGTCCAGCGCGGCCCGCAGCCTGCCCGACTCCAGCTCCGCCAGAAGGGATTTGGTGTCGACGACCGGGCCCCGGGCAACGTTCACCAGCAGCGCCCCGTCCTTCATACGGGAGAGGAAGTCGGCGCCGGCCAGGCCGCGGGTGGCTTCGGTGAGCGGGGTGGAGAGGATCACGACGTCCGCGTCCGGGAGAAGCGCGGGCAGGTCGGCGAGCGGGTGCACGGGGCCGCGCGGAGTGGTGCGCGCGGAGCGTGCGACCCGTGCCACCCGCGCACATTCGAAGGGCGCGAGCCGGTCCTCGATGGCGCTGCCGATGGCGCCGTAGCCGACGATCAGCACGGACTTGTCGGCGAGCGCCGGGTAGAAGCCCTGCCGCCACTCCTCGGCGTCCTGGCCGCGCACGAAGTCGGGGATGCCGCGCAGGGACGCGAGGGTGAGGGCGAGCGCGAGCTCGGCCGTGCTCGCCTCGTGCACGCCGCGGGCGTTGCACAGCCGGACGCCGGGCGGCAGCCCGGGCAGGGCGGGCAGCACGTGGTCGATGCCCGCGGTGAGGGTCTGGATCACGCGCAGGGCCTTCATACGCGGCAGCGGGCGGACCGGGATCCCCGGGCCCTTCATATAGGGGACGCCGTAGAAGACGCAGCGGGCCGGGTCCGCGGGGAAGTCCTGGTCGCCGTCCCAGAAGAGGTAGTCGAGGCCCTCGGGAAGCCCCTCGATCTCGCCGGGGGGTAGGGGCAGCCAGACGTCGGCACTGTCAGCACTCATGGTCGAGAGGCTATGCGAAGACGTGTCGGCGGCAGAGGTTAGTTTGGAGGACCGACCAGGGAGGGGTGCAGGACGAGGTGGAGCTCAGGACAGTCGGTGCCGGGGCGCTCACGGTGGGCGCGATCGGCCTCGGGTGCATGCCGATGAGCTGGGCGTACACCGCATCCCAGCAGAACGGCGAGAGCTCGCTGCGGACCGTGCACGCCGCCCTCGACCGGGGCATGTCCCTGCTCGACACCGCCGACATGTACGGGCCGTTCACCAACGAGCTGCTGGTGGGCCGGGTGCTGAAGGAACGGCGCACGGACGCGTTCGTCTCCACCAAGTGCGGGCTGCTGGTAGGCGAGCAGCACATCGTCGCCAACGGGCGCCCGGGGTACGTGAAGCGGGCCTGCGACGCCTCGCTGCGGCGGCTGCAGACCGATGTCATCGACCTCTACCAGCTGCACCGGGCGGACCCGGAAGTGCCGGTCGAGGAGACCTGGGGCGCGATGGCCGAGCTCGTCACGGCGGGCAAGATACGGGCACTGGGGCTGTGTGCGCTTCAAAAGGGCGCGCAGCGCTTCCCCAGAAGGGTGGTGGCGGGCGACGGGTGGGAGCGGGCGGCGCAGCGGCGCGCGGGCGCGGGCATGCACGACGAGACGATCCGGCAGCTGGCACGGGTGCAGCAGGTCTTTCCCGTGACGAGTGTGGAGGCGGAGCTGTCGGTGTGGTCGCCGGAGGCTCTGGAAGCGCTGCTGCCGTGGTGCGAGTCGCGCGGCATAGGCTTCCTCGCCGCCATGCCGCTCGGAAACGGCTTCCTGACCGGGACTCTGACGCCGGGTCAGGGATTCGAGCAGGACGACGTACGGGCCCGGCACCCGCGGTTCACGGCGGAGATGATGGCCGCGAACCAGCCGATCGTGGCCGGACTGCGGCGGGTCGGCGAGCGGCACGGGGCGACTCCGGCGCAGGTGGCGCTGGCGTGGGTGCTGGCGCAGGGGCGGCACGTGGTTCCGGTGCCGGGCACGAAGAAGGAGCGCTGGGCGGCGGAGAATGCGCGGGCCGCGGCGCTCCGGCTGACGGCGGAGGATCTCGCGGAGATCGCGGCGCTGCCGCCCGCGAAGGGCTCCTGGGACTGATCGGGAACCTCGTTCGTTCCACCGGTGTATGAGCAGTGTGTGGTGCACTTGTTACGAGCGAGAGGACCGGCCACCGTGCGACGACTTGCTGTGACCGCCGTATCTGCCGCTGCCGCCGTGCTTCTGCTGGCCGTGGGCTGTTCGTCCGGCGACGGGGACTCCGGCCCGCCCGAGCGATCACCGGGCACCTCCGCCTCGCGTGAGCCCGGTGGCTCTCCCGCCCCGCAGGGCACCTCGCCTGCGGCACCGGCGAAGGGCTCGGTGAAAGTGGTGCGCACCGTCGCGGAGGGGCTGGAGTCGCCCTGGGGGCTGGCGCCGCTGCCCGGCGGCGACCTGCTGGTCTCCTCCCGCGACACCGGGAAGATCTTCCGGATCGCGGCCGGCAGCGGGAAAAAGACCGAGCTGGGCTCCGTGCCCGGCGTCTCGCCCGCGGGTGAAGGCGGTCTGCTGGGCATCGCCGTCGCGCCGACCTACGGCGAGGACCACCTGGTGTACGCCTACTTCACCACCGACTCCGACAACCGCATCGCCCGGCTGCTCTACGACGAGAAGAGGCCCGCGGCCAGCCAACTGGGCGCGCCCGACACGGTCTTGAAGGGCATCCCCAAGGGAACCATCCACAACGGCGGCCGGATCGCCTTCGGCCCGGACCGGATGCTCTACGCGGGGACGGGCGAGAGCGGCGACCAGGGCCTCTCCCAGGACAAGACCTCACTCGGCGGCAAGATCCTGCGGATGACGCACGACGGCGAGCCGGTCCACGGCAATCCGGACCCGGACTCGGTGGTCTACTCGTACGGCCACCGCAATGTGCAGGGACTGGCCTGGGACGCGGAAAAGCGGCTGTGGGCGGCCGAGTTCGGCCAGAACACCTGGGACGAACTCAATCTCGTCGAGCCGGGGAAGAACTACGGCTGGCCGCTGGCGGAGGGCAAGGGCGGCAAGTCCGGTTATGTCGATCCGGTCGAGCAGTGGACGACCGACGAGGCCTCGCCGAGCGGTATCGCGTATGTGAAGGGCTCGATATGGATGGCGGGGCTGCGCGGCGAGCGGCTCTGGCGGATTCCCCTGGCCGGCACGAAGCCGGTCGCGGAGCCGCAGGCCTTCCTCGACGGCCGGTACGGCAGGCTGCGCACGGTGGTGCCCGACGGCGCGGGCGGGCTGTGGCTGGTCACCAGTGAGACCGATGGCCGGGGCGCACCGGAGAGCGGGGACGACCGCATCCTGCAGCTGCGGGTGACCTGAGGGCCGGCTGGGCCCAGGCACGGTGACCGGCAGCCCGCAACCGTCAGGCCGTCGATTCCGGCTCGGCGAACAGCCGCATGCGGTGGGCCAGCGCGGCGGCTTCCCCACGGCCGGAGACGCCCAGCTTGCCGAGGATGTTGGAGACGTGGACGCTGGCGGTCTTGGGCGAGATGAACAGCTCCTCGGCGATCTGCCGGTTGGTGCGCCCGGCCGCGACCAGGCGGAGCACGTCGTGTTCCCGCCGGGTGAGCCCGAGTGGCCCGCCTCCCGCGCCGGGACTGGCCGCCTCGGCGGCGCGGGCACCCTCGTCCGCGGCCGGGGCCCCGTTGCCGTCGACTGCCAGGGTCAGGCGGGCGCGCCGGACGAGCAGCTCGATGTCCTCGCGCAGCGGACGGGCGCCCAGCCGGACCGCGACCTCGTGCGCCTGGGTCAGCAGCCCGGCGGCGCGGTCGCGGACGGCGCCGCCGTCCGCTGCCTCCGCCCCTCCGTCTCCGTTGCCGCTTCCCCCGCCGACTCCACTACTTCCGTTATTGCTTCCGTTACTTCCGTTATTGCTTCCGTTTCTGCTTGAGCCTCCGTTTCTGCTTGAGCCTCCGTTTCTGCTTGAGCCTCCGTTTCTGCTTGAGCTTCCGCTTCCACCGCCGTTTCCGCCCCCGATTCCGCCGCCGGACTCCAGCAGGGCCTCCGCCCAGCGGTGGTGCAGGTCGGCCTGGACGTACGGGTAGGGGTACGGCTCGAAGGCGGCCGCGGCCTCGGCCCACAGCCGGGGCTCGAATCTCCCGTGGGCGCGGGCGAGTTCCGCGTCGAACCGGCGTGACCAGGCGGTCCACAGCGGGGATGGGCAGGCGAGTCGGCGGGCGGCGTCCTTGATGCGCACCAGCAGCTTCCGGTGCTCCTCGTCGTCGGTGCCGGGCAGCCCCCGCCCGTCCGCAGCCACGGTCGCACCGCTGACCAGCAACTGCCAGACGTAGGTCTCCTGTCCGAGCAGCGGCAGCAGGTTCAGGGCGCAGTACAGGGCGGAGACGGCCCTGCCGAACCGCCCGTGGGCGGCGTGGAAGCGCATCTCGGCCTGGGCCAGGGGGAGTTCGTACTGCGGCTCCATGTCGTTCTTGCCCAGGTGGTCCCGGCAGGCGGCGATCATCGCGGGCACCCCGTCGTAGTCGCCGCGGTACAGCGCGAGGTCGAGACCGCGCAGCTCCATGGTGGCCATGGGGCGGGAGGTGCGGCCGCGGTCGCGCCACTCGCTCAGGATGGCGTCGGCCCGGTCCCACTCCCCCAACATGGTCAGCGCCTCGGCACAGTTCCCCGCCACGAAGGTCGCGCTGTCGCGCAGCCCGTGCCGGCCCAGTGCCTCGATTCCGGCCTCGGCCTCCCGCACGGCCTCCGCGGTCCGGCCGAGCTTGTGGAGGGCGTCGACGAGATTGCCGTGGACCCGGCCGAGCGCGCGGGGAGCCCAGATGTGCTCGACCAGCTCGCGCAGCTCGTACAGTTCGGCGATGCCCAGGTCCGCTTCGCCCGCCTGGGAGCGGAGGCAGGCGTGGGTGACACGCGCGTTGAGCTCGACCTCGCGGGCCCCGACCAGCCGGGCGAGCTCCACGGCCCGTTCGGCCAGGGGCACGGTCTCCTCGTCCGAGACGTGGAGGCTGTGCCAGGCCGCCGCGTGGGCCAGCACATCGGCGTGCACGGCGGACGGCGGGAGCCCGCTCACCAGCTCCTGGGCCGTCGATATCTCGGCCCAGCCGTCCCCCCGCCCCATGGCGGTCACCAGCCGGGACCGCTGCATCCAGAACCACGCCGCCCGCGCGGGGTCCTGCTGCTCGTCGATCAGCTTGAGCGCCTTCTTCACCAGCGCGTAGGCCCGCTCGAGCGCGTCGTCCCAGCGGGCCGCGACGGCGGCCTCCGCCACCAGGTCGAGGAAGTGCACATGCCGCTGCGTGCTGTCCGGGTAGCAGCCGCAGGGCGGGTACGACTCGGTGGTCCCGGCGCCCGGCAGATCCGCCCGCTGCTCGGACGATACGTCGTCCCACAGCTCCATCGCCCGTTCCAGGAGCTTGAGTTGCTCGGCGTACGCATGCCGCCGCCGCGCTTCGCCCGCGGCCGCCAGCACCGCGGGGAGCGCCTTGGCGGCGTCGTGCGCCGAGTACCAGTAGCTGGCCAGGCGGGTGGCGCGCTGCTCGGCGCGCACCAGCGTGGGGTCGGCCTCCAGCGCCTCCGCGTAGCGCCTGCTGAGCCGGGAGCGCTCGCCCGGCAGCAGGTCGTCCACGACCGCCTCGCGGAGCAGTGCGTGCCGGAAGCGGTAGCCGTCACCGTCGTCCGTGGGGAGCAGCACATTGGCGCCGACCGCGGCGCGCAGCCCCTCGATCAGCTCGTCGTCGTCGAGCCCGGAGACGGCCGCGAGCAGCGCGTACTCGACGGTGGTGTTGCGGGCCGCGATCCGTACGACCCGCTGGGCCACGTCGGGCAGCGCCTCGACCCGCACCAGCAGAAGGTCGCGCAGCGAGTCGCTGAGCCCGCAGGAGTCGTAGTCGCTGGTGGCCAGCTCCTCGACGAAGAAGGGGTTGCCCTCGGAGCGCTCGAAGATCTCGTCCGCCAGGTCCCGGTCGGGCTCGGCGCCCTGGATCCCGGCGAGCTGCCCGTGAACCTCCTCGCGGCTGAGCCGGGGCAGCTCGATGCGCCGGACGGTGCGCAGCCGGTCCAGCTCGGCGAGAAAGGGCCGCAGCGGATGCCGCCGGTGGATGTCGTCCGTGCGGTAGGTGGCGAGGACGACGAGCCGGGAGCGCTGGAGGGAGCGGAAGAGATAGCCGAGCAGCTCGCGGGTGGAGCGGTCGGCCCAGTGCAGGTCCTCGATGGCGACGACGAGCGTGCGGTCCGCGGCGAGCCGCTCCAGCAGTTGGGCGGTGAGCTCGAAGAGGCGGGCCCGGCCCTCCTGGTCGTGGCTCTGCTTCTCGCGGGACACGGAACCGATGTCGGGCAGCAGCCGGGCCAGTTCGTCCTCGCGCCCTGCCGCCGCCTGCTCCAGCTCGTCGCCGAGCTGCCGGTGCAGGGCGCGCAGGGCCGTGGCGACCGGCGCGAACGGCAGCCCGTCCGCGCCGAGTTCGAGGCAGCCGCCGACCGCGGTGACCGCCCCGGTCCGCTGCGCCACGGCCAGGAACTCCTCCAGCAGCCGGGTCTTGCCGCCCCCTGCCTCGCCACCGACGAGCAGCGCCTGCGGCTCTCCCGTGGAGGCACGGGCGAGCGCGTCGGTGAGGGCGGTCAGTTCGTCGGTGCGACCTACGAAGACGGGGCTGACGGATCGGCTCTCCACGCGGCTGAGCATCGCACAGGGGTCCGACAGTGCGGCACTGACTTTTCCCATCGTGGACGCCGTCAGGCGCGGGCGGCCCGTACGGACCGGCGCGCCGCCCGCCGTGCGCGCCTGCTCACCCGCCCCTCGGATTCGGAGTCGGCGGACTCGCGCGCGCCGTCGCGGCTTCCGCGGCCGCCGCCCCGGGCCTGACGGGCGAGGCGGTACTCCTCGGCCTCGCGCATCAGCTGCTCGCGGCGGACTCGCTGCATCTCGAACTCGAGCATCTCGGTCTCCCCCTGACGAAGGTTCCTGTTCTGCTTCCACCCTCGTCTCCCAGGTGGGGTCGCCACATCGGGCGACTTCCCGATCTCTTCGGGGACGGATGCCTTAGTTCCCGGGAACGGGAGGTCTTACGGACCTCAGAGGCCCGCCCGGGGGCCTCATACGACATACGACTACGCCGTGAGCGAGCCCGTCCCGTCGTCCGTCGGATCCGTACGGTCCGCGCCGCCCGCGCCGTCCGCGCTGCCCGCGCGCTGCGTCGGCAGCAGGACCTTGTCCGCGCGGTGCGCGCGCCTGGGCCCCGACCCGAGCCCGGACGGGAGCCCCGTATCAAGCTCCGACTCGAGCTCGGACTCAAGCTCCGACTCCAGCTCGCGCTCGCGCTCGTCCACGGGCTCGCGGACCTCCTCCGGGGCCTCGATGCTGAAGCGCGGCAGGAGCCGGTCCATCCATCCCGGGAGCCACCAGTTGGCGCCGCCCAGCATGTGCATCAGGGCCGGAACCAGGAGCGTACGCAGGACGAAGGCGTCCAGTGCCACGGCAGCGGCGAGCCCGATGCCGAACATCGCGATGATCCGGTCGCCGCTGAGCACGAACGCGCCGAAGACAGAGATCATGATGACGGCCGCGGAGTTGATCACCCGGCTCGTCTCGGCGAGGCCGACCCGTACGGCGCGCCGGTTGTCGCCGGTCTGCCGCCACTCCTCGTACATCCGGCTCACCAGGAAGACCTGGTAGTCCATGGAGAGTCCGAAGAGCACCGCCACCATGATCACTGGCAGGAAGGGTTCGATCGGGCCCGCGCTGCCGAGGCCGAGGAGATCGCTGCCCCAGCCCCACTGGAAGATCGCGACGACGATTCCGAAGGAGGCGGCGACGGCGGCGATGTTCATCGCGGCCGCCTTGAGCGGGACTCCGATGCTCCGGAAGGCGAGCAGCAGCAGCGCGCAGCCGAGCGCGACCACGACTCCGACGAACAGCGGCAGCTTGCCGACGATCACGGACCCGAAGTCCTCATAGGCCGCGGTCTGCCCGCCGACGTGGGTGTCCAGCGAGGTGCCCTCCTGCGCCTGCGGCAGCACGTCGTCACGGAGGTGATGGATGAGCTCCGTGGTGTCCGGGGACTGCGGCGAGCTGTCCGGGACGACGGTGATCACGCCGGTGTCGCCGCCATCGCTGAGCGTGGCGGGCGACACCTGGGCGACGCCGTCCGTGGTCCGCAGGGTCTCGGGCAGCTTGTCGAAGGCCAGCCGCCCCGCGGCGTCGTCGATGTCGGCGGCGAGCGTCAGCGGCCCGTTGAAGCCGGGCCCGAAGCCGTCGGACAGCAGGTCGTACGCCTGCCGGGTCGTGGACGTGGACGGGTTGTTGCCCTGGTCGGAACTGCCGAGGTGCAGATGGAAGGTCGGGATCGCGAGGACGACCATCACCACGGCCGCGACGGCGCCGAGCAGCTTCGGGTGCCGCTCGACGAAGGCCGACCAGCGGGCGGCGACACCGGTGGGCAGCTCGGGCTGCGGCCCGTGTTCGGCCAGGTGCCTGCGCTCGCGGCGGCTGAGGGCCCGCATCCCGATGACGCCGAGCAGCGCGGGCAGCAGGGTGATCGAGGCGGCCACGGTCAGGACGACGGTGAGGGAGGCGGCGAGCGCCACGCCGTTGAGGAAGTTCAGCCGGAGGATCAGCATGCCCAGCAGGGCGATGCAGACGGTCACGCCCGCGAAGACGACGGCGCGTCCCGAGGTGGATACGGCCCGTGCCGCGGCCTCCGCGACCGGCAGCCCCTGCCGCAGGCCCCTTCGGTGCCGGGTGACGATGAAGAGCGCGTAATCGATGCCGACGCCGAGCCCGATGAGCATGCCGAGCATGGGCGCGAAGTCGGCGACGGTCATCGCGTGGCCGAGCAGCCCGATGGCCAGATAGCCGGTTCCGACGCTCACCAGCGCGGTCGCGATCGGCAGCAGCATCGCGAAGAGCGAGCCGAAGGCGAGGAAGAGGACGGCGGCGGCGGCGAGGATGCCCACGACCTCGCTGACGTGCGCAGTGGACTTCTCGGTGAGGCCGATGCCCGCGCCGCCCAGCTCGACCTGGAGTCCCTCGGCCTCGGCGGACTTCGCGGTGTCGACGACCTTCTGCACGTCGCCGCGCTCGAGGTCGTCGGCCGCCTTGTCGAAGGTGACGGTGGCGTACGCGGTGTGGCCGTCCTTGCTTATCTGGCCCGCGCCCTCGGTGCCGTACGGGCTGGTGACGCCGGCGACCCCGGGCAGCTGCTCCACGTCGCGGAGCGTGTCGGCCATCCGGTCCTCGACACCCGGGGCGCGCACGGTGCTGCCGGTGTCGGTGTGCCAGACGATGGTGTCGCTGTCGCCGCTCTGGCCCGGGAAGGCCTCCTGGACGAGCTGGCCTGCCTTGCCGGCTTCGGTGCCGGGGATGTCGTAGTCGTTGGAGTACGACGATCCCGCCGTGGCCGCCGCGACGGCGACGCCTATGAAGGCGAGGAGCCACAGCAGGATGACGGAGAAACGGCGACGAAGACACCACCGGGCAAGCGCGGGCATTCAGTGCTCCCTGTGCGTTACGTGGATCTTTTTCGGACAAGAGCCCTCAAAGGACCCGATACGTACGCCGAACACTGTGGCAGCCGAGAGAGATCAATTGACCGTTTCGTGTGGTTAGTCACACCGAAATGTCCGAAAGGACGGTCTCGCGGAGCGAGCCGTCCTTGCGGATGCCGACATCTGCGCACCAGCCGTCCATCTGCGGACCGGCTGTCCAGCGGTACGCGCCGGGATCAGCCGCTGACGCTCTCCCGGCCGTTCTCGATGTGACCCATGAGGCGGCGGTGGAAGGCCGGGTCCTCCGTGACGGCGACGGTCAGGTCGTACCAGCCGTGGGCGTCCGCGGCCGAGTGGACGACCGTCCGGCTGCGGCCCGGCTTCACCACGACCTCCCGCGTCCAGTCCCACAGGTCCGCCTCATCCACGTAACCGGTGGGGCGCACGGTGAAGGTGAGCGGCTCGGTGCCCCGGTTGGCGAGCGTGAGGACGACGTCGCGGTCGCGCGGGTCGATACGGGTGGCGACCTCGGCCGCGGCGCCGACGCCCGCGTGCTTGCCCGCCGCGGGACCGGCGAACTCACGCCGGAAGCCGTTCGGCCCGGTGACCGTGAAGCGGTACGCGTCCCCTGCGACCGGCACCTCCCACCCCGCGATGCCCTTGACGTCCTTGTGCTGCGGATCCTTGAACTCGCCCGCGTACGGGTAGAGCGCGAAGTGCGCGCTGGAGCTGCCCGTGTTGACCAGCAGGAGGCGGACCTTCCGCCCGTCGATCCGGGCGTGGGCGTCCGGCTGGTACGGCAGCGGGCGCGCCCGCCGGGTGCCGGGCTCTTGAACCGGCATCTGCTGTTCGGCGGGCGGCACCGGCCGCCAGCGGCCGGTGAAGGGCGGGATCGGGGCCGGCCGGTCGAGCTCGGGCAGCGGGCGGCCGCTCCGGAAGTCGAAGGCGGAGGTGAGGTCGCCGGTGACCCTGCGGCGCCAGGGGGTGATGTTCGGCTCCTCGACGCCGGTCCACTTCTCGAGGAAGCGGACCACGGAGGTGTGGTCGAAGACCTCGGAGCAGACGTAGCCGCCGACCGTCCAGGGCGAGATCACAAGCATCGGGGCGCGGACGCCCAGGCCGGTGGGGCGGCCCTTCCAGATCTCGTCCTCGGAGTCCTGGCCGTCCTGGGGCGGGACGGGCGGCGGGACATGGTCGAAGAAGCCGTCGTTCTCGTCGTAGTCGATGAAGACGGCGGTGTGCCGCCAGACGTCCGGGTGGGAGGCGAGGGCGTCGAGCACCTTGTAGACGATGGTGGCGCTGGCGACCGGCGAGGACGCGCCGGGGTGCTCGGAGTCGGCCGCCGAGGGCACCAGGTACGACACCTCGGGCAGCGTGCCCGCGGCGACGTCCTTGCGGAAGTTCTCGGCCAGGCTGCCGCTCTCGCCGCGGCGCAGCCCGCGCTCGAACAGGCTGCGCTCGGCAGGGGTCAGGGCGGCGACGCCCTCCTCAAGGAGGCCGAGCAGCCGCCTGCGCTCGTCCTCGGGCGTCGCGCTGTCGCGCACCTTGGCGTAGAAGCCCTCGGTGTTCTTGAAGTCCCCGGCCTTGGCGAGAGCCTTGCGGGCGACCGCCTTGAAGCCGGCGAAGAACTCGAGATTGTTGTCCTGGAAGTTGTCCCACTCCTGGTACGTCTTCCAGTTCCGGCCGGCCTTCTCCAGCCGCTCGGCGTAGGTGGTCCAGGTGTAGCCAGGGTGGCTGTCTTCGTCGTACGGGTCGTTGCCGACGGCCCGGTTGCCGTTCGCCTCGTAGCCGGTCCAGCCGCTGACCAGGTGGTTGCGGTTGGGGCTGGTGGAGCTGTGGATGGAGGAGTGGTAGGCGTCGCAGATGGTGAAGGTGTCCGCGAGCTCGTAGTGCAGCGGCACGTCCCGGCGGTCGTAGTACGCCATGGTGGCCGCGGTCTTGGCCGGGACCCAGTTGTCCATCCAGCCGTTGTTCCAGGCCGTGGCGCCGCCGTCCCAGCTGTGGTCGAGGTCGCCGATGTACTGCAGGTCCTTCTTCTGCGCCTCGGCGGCGTCGCGGACGGGGAAGGGCAGGACGGTCTTCTGCGGGCCGCTGGGCTGCTCGAAGACGGACTTGCCGGAGGGCAGCTGGATGGCGTTCCGGTCGCCGAAGCCGCGTACGCCGCGCAGGGTGCCGAAGTAGTGGTCGAAAGAACGGTTTTCCTGCATCAGCATCACCACGTGCTTGATCGCGCTCAGGCCGCCTGGTGGGGGCTCGGCGGCGAGCGCCGACTGCAGCGAGGGGGGCAGCAGGGAGCCCGCTGCCGCCGCGCCGGCCGTGCCCGCGCCCAGGGCGAGCAGCCGCCGCCGTGAGATGTCCGTAGCCAAGAGAGCCTCCCGATCGTCAAGTGACGCCGGGACGGTAGTGATGGGAGGTGGCCGCGGATAGTCCTGCGGACGGCTTGGCGGAAAACGGTCGGATCCCACCAGCCTCCGGCCAGCCCGACCTCACAGGCGCAGACCCTCGCGCAAACGGCCGGACCCCACCAGCCTCCGGCCCGCCCGACCTCACAGGCGCAGACCCTCGCGCACACGGCCGGACCCCAAGCCTCCGGCCGACCCGACCTCAGAAGGGCGGGCCTCCACTGGGGAGGCCCGCCCCTCGGGCGGTCGCGTCGCTGCGGGCGTCAGGCCTCGACGCCCAGCTTCTGCAGGATCAGCTCGCGGACGCGCGCCGCGTCCGCCTGGCCGCGGGTGGCCTTCATGACCGCGCCGACCAGCGCGCCCGCCGCCTGCACCTTGCCGCCGCGGATCTTGTCCGCGATGGCCGCATTGCCCGCGATGGCCTCGTCCACCGCCGCGCCGAGCGCCGCGTCGTCCGAGACGACCTTCAGGCCGCGCTTCTCGACGACCGTGTCCGGGTCGCCCTCCCCCGCCAGCACGCCCTCGATGACCTGCCGCGCCAGCTTGTCGTTGAGCGACCCCTCGGCGACCAGCGCGCACACCCGGGCGACCTGCTCCGGCGTGATCGGCAGGGCGGTCAGCTCGACGCCCTCCTCGTTGGAGCGGCGGGCCAGTTCGCCCATCCACCACTTGCGGGCCTGGTCGGCCGGGGCGCCCGCCTCGATCGTGGCGACGATCGGGCCGATCGCGCCCGCGTTGAGCACGGACTGCATCTCGTGCTGCGAGATGCCCCACTCCTCGCGCAGCCGGATCCGCCGTACGCGCGGCAGCTCGGGCAGCGTGGTCCGCAGCTCCTCGACCCACTCCCGCGTCGGGGCGACCGGCACCAGGTCGGGCTCCGGGAAGTAGCGGTAGTCCTCGGCCTCCTCCTTCACGCGGCCGGAGGTCGTGGAGCCGTCCTCCTCATGAAAGTGCCGGGTCTCCTGAATGACCTTCCCGCCGTCGCCGAGGATCGCGGCGTGCCGCATGATCTCGAAGCGGGTCGCCCGCTCCACGCTGCGCAGTGAGTTGACGTTCTTCGTCTCGGAGCGGATGCCGAACTTCTCCTCGCCGATGGGGCGGAGCGAGAGGTTCACGTCGCAGCGCATCTGGCCCATCTCCATGCGGGCCTCGGAGACGCCGAGCGCCTTGATGAGCTCGCGCAGCTCGGCGACGTACGCCCGCGCGACCTCCGGGGCCTTGTCCCCGGCCCCGACGATCGGCTTGGTGACGATCTCGATGAGCGGGATGCCGGCCCGGTTGTAGTCCAGCAGCGAGTGCGTCGCACCGTGGATACGGCCCGTCGCACCGCCCACGTGCGTGGACTTGCCGGTGTCCTCCTCCATGTGGGCACGCTCGATCTCGACCCGGAAGGTCTCGCCGTCGACCTCGACGTCCAGATAGCCGTTGTAGGCGATCGGCTCGTCGTACTGCGAGGTCTGGAAGTTCTTCGGCATGTCCGGATAGAAGTAGTTCTTCCGGGCGAAGCGGCACCACTCCGCGATCTCGCAGTTGAGCGCGAGGCCGATCCGGATGGCGGACTCGACGCCGGCCGCGTTCATGACCGGGAGCGCGCCGGGCAGGCCGAGACAGGTCGGGCAGGTCTGCGAGTTGGGCTCGGCGCCCAGGGCGGTGGAGCACCCGCAGAACATCTTGGTGGCGGTGCCGAGTTCGACGTGGACCTCGAGGCCCATCACGGGCTCGTACGCCGTCAGCGCGTCCTCGTACGACACCAGTTCAGTGACGGTCACTTCAGCTTCAACCCTTCAGCCCGCGAGGACGTCGTCGTCACCGAGGCGGCGCAGCTCGCGTACGAGCAGGGCGACGCCGGTGACGATGGCGGCCGCGGAGATCACCGCGTCGGCGAGCATCAGCCGGTCGCTCTCCAGGCGGGCCTTCTTCGCCTGCTTGACGATGCCGACCGCGCCGAACAGCGAGGTGCCGATGGACAGGTACGTGCCGGCCTTCGACTTCTTGAAGCCCTTGGCCTTCTGCAGCTTGCTCACAGCGACGGAGCCTCCTCGAGAAGCGGGTGTCCCCAGCGGGCGGTGAACGCGGCCTCGACCGCGGCGCCGACCTTGTAGAGCCGGTCGTCCTTCATGGCGGGGGCGATGATCTGCAGCCCCACCGGGAGCCCGTCCTCCGGCGCGAGGCCGCAGGGCAGCGACATGGCGGCGTTGCCGGCCAGGTTGGACGGGATGGTGCACAGGTCGGCGAGGTACATCGCCATCGGGTCGTCGACGCGCTCTCCGATCGGGAACGCGGTGGTCGGGGTGGTCGGCGAGACCAGCACGTCGACCTGCTCGAAGGCCTTCTCGAAGTCGCGCTTGATGAGCGTGCGGACCTTCTGAGCGGAGCCGTAGTACGCGTCGTAGTAGCCGGAGCTGAGCGCGTACGTGCCGAGCATGATGCGGCGCTTGACCTCGGGGCCGAAGCCTTCGGCGCGGGTGAGGGACGTGACGTCCTCGGCGGGGCGGGTGCCGTCGTCGCCGGTCCGCAGGCCGTAGCGCAGGCCGTCGAAACGGGCGAGGTTCGAGGAGCACTCGCTCGGCGCGATCAGGTAGTACGCGGCGAGCGCCTTGTCGAAGGACGGACAGGAGATCTCGGTGACCTCGGCGCCCAGCTCGCGCAGCAGCTCGACGGACTCGCTGAACCGCTGCATCACGCCGGCCTGGTAGCCCTCGCCCGCGAACTCCTTGACGACGCCGATCCGCATGCCGCGGACGTCGCCGCCCAGCGCCGCCTCGACGACCGGCGGGACCGGGGCGTCGATGGAGGTGGAGTCGAGCGGGTCGTGCCCGGCGATCACCTCGTGGAGCAGCGCCGCGTCCAGGACCGTACGGGCGCAGGGGCCGCCCTGGTCGAGGGACGAGGAGAAGGCGACGAGGCCGAAGCGGGAGACGCCGCCGTAGGTCGGCTTGACGCCGACGGTGCCGGTGACGGCGGCGGGCTGGCGGATGGAGCCGCCGGTGTCCGTGCCGATGGCGAGCGGGGCCTGGAAGGAGGCGAGGGAGGCGGAGGACCCGCCCCCGGAGCCGCCGGGGATACGGGTGAGGTCCCACGGGTTGCCGGTCGGGCCGTACGCGCTGTTCTCGGTGGAGGACCCCATGGCGAACTCGTCCATGTTGGTCTTGCCGAGGACGACGACGTCCGCTTCCTTGAGGCGCTTGGTGAGCGTCGCGTCGTACGGCGGGATCCAGCCCTCGAGGATCTTCGAGCCGCAGGTGGTCGGGATGCCCTCGGTGGTGAAGACGTCCTTCAGGGCGAGCGGGACGCCGGCGAGCGGGCCGAGCTTCTCGCCGCGGGCGCGCTTCTCGTCGACGGCGCGGGCCTGGGCGAGCGCGCCCTCGCGATCGACGTGGAGGAAGGCGTGCACCTTCTCGTCGACGGCCTCGATCCGGGCCAGGTGGGCCTCGGCGACGGCGACCGCGGTCAGCTCGCCGGAGGCGATCTTCGCGGCGGTCTCGGCGGCCGTGAGCCTGGTCAGGTCGGTCATGCTCACTCCTCCCCCAGGATCTGCGGCACCTTGAAACGCTGCTGCTCCTGCGCCGGGGCGCCGGACAGGGCCTGCTCCTGGGTGAGCGAAGGTCGGACCTCGTCGGCCCGCATGACATTGGTCAGCGGCAGCGGGTGGGAGGTCGGGGGTACGTCCTCGTCGGCCACATCGGAAACGCGGGCGACCGCGCCGATGATCACGTCGAGCTGTTCGGCGAAGTGGTCGAGCTCTTCGTCCGTCAGCTCCAGACGTGACAGCCGGGCGAGGTGGGCGACCTCCTCGCGCGTGATGCCAGGCATGCAGCGATCCTCAGGGTGAGTGTGTAGGTTCCGGGCCAATCCTATGGCGGCGGCGACGGTGGTCGCGAAACCCTTTCGCCTCCCGCTGTGGGTTGAGGGCCACCGGGCTGCGCCCGGCACCGCTTCGTCCCCGCCCACCCGCCCCAAAATCAAGAAGGGGCCGCACCTCTTCACCCACCCCGCTCACCCACCCCGCGCAGCCTCCGCCCACCGCACCGGCGGCCCGCCCGCGGCGGGGCGGAGAAAGGCGCCCGCGCGGCGGGCAGCGCCCGCGGTGCTGTCCGGGGGTGCCCAAGCACGGGCCGACCGCAACGCGCGGTACGCCGGCCACGCAAGGGCCGTACGGGTCCGCGCCCGCGGCGGGGCGGATTCGCCTGGGCGTCTCGCCCGGCCGGGAGGGCTTCCCACCGCGGCGGGGTCCGGCCGTGCGCCGGACCGGCCGCGGTGTCAACGCACGGGACACCAGGCGCGCAAGGGGCGGTACGAGTCCGTGCGCGGCGGGTGCGGTTCGCCTGGGGCGGGTTTCCTGACCGGGAGGTCTTCCGTCGTAGCGGGTCCGGCGGCGCCGGACCGGCCGCCGGGAGATTTCCCGCCGCGGCGGGGCCCGGCCGTGCGCCGGACCGGCCGCAGGGTGCCGGGGGTGCGCACGGCGTACGGGGGCGCGCGGCCGGGCAGGTGCCACGTCGGGGGTTACTTGGGGGTTACTTCACCGGCTGGCCGGTGGGGCTTTCGGCGCCTTCGATCGCCGCGTGTTCAGGCTCCGGTTCGTCTTCGGTCTCGCCCGAGGCGAGGCGGTGCCAGCCGCGCTCGCCGCGCAGGCGGAGCCACGCCGTCGTCTCGTCCGGCGGCATCGCAGCGGCGACCAGCCAGCCCTGGACCGCGTCGCAGCCGAGGTCGCGGAGGCGCTCCCACGTCTCGTCGTCCTCGACGCCCTCCGCGACGACGAGCAGCCCGAGCGAGTGCGCGAGGTCGACGGTGCACCGGACGATCTCGGCGTCCTCGGTGTCGACCGCGAGACGGGCCACGAAAGACCGGTCGATCTTGAGCTCGCTCACCGGCAGCCGCCGCAGGTGCACCAGCGACGAGTAACCCGTGCCGAAGTCGTCGAGCGACATCTTCACGCCGTGGCCGGTCAGCCCGGCCAGGGTGTCCGCGGCGCGCTGCGGGTCCTCGAGCAGGACGTGTTCCGTGATCTCCAGCTGCAGCGCACCCGGCGGGACGCCGTGCCGGGCGAGCCGGGCGGCGACCGCGCCCGCAAAGCCGGGCGTATGGACGTCGCGCGGCGAGACGTTCACGGCGACCGGCACTTCAAGGCCCGAAGCGCGCCACTTGGCGACCTGGGCGAGCGCGGTCTCCAGGACGTACTCGGTGAGGTGCGGCATCAGGCCGGAGGACTCGGCGATGGCGATGAACTCGTCGGGGCTGACCCGGCCGCGCTCCGGATGCACCCACCGTACGAGCGCCTCGAGTCCCGCGACCCGCCCGTCGAAGCCGACCTTGGGCTGGTAGTGCAGCTCGACATCGCCCGCGTCGAGCGCGCGTCGCAGATCGCCCAGCAGACCAAGGCGGTCGGGGGTGTTGCCGTCCCGCTTCGCCTCGTACACCTCGACACCGCTGCGGTCCCGCTTGGCCTGGTACATCGCCACGTCGGCACGGCGCAGCAGCCCTTCGGCATCCAGCGCGTGCTCGGGGAAGACGGCGACTCCGGCGCTGGCCTCCAGGACGAGCGTGAGCCCGTCGAGGTCGAGCGGGGAGCCGAGGGCGGCGACGAGCTGGCGGGCCACGCGCGTGGCGCTGGTGGTGGAGTCGGCGGTGGGGAGGAGGACCGCGAACTCGTCGCCGCCGAGGCGGGCCGCCTCCGCGCCGCGGGGCAGGGCGACGCGCAGCCGCTCGGCGATCTGCAGCAGCAGGCGGTCTCCGGCCAGATGCCCGAGCGTGTCATTGACCGACCGGAACCGGTCGAGGTCGATCAGGACCAGTGCGGATCGCGCGCCGATCCGCTCGGCTTCGTCGAGCGCGGTCCAGGTGCGCTCCAGCAGCCACTGACGGTTCGGGAGCCCGGTGAGCGGGTCGCGGAGCTGCTCCTCCGCCCGGGCGCGGGCGATCCACAGCGTGGAGTCCAGGGCGATTAAGGGGACGGCGAACAGCGGCAGCAGCACCGGCTTGGCGACCGCCACGACGCAGATGAGGGGGGCGATGCCGAGCAGCGCAACTCCGACGAGTGCCTGCCGGGCCAGGGCCGTCCGGGCGATGGTCGGCAGCCCGCCGCCGCGCGGTGCCATCGAGGACCAGAGCAGGGCGCGGGTCACCGCGAGATACGCGAGCGCGGCCAGCACCACCTCGGGGAGGTCGAGGAAGCCCCAGGTCCGGGGCGACCAGGGCGCCTCGACGGTGGGCACGGTGCCGAAGGCGGCCAGCGTGAGCGCCGCGGCCCCGATGCCGAGGATGTCCACGGCGCCGTGCAACACCCCTTGTTTCCAGCGGTGCCTGCGGGCGGCGCTGACCAGGACCACGACAGCGAGGCTGACCAGTACGGCCGACACCCAGCCGTAGAGCAGCAGGACCGCGAGGGTGAGGGCGGCGCCGGAGCCGGTGCCGCCCCACCAGCGGTCACGGCCGAGCGCGACCAGATGGCCGACGATGATGCCGGTGAGGACGGCGAGCGACCAGCCGGCGGTGGCGTCGGGGAAGAGCGCATGCCCCTCGCCGAGCACCCGTACGACGCCGGTGACCAGGGCCAGTACGGCCAGGAGGATCACGGCGACCGGCATGCCGGGCACGGTGATCCGGCGCAGCCGTGACGCCGGATCGGCGCTTTCGGTGGGTTTCATCTCCCGTCCCTCTCACAGCCGGCGGTGCCCACGCCATGAAGCGGCACCCCTTCCGATGCCACCACGTCAGTTCCCACCGCGCAGCTGTGCACGGGAGGCGCACACTTCAACAGTAGGCTGCAAAACGCTTGAACGGGCAGCGATCGGCTGCGGTTGCCCGAATGCGACCCAGGAACCCGGAACGGTCCGGTATGCGCTGAACGGGTGATCTCTGACGGCTATTCGGCGGACGCCTCTGACATTTCGGCAACTTCCCGCGCCGCGCCCGGCCCTTGCTCGAGCAGCACCGCGAAGCCGTCCTCGTCAAGCACGGGCACCTTCAGCTGGAGGGCCTTGTCGTACTTCGATCCCGGGTTGTCACCCACGACGACGAAACCGGTCTTCTTCGAAACGGAACCGGCCACCTTCGCGCCGAGGTTCTGCAGCGCCTCCTTCGCGCCGTCGCGGGTGTACGAGTCGAGGGTGCCGGTGACGACGACCGTGAGGCCGTCGAGGGGCCGGGGCCCTCGCTCCTCGCCGCCCTCCTCCTCCAGCCGCACCCCGGCGGCCCGCCACTTCTCCACGATCTCGCGGTGCCAGTCCTCCTCGAACCACTGCTTCACCGAGGCCGCGATCCTCGGTCCGACCCCTTCTACAGCCGCAAGCTCGGCCTCGTCCGCCTGCGCGATCCGGTCCAGCGAGCGGAACTCTCTGGCCAGGGCCTCCGCCGCCACCGGGCCGACATGACGGATCGAGAGACCGGTGATGATCCGCGCGAGCGGGCGCTGCTTGGCGGCCTCGATGTTCTCCAGCATCGCCAGGGTGTTCTTCTTCGGCTCGCCCTTCTGGTTCGCGAAGAGGGTGACGACCTTCTCCTCGCCCGTCTTGGGGTCGCGCTTGGGCAGGCCGGTGTCCTGGTCCAGGACATACGACTTGATGGGCAGCAGCTGCTCGACCGTGAGGTTGAACAGATCGCCCTCGTCCGTCAGCGGGGGCTCGGACGGCTCCAGGGGCTGGGTGAGGGCGCTGGCCACCACATAGCCGAAGCTCTCGATGTCCAGGCATCTGCGGCCCGCGAGATAGAAGATCCGCTCCCGCAACTGGGCAGGACAGGACCGGGCGTTGGGGCAGCGCAGGTCGACATCGCCCTCCTTCTCGGGGCGCAGTTCGCTGCCGCAGTCCGGGCACCGGGCCGGCATCACGAACTCCCGCTCGGTGCCGTCCCGCAGGTCCACGACGGGACCGAGGATCTCCGGGATCACATCGCCCGCCTTGCGCAGCACGACGGTGTCCCCGATCAGCACGCCCTTGGCCTTGACCACGTCCTGGTTGTGCAGCGTGGCGAACTCGACCTCGGAGCCTGCGACCTTGACCGGCTCCACTACCGCGTAGGGCGTCACCCGGCCCGTTCGGCCCACGCCCACCCGGATGTCCACCAGCTTGGTGTTGACCTCCTCGGGCGCGTACTTCCACGCGATGGCCCAGCGAGGGGCGCGCGAGGTGGAGCCGAGGCGGCCCTGCAGCGGCACCTCGTCGAGCTTGACGACCACTCCGTCGATCTCGTGCTCCACCGAGTGGCGGTGCTCGCCGTAGTACGCGATGAACTCCCGCACGCCCTCCAGGGAGTCCACCACCTTGTACGCCTTCGCGGTGGGCAGGCCCCACTCGCGCAGCAGCCCGTACGCCTCCGACAGGCGGCTGATGCCGAAGCCCTCGCGGGCCCCGATACCGTGCACCACCATGTGGAGCGGGCGGGTGGCGGTGACCTTGGGGTCCTTCTGGCGCAGCGAACCGGCCGCGGCGTTGCGCGGGTTGGCGAACGGCGGCTTGCCCGCCTCCACCAGGGCCGCGTTGAGCTCCTCGAACTTCTCCATCGGGAAGAAGACCTCGCCGCGGATCTCCACAAGGTCCGGGATGCGGTCCCCGCGCAGCCGCTCCGGGATCTCGGCGATCGTACGGACGTTGGGCGTGATGTCCTCGCCCGTGCGGCCGTCGCCGCGGGTGGCGGCGCGGGTGAGCCGCCCGCGCTCGTAGGTGAGGTTGACGGCGAGGCCGTCGACCTTGAGCTCGCACAGGAAGTGATAGGAGGAATCGCCCAGTTCGCGGGCGATCCTGTCGACCCAGGACTCCAGCTCCGCATCGTCGAAGGCGTTGTCGAGGCTGAGCATCCGCTCGCGGTGCTGGACGGCGGTGAACTCGGTCTCGTACTGCCCGGCGACCTTCTGGGTGGGAGAGTCGGGGGTGCGCAGCTCCGGATACTCGTTCTCCAGCGCCTCAAGGGACCGCAGGAGCTGGTCGAACTCCGCGTCGCTGATGACCGGGGCGTCCTTCACGTAGTACCGGAAGCGGTGCTCCTCGACCTGCTCAGCGAGCTGTCGGTGCTGTTCCCGCATCTCGGCGGGCACTGTCGCCTGCTGTTCGCCAGCCACCGTTGCATCCTCCCGTCACTCAGGGTTGTCCGCGAGCGATCTCGCCGCCCGGACGCAGTGGGCGAGCGCCGCGCGGGCGTACCCCGGCGAGGCACCCGCGAGACCGCACGCCGGAGTGATCACCACGGACTCGCTCAGTGTCCCCGGCGACAGCCCCAGCCTGCGCCACAGCGTCCTGACACCCCCGACGCTACCGGCAGGGTCTGACAATGGACCGTCCGTGCCCGGCACGATTCCTGCGAAGAGCGCCGTGCCGCCCTCGACGGCCTCGCCGATCTGTTCCTCGTCACGCTCCGTGAGAAGTCCGAGATCGAAGGAGATGCCGGTGGCCCCGGCACGCCGCAGCAGCCCGAACGGCACGTCCGGCGCGCAGGAGTGGACGACGGCCGGGCCGTCCCCGGCCACGGCGAGCACGTCCCGGAGCGCGCCCTCGACCACGGCCCGGTCGACGGCCCGGTGCGTGCGGTAGCCGCTGGCTGTCTTCACCCGGCCGCGCAGCACGTCGGTGAGCGACGGCTCGTCGAGCTGCAGGACGGCCTGGGCGCCCGGCACTCGCCTGCGCACCTCGGCGAGGTGGCCCCGCAGCCCCTCGGCCAGCGACCCGGCGAGGTCCCGGCAGGCTCCCGCGTCGGACAGGGCGGCCTCGCCGTTCTTCAGCTCCAGCGCGGCCGCGAGTGTCCACGGTCCGACGGCCTGCACCTTCAGCGGGCCCTCGTAGCCCTGGGTGAACTCCTCGAGCGCGTCGAGGTCCTCGCCCAGCCAGGACCAGGCGCGCCGGGTGTCCCGGCCCGGCCGGTCACCGAACCGCCAGCCGCTCGGCTCCACGCGCGCGTACATCTCGGCCAGCAGCCCCGCCGTACGGCCGATCATGTCCGCGCCGGGCCCGCGGGCGGGGAGTTCCGGCAGGTGCGGGAACTCCTCCAGCGACCCGGTGACCGTCTTCGCGGCCTCCCGCGCGTCCGTCCCCGGCATCGACCCGACGCCGGTGGCGGTCGCCGGGCGCCAAGGAGAGTTCATGCCCGTCATGCCGCTCACCGCCCCGGCCGTACGGACAGGTCCGTGATCTCGGCGTCGCGCGGCAGGTCCAGGGCGGTCAGGATCGTCGTCGCGACCGAGGCGGGGTCGATCCAGCGGGACTCGTCGTACGCCTTGCCCTCCTGCCGGTGTACGTCGGCCTGCATGGCTGTGGCCGTACGGCCGGGGTAGACGGAGGTGACGCGCACACCGTTGTCGTGCTCCTCGGCGCGGAGGGAGTCGGCCAGCGCCTTGAGGCCGTGCTTGCTGGCGGCGTAGGCGCCCCACTGGGCGTTGGCCCGCAGCCCGGCGCCGGAGTTGACGAACACCACATGGCCGCGGGTGGCCCGCAGTTGGGGCAGCAGCAGCCGGGTCAGCTCCGCGGGGGCAACGAGGTTGGCGGCGAGCTGCGCGTTCCACGCCTTGGGGGTCAACTCGCCGATGTCGCCGAGTTCCACGACGCCCGCGATGTGCAGGAGCGAGTCGAGCCGGTCCGGGAGCTCCTGGTGGCTCAGCGCCCAGGACAGCTTCTCCGGGTTGGCCAGGTCTCCGACGACCGTACGGGCCCCGGCGAAGCGCCGCTCCAGCTCCTTGGCGCGGCCCGCGTCACGCGCCAGCAGCCACAGCTCGTCACCCCGCTCGGCCAGCCGCTCGGTGACCTTCGCGCCGATGCCGGAGCCCGCTCCGGTGATCAGATGTGCAGTCATGGACCCAGCTTGCCGCACGGTGAGGACCGGCCTTGCAACCGGCCACTGCCGTGCGTGAACGCTTACGCAGCGCTACCCCTTGGCTCGCCCTCAGCTCTGCGCCGCGGCTGTCAGCTCTGCGCCGCCGCCCTCAGCTCTGCGCCGCGGCCGCCCGCTCCCGCCGCTCCGTCGTCGCGATCGTCGCGGAGCCGACGACGCGCGTGCCCTCGTAGAGGACGACCGCCTGGCCCGGGGCCACGCCGCGGACGGGCTCGGAGAAGGTCACGCGCAGCGCGCCGTCCACCAGCTCCGCGCTGACCTCGGTCTCGCCGCCGTGGGCGCGCAGCTGCGCGGTGTACGTGCCGGGTCCTGGAGGGGGCGTGCCACACCAGCGGGGCTTGGTGCCGGTGAGGGCGATGACGTCGAGGGCCTCGGAGGGGCCGACAGTGACGGTGTTGTCCACCGGGGAGATGTCCAGGACGTAGCGCGGCTTGCCGTCGGGGGCGGGGACGCCGAGGCGCAGGCCCTTGCGCTGGCCGATGGTGTAGCCGTACGCGCCGGAGTGGGTGCCCAGCTTGGCGCCGTTCTCGTCGACGATGTCGCCCTCGGCCGTGCCGAGACGGCGCGTGAGGAAGCCCTGGGTGTCGCCGTCGGCGATGAAGCAGATGTCGTGGCTGTCCGGCTTCTTGGCCACGGCGAGGCCGCGGGCCTCTGCCTCCGCGCGGATCTCGTCCTTGGTGGTACGGGTGTCGCCGAGCGGGAACATCGCGTGGGCCAGCTGGCGCTCGTCAAGGACCCCGAGGACGTACGACTGGTCCTTGGCCATGTCGGTGGCGCGGTGCAGCTCGCGGGTACCGTCCTCGCGGACGTCCACGCGCGCGTAGTGGCCGGTGCAGACGGCGTCGAAGCCGAGGGCGAGGGCCTTGTCCAGCAGCGCAGCGAACTTGATCTTCTCGTTGCAGCGCAGGCAGGGGTTGGGCGTGCGGCCCGCCGCGTACTCGGCGACGAAGTCCTCGACGACGTCCTGCCGGAACCGGTCGGCGAGATCCCAGACGTAGAAGGGGATGCCGATCACGTCGGCCGCCCGGCGCGCGTCGCGGGAGTCCTCGATCGTGCAGCAGCCGCGGGCTCCGGTCCTGAAGGACTGCGGGTTGGCGGAGAGGGCGAGGTGGACGCCGGTCACGTCGTGACCCGCCTCGGCGGCGCGGGCCGCGGCGACTGCGGAGTCGACGCCGCCGGACATGGCGGCGAGTACACGGAGGCGGCGCCCGTCGCTGGGACCGGTCGGTGCGCCTGGGAAGTTGTTCATAGCTCTACCAGAGTAAGGGGAACCAGCCGGGGCCCCGAAAGCGTTATCGGTGCGGTGAACGGCAGACGGGCTGTGGCCGGGGAACGACGGCGTACGTGCCGGGGCCGGGGAGAGCCGGGGAGGAGGGGGGCGGATGGAGCAGCGGACCGGCGAGGACGCCCGCAAGGTCAGCCGTGAAAGCTACGACAGCGACGACAACCCTGAACGTCACGACAGCCGTGGAAACCGCGACCGCCGTGACCGCCGTACGGGCATCGGCCGCCGTGGTCTGCTGATCGGCGGCGCGGCGTTGCTGGGCACGGCCGGTTCGGCCGGTTACGTGGCGGCGGAGGGCCCTCCCCGGTGGTGGTGGCGCCTGCCGGGCGTGGACAAGCCCCGCAAGGAGGGCGAGCTCGACCACAGGGGCGCCGAGTGGATACCGGCCTCGACCGCCAACTGGCGCCGCGCGGACCGGCCCGCCGACTACGTGATCGACCGTGTGGTCATCCATGTCGTGCAGGGCAGCTACGCGGTGGCGCTCAAGGTCTTCCAGGATCCGGAGCACGGCGCCGCCTCTCACTACGTGGTGCGCAAGGACGGGCATGTCGCGCAGATGATCCGCGAGCTCGATGTCGCGTATCACGCGGGGAACCTGGGCTACAACGAGCGCAGCGTCGGGATCGAGCACGAGGGCTTCGTGGACCGTCCGGGCTCGTTCACCGACGCGATGTACCGCTCGTCGGCGCGCCTGGCCGCCGGGATCTGCGCGCGGTACGGCATAACGAGGGACCGCGAGCACATCGTCGGCCACGTGGAGGTGCCCGGGACCGACCACACCGACCCGGGCCCGCACTGGGACTGGGACCGCTACATGAAGCTCATACGCGAGGCCTGATCCCCCGACCCGCGGCCCTGCCGCGTTACGACAGACCCGCGGTGCGTGCCCGCTCGACGGCCGGGCCGATCGCCTCGGCGACCGCGTCCACGTCCTCGGCCGTGGAGGTGTGGCCGAACGAGAAGCGAAGGGTGCCGCGGGCCAGGTCCGGGTCCGTGCCGGTGGCCAGCAGGACGTGGCTGGGCTGCGCGACCCCTGCGGTGCAGGCCGAGCCGGTGGAGCACTCGATGCCCTGAGCGTCCAGGAGCAGCAGCAGCGAGTCGCCCTCGCAGCCGGGGAAGGAGAAGTGCGCGTTGGCGGGCAGCCTGCCCGCCGGGTCCGGATCGCCGCCCAGGACGGCGTCCGGAACCGCCGTACGGACGGCGGTGATCAGCTTGTCGCGCAGCGCGCCGATCTCGCGGGCGAAGTCGTCGTGGTGCCCGGCGGCGTGCCCGGCCGCGGCCGCGAACGCCGCGACGGCGGGCACATCGAGGGTGCCGGAGCGTACGTGCCGCTCCTGCCCGCCGCCGTGGAGGAGCGGGACCGGGGCCTCCTCGCGGCGCAGCAGGAGCGCGCCGATGCCGTACGGGCCGCCGATCTTGTGCCCGCTGACGGTCATCGCGGCGAGGCCGGAGGCCGCGAAGTCGACCGGCAGCTGCCCGAAGGCCTGCACGGCGTCCGCGTGCAGCGGAATCCCGAACTCACCGGCCGCGTCGGCGAGTTCGCGCACCGGCATGACCGTGCCGATCTCGTTGTTGGCCCACATGACGGTCGCGAGCGCGACGTCCGAGGGATCGCGGGCGATGGCCTCGCGCAGCGCATCCGCGTGGACCCGGCCGTACGGGTCGACCGGCAGATACTCGACGCGCGCGCCCTCGTGCTCGGCGAGCCAGTCGACGGCGTCGAGCACCGCGTGGTGCTCGACCGGGCTGGCCAGCACCCGCGTGCGCCGCTGGTCGGCAGCCCTGCGGGCCCAGTACAGCCCCTTGACGGCGAGGTTGTCGGACTCCGTGCCGCCCGCGGTGAAGACCACTTCGCTGGGCCGCGCGCCCAGCGCGGCGGCGAGGACTTCGCGGGACTCCTCGACCGTACGGCGGGCTCGCCGCCCGGCCGCGTGCAGGGAGGAGGCGTTCCCGGTGACGGTCAGCTGGGCGGTCATCGCCTGCACCGCCTCCGGGAGCATCGGGGTGGTGGCGGCGTGGTCGAGGTAGGCCATGATGCCCCCGATTCTACGAGCGCGGCCCGGGCCTCCGCCCCGCGCCCGCGGCGCCGGGCGCCGTCAGGCGTCAGAGCCGAGCGCCTCAGGCAATCAGGGCCGAGCGCCTCAGGCGATCAGGGCCGAGCGCCTCAGGCGATCAGGGCCGAGCGCCTCAGGCGATCAGGGCCGGACGCCGTCAGGCGATCACGGCCCGCGCCAGCTGGCGGGATTGGGCCACCAGGCGGTCCTCGCTGTCCCAGACCTCCGCGTCCTCCTCCAGGAGACCGCCCGCGAGATTCCGGGTGGTGACCGCCACCCGCAGCGGGCCCGGCGCGGGGCGGTGGCGTATGTGGACGGTGAGTTCGAGGGTGGGAACCCATCCCATGAGGCCGAGTTCGAAGGCGGTGGGCGGCAGGGCGTCAACGGCGAGCAACAGGGAGAGCGGGTCGGCGTCCCGCCCGTCGGCCAGGCCGAACCAGGCGCGCATCTCGCCCCGTCCGGACGGCGCCCCCACGGCCCAGCCCGCCGTGGCCGGGTCGAGCCGCAGGTCGAGGCGGTCGGTGATCGCCGTGCTGCCGGGGATGGGCGAGGAGCCGTCCGGCGCGTCCCCGCGGCCGAGGCAGTGCTCGTACGGCGGGATGGCCGGCGGCTCGGCGGACGTACGGACGTCATGGGGCAGGGCGGACAGGTCCCCGTAGTGGGCGGTGACGCGGATGCGCTCGACCTCGGCGCCGTCCTCGTCGCGCTGGAACAGGGAGGCCTGGCCGGTGGACATGCTCCGCCCGGCGCGCACGGTCTCGGTGCGGATCTCGGCCGGTCCCGGCCGCGATGCAGTGAGGTAGTGGGCGGTGATCGTGAGCGGGTCGGGGTGCGGGAGCGCCTCGCCCAGGGCCCGGCCGAGCAGCGCGAGCAGATAGCCGCCGTTGACGGCGTGGATGATCGTCCAGCCCTCGGAGAGCTCGACGCCGTAGACCCCCGGGGCGCGGCGCGTGACCGTCGTGTCGCGGTCGAACTCGCTGTCCCCGATGGTTGCCTGTGCGATGCCCTGTGCCATGGGCATGCAGGCTACACGGATTTATTACTCGCGGGTAGCCCCATTTTCAACAACATCCCGGGACCTGAGATGATGCGCCGGTGCTCCGGCGGCTGGGGCACGGACCGACGCTGGGAAAGATCATGCTGCACGTGCTGTACCTGGTGGGCGTCTCGGCGTTCGCGGCGAGCGGGGTGCTCGCCGCACACCGGGCGAACATGGATCCGTTCGGCGGGCTGGCGCTGGCCTTCGCCGCCTCCATCTCGGGCGGCACGCTGCGGGATCTGATGCTCAACCGGCACCCGCTGTACTGGACGCACGACTGGGTGCTGCTGACCGTGATCATGGGGGTCGGCGTGGCCACCATCGCGTATCTGCGCTTCTGGCAGCTGCCCCAGCGCTCCCTGCTGGTCGTCGACGCGACCGGGCTCGCGGTCGTGACGGTGATCGGCGCCCGCGCGGCCATCGACTCGGACGTCACGCCCCTCGCCGTGGTCATCTTCGGCGTCATCACCGGGGTGACGGGCGAGGTGATCCGCGACGTGCTGTGCGGGGAGTTCCCGCCGCTGCTGCTCCGCGAGGACGTGTACGCGACGGCCGCGGCGGCCGGAGCCGCGCTCTATCTCGCGCTCGACGCGGCGGGCGTGAGCGACGAGCCGAACGCCGCTCTGTCGGCGGGGCTGGTCTTCGCCCTGCGCATCGCCGCCGTCTACTTCGGGCTGCACCTGCCGCGGCCGCACGGCAACCGGCCGGACCGGACCGCGTAAACCGGCAGGTGCCCGGCACTGCCCCTGCGGTGCCCCGGCGCGCGCCGGGGCACCGTACGGCTCCTCAGGCGTCGCCCTTCTCGGCCTTGACGACCTGCACAGCCTCCGCCGCACCCGGCAGCGGGGCGTCCGCCGGCGCCTGGTCCGGCGCGTTCTCCGGGTGGTGGCAGGCCACCTGGTGCCCCGTCTTCAGCGCCAGCAGCGGCGGCTCCTGCGTCTTGCAGATCTCCGTTGCCTTCCAGCAGCGAGTGTGGAACCGGCAGCCGCTCGGCGGCGAGATCGGCGAGGGAACGTCGCCCTGGAGCAGGATGCGGTCGCGCTTGGCACGCCGCTTGGGGTCCGGCACCGGCACCGCGGAGAGCAGGGCGCGGGTGTACGGGTGCATGGGCGACTCGTACAGCGACTTGCGGTCGGTCAGCTCGACGATCTTGCCGAGGTACATCACCGCGATCCGGTCCGAGACGTGCCGGATGACCGACAGGTCATGGGCGATGATCACGTACGTCAGGCCCATCTCGTCCTGGAGGTCGTCCAGCAGGTTGACCACCTGGGCCTGGATCGACACGTCGAGCGCGGAGACCGGCTCGTCCGCCACCACCAGCTTCGGCTTCAGGGCCAGCGCCCGCGCGATGCCGATGCGCTGCCGCTGACCGCCGGAGAACTCGTGCGGATAGCGGTTGTAGTGCTCGGGGTTGAGCCCGACGATCTCCAGGAGGCGCTGGACCTCGCGCTTGACGCCGCCTTCCGGCCGCACCCCCTGCAGCCTGAAGGGGGCGCTGACGATGGCGCCGACCGTGTGCCGCGGGTTCAGCGACGAGTACGGGTCCTGGAAGATCATCTGGACGTCCCGGCGCAGCGGGCGCATCCTGCCCGTGCTCAGGTGCGTGATGTCCTGTCCCTCGAACTCGACCTTCCCGCCGGAGGGTTCGAGCAGCCGGGTGATCAGCCGGCCCATGGTCGACTTGCCACAGCCGGACTCGCCGACGACGCCGAGGGTCTCCCCCGCCCGTACGTCGAAGTCGATGCCGTCGACCGCCTTGACCGCGCCCACCTGGCGTTTGAGCACACCCTTGGTGATGGGGAAGTGCTTCTTCAGGCCCGTCACCCTGAGCAGGGGCTCACCGGGTGCCGGGTCCGCCTTGGTCACAGCGGTCCCGGCCGCGCCGGCCTGGTCGGGGATCGTCATGTGCTCGTCCTCGCTCACAGCTTCGGCGCAATCTCTTCGGTCCAGATCCGCTGCCGGTCCTCCGGCGACATGTGGCAGGCGGAGAAGTGGCCGCTGCCCACCTCGCGCAGCTCGGGCCGCTCGGTGCGGGTGACACCGCCCTTGGGTACGTCCGCGTACGGGCAGCGCGGGTTGAAGGCGCAGCCGCTCGGGACGTTGATCAGCGACGGCGGGGCCCCTTCGACCGGGATCAGCCGCTCGGTCTGCTCCTTGTCGATGCGCGGCATCGAGCCGAGCAGGCCCCAGGTGTACGGGTGCCGGGGCTCGTAGAAGACCTTCTCGGCGCTTCCCCGCTCCACGCACCGGCCGCCGTACATCACCAGGATGTCGTCGGCCAGCTCGGCGACGACGCCCAGGTCGTGGGTGATGATGATGACCGCGGAGCCGAACTCCTTCTGCAGGTCCCGGATCAGGTCGAGGATCTGCGCCTGGACAGTGACGTCGAGGGCGGTCGTCGGCTCGTCGGCGATCAGCAGCTCGGGGTTGTTGACCAGCGCCATCGCGATCATCGCGCGCTGCCGCATACCGCCGGAGAACTCGTGCGGATAGGCGTCGATCCGCTTGTCGGGCTGCGGGATGCCGACCCGGTCGAGCATCTCGATCGCGCGCTTGCGGGCGACCTTCTTGTCCACGTCGTTGTGGACCCGGTACGCCTCCACGATCTGCTTGCCGATGGTGTAGTACGGGTGCAGCGCGGAGAGCGGGTCCTGGAAGATCATGGCCATCTCACGGCCGCGCAGCTTCCGCACCCGGTCCGGGTCGGCGGAGAGCAGTTCCTCGCCGTCCAGCCAGATCTCGCCGGATATCCGCGCCTTCTGCCGCCCGTACTGCCCGGCGGTGTGCAGGCCCATGATGCCGAGCGAGGTGACGGACTTGCCGGAGCCGGACTCCCCGACGATGCCGAGCGTCTTGCCCTTCTCCAGCTGGAAGCTGAGTCCGTCGACGGACTTGACGAGACCGTCGTCGGTGGGGAAGTGCACGTGCAGATCGCGTACTTCGAGGAACGCCCTGGGCGGGGCGGAGTCGGTGACCGGTTCACCCACCGCCGCGCCGGTCTTGCTCAGGTGGTCGGTCATCCCAGCCTCACTCGGGGGTCGATCACGCCGTACAGGATGTCCACGATGAGGTTGGCGACGACCACCGCCGTCGCGGTGATCAGTGTGACACCGAGGATCACCGGCAGGTCGCGCTCACTGATCGCCTTGAGCACGGCCTGGCCGAGCCCGGGGAGGCTGAACGTGGTCTCGGTCAGGATCGCGCCGCCCATCAGCGCGCCCAGGTCGATGCCGAGCAGCGTGAGCACCGGGGTCATGGCGGAGCGCATGGCGTGCTTGCCGATGACGACGGGCTCGCGCAGCCCCTTGGCGCGGGCGGTGCGGATGTAGTCCTCGCCCATGATCTCCAGCATGGTGGCGCGGGTGATCCGGGCGTACATCGCCGCGTACAGGAACGCAAGGGTCAGCCAGGGCAGGATCATGCCGCCGATCCAGCCGGAGAAGCTGTCCTCCAGGGGTACGAACTGACCGTTGATCCAGCCGAGTCCGTAACTGAAGATCGCCAGCGACAGCAGGCCGGTGAAGTAGATCGGCAGCGAGACGCCGGAGAGGGCGACCATCATCGCCGAGCGGTCCCACACCGTCCCCCGTTTGAGCGCGGAGAGCACACCGGCGGCGATGCCGCCGATGACCCACAGGATGGCGGCGCCGACGGCCAGCGACAGGGTCACCGGCAGGCGGTCGGCGAGCACCGGCCAGATGGCCTGCTCACTGCGGAAGGAGTAGCCGAAGCAGGGCGCCGCGCACTGTGTGACGTCGCCGCCGCCCGAGTAAGTGCGGCCGACGAAGATGCCCTTGAAGAACTCCACGAGCTGGACGTAGATCGGGTCGTCCAGCTGGAGCTTCTGCCGGATGCCCTCCAGCGCCGCCGCATCGGACTGCTTGCCGACGTACATCGTGGCCGGGTCGACGCCCGTCCACTTGGGGATCAAGAAGAAGATGCCGAAGACCACCAGCATGATGACCACCAGCATCACTGCGACGGCGAACAGCCGCCTGATGAGGTATGCGAGCACTGCTCTTCGGTCCGGCGGCGGGCCGCGGGGTCACCGGAGATTGTCCAGTGCCCCGCGGCCGCGCCGCTCAGACCTTCACCTGCCCTTCGTGCAGTACGGCGGGTGTGCCGGTGGGGTTACTTCACGCCCAGGTTGACGAAGTCGTACATGCCGCTGTACGAGTCCGTCGTGTAGACATTGGTCAACCGGCCGGAGCGCCAGTTGATGAACTTCTCGAAGACGAAGGGCAGGTAGTACCCGCCTTCCATCACCTGATGGTTGATGTCCTTGGCGAGCTGTTCCTTCTTCGCCTCGTCCAGTTCGGTGACGAACTTGTCGAAGTTGGCGTCGATCGCCTTGTCCTTGATCATCGCGTAGTTGTTGTTGCCGTTGGACAGGATGTACTTGCTGTCCCACAGCGGCTGGCCGTAGCCCTGGACCGACGGGAAGTCCGGGCCCCAGCCCATGATGATGATCCCGTAGTTCTTCTTCTTGACGACGTCCGGGTTGCCGATGATGCCGGTGGTCTGCGAACCGTCGTACTGGTCGATGTCGACGTCGATGCCGATCTTCTTCAGCGACGCCTGCAGCGACTCGGCGGTGGCCACCTCGACCGGCTTGTTGTTGCGGACCGCGATGGTGGTCTTGAAGCCGTTCGGCTTGCCGCAGGCCTTCAGCGCCTTCTTGGCCTCGGCGGTGTTGGGCTTGCCATCGTTCTTGGCGGTGCCGTACGGGTCGTACTTCTGGCCCTCGGAGCCCGGCACCGTGGGCGGCAGCATGTTGGTGCCGATGTCACCGCCCGCCAGGGGGCCGCCACGCGCGGTCTGCAGCGACTTGTGGTCGGCTCCGTAGATCACGGCCTTGCGGCACTCGATGTTGTCGAACGGCTTCACGGTCTGCGGGAAGACCGCGTACCGGATGTAGCCGGAGACCGGGTTGTCCAGGTTGTCCTTGTGCTGCTTCAGCGCCTTCGTACGACCCTGCGGGGACAGACCGGTCTGGTTGATGTCCAGGTCGTAGTCGCCTGAGATCAGGCGGTTGTCCATGTCGTCGGCGTTGGTGAACAGATTGAGCGTGATCTTGTCCGGGTACGCCTTGCGGACCGGGTCGGAGGACTGCTTCCAGTTCTCGTTGCGGACCAGCACCAGGGACTTGTTCGGCGTGTACGACTGGAACTTGTACGGGCCCGAGGAGAACGGCTTCAGACCGTACTTGGACTTGGTGTCCTTGTCCTGCCGCACCGGCGAGGCCGAGGTGAGCGCCAGCATCTCCTCGAAGTCACTGTTCGGGGAGGGCAGCTTGAAGACGATGGTCTTGTCGTCCGGCGTCTCGATGGCCTTCAGACCCAGCTTGTCCTTGGACTTGTCCTTGTACGGGCCCTTGTACTCGCCCTTCGGGTCCAGCGTGTCCTTCAGGTAGACCGGACCGCCGGAGAGGACGTCCTGGGCCCAGACGCGCTCGATGCCGTACTTGATGTCCTTGGAGGTGATCGGCTTGCCGTCCTCCCAGGTGATCCCGTCGCGCAGGGTGTACGTGTACGTCTTCCCGCCGTCGGCGACCTTGGCCTTGCTGGTGGCGAGGTCGGGGACGAGCTCGGTGCCCTTCGCGCCCGGCTCCGTCGCGCTGGTCACCAGCTGGCGGCTGTAGTAGCGCATGAAGTTCCAGGCGAAGCCGTAATAGCCGCGCGTGGGGTCCCAGGAGTCAGCGTCCTGGACACCGGCGAACTTCAGCGTGCCGCCCTTCTTGGTCGAGGCATTGGCGACCTTGTTGTTGCCGGCGTTGAAGCCCGCGGCCCCGCTCTTGTCGTCGCCGCCACCGCCGCCACACGCCGCTGTGGACAGCAGCGCCGCGACCACGACGGCCGACGCCGCGACCTGCGCGCGTCGCCCTCTTGTGCGTTGGGTTGTCACGATCTCGGATCCTCCGTGTCAGTCACGGCCCGCACGCTGCGCGGGGCCGGGGGGTACAGGCTTGGTGGGGGGTCAGCGGGTTCCCTTCGGGTCGAGCGCATCGCGTACGCCGTCGCCGAAGAGATTGAAGGCCAGCACGGTGACGAAGATCGCCAGACCCGGGATCAGCATGTACATCGGATCCGAGTCGTAGTAACTCACCGCGGTGGAGAGCATCTGGCCCCAGGAAGCGGTGGGCGGCTTGACGCCCACGCCGAGGAAGCTGAGCGCCGCCTCCGTGAGGATGTTGGTCGGGATCATCAGCGTGGTGTAGACGATGATCGGCGCGATGAGGTTGGGCAGCAGCTCCTTGAAGAGGATGTAGCGCCGCCCGGCGCCCAGGCTGCGCGCCGCCTCGACGTACTCCCGCTCTCGGAGCGAGAGCGTCTGCCCGCGCACGATGCGGCCGACGTAGGGCCAGCCGAAGAACCCGATCACCAGGATCATCACCAGCATGCGTACGCCCGTGCCCTCGAGGCCGAGCAGCTGGTTGGGCATCACCGAGACCAGCGCGATGATGAACAGCAGCTGCGGGAAGGAGAGGAGCATGTCCATCACGCGGCTGATCACGGCGTCGAGCCAGCCGCGGAAGTAGCCTGCCAGGATGCCCAGCACGGTGCCGAAGACGACCGCGACCACAGCGGACAGGAAGCCGACCAGCAGGGAGATGCGGGCGCCGTAGACGATCCGGCTGAAGACGTCGCGGCCGTTGACCGGCTCGACTCCCAGCAGATGGTCCGCGCTGATGCCGCCCCAGGAGCCGGAGGGGGTGCTGAACAGCGGGTCGATCAGGTCCTCGTGATGCTCATTCGGGTCATGGCCGAACAGGCTGGTGATCAGCGGCGCGAAGACCGCGACCACGATCAGGAAGAGCACCACACAACCACCGGCGAGCGCCAGCTTGTCCCGCTTCAGCCGGTTCCAGGCGATGCGCCCCAGCGAACGGCCCTCGACGGCCTTCTTCGTGACGTCCGCGGCAACAGCGGCATCTCCGGCCTCAACCGGGGCCGTGTCGTGCATAGGTGCCGTCATCGTGGTGGGGACCCCTCTCGCCGGCGGTGGCCGGCCCAAGCCTGCCGCTGTAGCGGCTCTGATCTTCACTTCACACAAAGGGCTGACTCGAGCGTCGCTCGCCTCCGGGGCACTTGACCCGCGTAGACGCTTTCTCGTCGCGTTCGACACCGGCGCGCCCTTTGGCTGAACGTACTGCCCGGCGAACGTGAGTCTTCATCGCGTTTGCGATCAGTCGCCAGAGTTCCCGGGGAAAGGATGCGCAACTGTGATGTGGCCTGGGGAGTTCCGATTAACGAACACGGGGGCCGACTGAGCGGCCGGGCGACCTCAGCGGAGGCCGGGGGCAAATCCACCCGGACTTCCACGTTTTGACAGAGAGAATGCCGCGAAACGGACCTCTCGCCAGCCATGCGCGGGTGTGAGTCCAGATGCTGAACCGGCGAAAAAGCCCTGAATGGGCATTCAGTAAGCCCGCGGAGCCGGGCCCGGCTGCCACCCGTGCGGAGCCGAAGTGCCCCCGGTGGGCCCCGCGGGTGGGTAGCCGTAACCGGGGGCCGGAGCGGCGGGGGCGACGGACGGGTCCTGCAACGCCTGCGTGCCGTACGCGTCGCGGTCGAAGAAGGGCCGCGCGTTGGCCCGCAGCCACATCGCCACCGGGTCGTACTCGTCGGACATCGCAACGGTCGACACCGGCAGCCCGTCCGGCACCGCCCCGATCGACTGCTGCATCATCACCCGCGCCGACTCCACGGCCGGCGGACTCGTGTCGTACAGATCGAGGCCGATGGCGAGATACGGCGCGCCGAGCGCGGGCTGCACCCAGGCGCGGCGCAGGGAGCGCACGGCGGGCGTGCGGTGCGCATTCTGCGTCAGAAGGGCGTAGAACTGGGCGATTTCGATGGTCGGTTCCGACAGCCGGAGCGGGCCTGCGGGCAGCCGGTCGAGGCCCGCGGCGATCCGGCGCAGGTCTGCCCAGGGGATGCCGACGCCGCCGCCCGGGGCGTGCGGGTTGAGCCACAGGCCCCAGCGGTCGGGGTAGAGGGACGCGGCGATGTCGTGGCCGGAGACGACTTCGTGGGCGCGGTTCCAGCCGCTGGCGGCAAGCTCCTGGGCCGAGGTGACGCAGGGCGCGTAGCCGAGACCCTCGACCTCCATGTTCCCGTACTGGGCGTCCGGCGATCCGGGCGCACCGTGCCAGAGCAGCATCCAGACCTGGCCCTCGGCGAGGGCGCGCAGCAGCGCCTCGTAGGCGTCGTACCGCCCGGGCGTCACCTGCCGCAGCATCTGCTCGACGGCCCCGGCCGCCGCCGTGCTGCCTCCCGCACTCACTGGCTCCCGCCCCTTCTCCTCAAGCACCGCACGGCCTTCAGGACCCGTGCGTGCGCCCGGCCCGCTCATCCAACCAGCTTACGGAGGTCCGCGCGGTGAGCTCTACGCGGTGTGGAACGGGCGCACCCGCTCCAGCATCCAGTCGCCGACCGGGTCCTGGGCTACGTCCAGCAGCACCAGTTGTACGGGCCAGGGCACGGGAACCGCGCCGAGCGCGCGGCCGAGGGCGTGCAGGACGGCATCCCGGGCGTGCGGCTCCCAGCGCACGAGTTCGACGCCGACGAAGAGCGCGGGGGCGTCCCCCTCGACGCTGGCGAGGGCGCGGCGAGCGGTGCGTACGAGCCCGGTGGTGGCGAACTCGCCCGCGGCGGCGGCGAGAAAGTCGACCGGCTCGTCCTGCCAGTCGGGCTCGAAGAGCCGCACCCGGCCGCCGGTGGCCGGGCCGTCGAGCTCGGTGCGCCCGATGCGGCAGAGCTCGGCGACGGCGGGGGGCGGCAGCGGGACGCCGACCGCGCCGCCGGGGTTGACGGCGATGCCGAGCTGCGGCGGGAGGCCGCGGGCGAACTCGCGGGCGGGCGCGATGGTGAAGGACATATGGGCGCCGACGGCCTGGAGGAACTGCTGCTCGGAGCTGAACACCGGGACGTAGGCGCGGCCTTCGATCTCGACAGTGGGCAGGTCGAGGTCGCGGCTCTCGCGGCTGCCGCCCTCGGGGAGCGGCACCCAGACGTGGCTGCGGCCGAGCACCTCGACGAGGCGGGGGCCGGCGCCGGGGACTCCGAGGGAGGCGGCGAGCACCTCTTCGAGCTCGTTGCAGGGGAAGCCCGAGGGAGTTCCGGGAGGACCGGCGGGCCTGGAGGGGGCGTGACCGGCGGGCTGGGAGAGATCGTAGGGACCGTCGTCAAGACCGGAGTGTGCCCCGTTGGAAGGCACTCCCTCGGGGGGAACGGAGCCGTAAAAACCGGAGTGCGCTCCCTCGGAAGGCACTCCCTCGGGAGGAATGGAGTAGCCGTGCTGCTCCGTCGTGTTCACCGGGCCCACCACCGTCTCGTACGAACCGCACACGCACCCTAACGGCTGCACCCGCGGGCCCTCCCGGGGGCCGCCCGAACCGCGGCGAAAGCCCAGGTCACACGTGACGGCGGGAAGAGGCGGAGGACACCGCGGGGCCGTCGCTCTCCGTAGCGACAAGTTGCACTCGGTGGCGGGGCTCCGGACGGTGGTCGTGAAACCGATGAACACCCGAAGGGAGCACTCCCATGCCGATGCGTATACCCCGGAAGGCCGGCGTCCTCGTCTCGTCCGCCGTGTGCGGCGCGCTCGTGGCGGGCACCGGCGCCGCCGTGGCCGTCTCCGAGACGGGAACCCCCGCACGCTCCGCGCCCGAGAGGAAGGCGCCCGGGGCTCAGCTGCCCGGCGCCGACGCGCTGCTCGGCCAGGCCAAGCTGCTCGGCGACCTGGGCGGTGTGACCCGGCCCGTCAACGATCTCGTACTGGCCGTGCTCCAGTCCCCGGACGGCAGGCTGCCGGCCGCAGAGGCGAACCGCTACGGCGAGGAGATCAGGAGGGCACTCGCCTCCGTCACGCAGGCGCCCGCCGTGCCGCCCGCCACCCAGCCCGCGCCCGGCCAGGACCCGGCCATCCTCCCGGCCTACGACGTGCCCGGCGCCGTGGACCCCGCCACGGATCCCGCCGCGAACGCCGCCGACCCGGCCGCCGCCCCCGCCGCGAACGCCGCCGACCCGGGCCAGGACCTCAAGGCCAAGGCCGTCGCCGACTTCGAGACGAGACTCGACGCGCTGCTCAGGGCGATTCCCGCGGGCGATGAGAGCGTGACCGCGGCCGCGGTCCAGGAACTCCTCACCGGCACGGTCAACGTGGTCGCCAGCGTCATGGTCGGCGGCGGGCTGCCCGCGGCGAATCTGGACGGGCTGCCGCCGATGCCCCAGGTCCCGGGTGCCCCGCAGGCCCCGAGCTCCCCCGCCAACCCCGAGGTCCCGGCTTCTCCCGAGGTCCCGGCTTCTCCCGAGGTCCCGGTCGCCCCGGAGGCCCCGGCCTCCCCCGACCTCCCGAGCGCGCCCCCGTCCCCGGCGGCGCCGACCCTGCCCGCCGGCTGGCCCGCGCAGTAGCGGGAGCCGGTCAGCGGGCCGCTCGAAGCCACCCGGAGCCCGCCACCCGGAGCCCGCCACAAGCGGGCTGCGCAAAGCCGGCTGCGCGCGTTACTCGAAGCCGATGCTCTTCAGGGCGCTCGCGGCGCCGCGGTTCAGCAGCACGGCCGAGGTGCAGCCGTCCGGCAGCCGTCCGCGCTCCGCGTCCGCGACCAGCCGCCCCACGGCGCCGCGGTGCCGCGCGAAGGCATAGCGGGAGACGCCGCGGCCGCGCGAGGCCTGGCCCTCAAGGGCGACCTCCGGCGGGACGTCGAGCAGCGCCATGTGCAGGGAGCGGCCCCGGCGGCGCGCGTCGCGCGCCAGCCAGCGGCGCACCCAGGCGAGGGTGCCGCAGTCGTGCACGACGACGCTGTCACCCGAGGCGAGGGCCCGGTACAGCCGGGCGTAGTGGGCGACCCGCACCAGGGGCCGGTACAGGGCGTACGGGATCATGGCGGGCATGGCGCGCTCCCAGCGGTCGCGCATGTCCTGCGAGTCCACGCGGCGCACCCGGCCGCCACGCCGGTCGAGGCCCGCGACGGCCCGCCTGATCAGCGTGCTCTTGCCGCTGCCCGGCAGCCCGGAGACGACGAGCACGTCACCGGCCGAGTAGCACAGCTCGTACCCCGCGGCCTGGCCGCCGCGCAGATCGAGCGCGGGCGACGACCGGCGGCCCGGCCTGACCGCTTCCCCGGCGACGGCCTGGAGAACGGGCAGCTCCGGCCGACCGGGCAGCGGGCCGCGCGCGACCTCGCTCGTCGTCGCGTACGCACTGTCCCTGTGCACCGTGATCGTCCTCCCCGTCCGGTCCGGTCACTGCGCCCTGACCCGAAGACTGTCAAGAAAAGGTAATGCCGTAAACCTCGATACCTCGGGACCGGACCGTCCGAACCTCGCGCGGCCGTGCAATGATGTCGGCGCCAACTCCATACCGGCCGTTAGAACCCGCGCGGGAGAGTCCCCGGACCGGCAGTTGTGCCGGGCACCGGGGCGCCGAAGGAGCAAGTCCTCCCTTGAATCTCTCAGGCCCCGTACCGCGCGGGCTAGGCACATCTGAAAAGCGGGCCGCCGCGTGCGGCCCCACCCAAGGTGCAAGCCCGTAGCCCCGACGCGTGATCCGGGGTCGTGGCGAACCTCTCAGGTTCCGATGACAGATGGGGAGGCTGTGTTCTCTTCGACACCAGCCTCGCCACCCCTGCCCGGGAGCCTGAAAACATGACCGAAGCCCAACGCCGTACGCCGCTCGACGCGCTGCACCGCGCGCTCGGCGCGACCATGACCGACTTCGCGGGCTGGGACATGCCGCTGCGCTACGGAAGCGAGCGCGACGAGCACGTCGCCGTCCGCACCCGCGCCGGACTCTTCGACCTCTCCCACATGGGCGAGATCACCCTGACCGGGCCGCAGGCCGGTGAGGTCCTGGACTACGCGCTGGTCGGCCACCTCTCGGCCCTGGCCGTGGGCCGCGCCCGCTACACCATGATCTGCAACGCCGAGGGCGGCATCCTCGACGACCTGATCGTCTACCGGCTGGGGGGTGAGCTGGGCAGTCCCGCTGGCTTCGCCGGGGGCACCCCCACCTCGCCGAAGGCGGGCGAGGAGGGAGAATTCATGGTGGTGGCCAACGCCTCCAACGCGCAGGTGGTGCTGGACGCGCTCACCGAGCGCGCGCAGGGCTTCGACGCGACCGTGCGGGACGACCGGGAGGCCTACGCGCTGATCGCCGTCCAGGGCCCCGAGTCCCCAGGCATCCTCAAGTCCCTGACCGACGCCGACCTGGACGGGCTGAAGTACTACGCGGGCCTGCCCGGCACCGTCGCCGGCGTGGACGCACTCATCGCCCGCACCGGATACACCGGCGAGGACGGCTTCGAGCTCTTCGTCGCGCCGGGCGACGCGGAGGCCCTGTGGCAGGCGCTGACCGAGGCGGGAGCCGCGGTGGGACTGGTGCCGTGCGGCCTTTCCTGCCGGGACACCCTGCGCCTGGAGGCGGGCATGCCGCTGTACGGGCACGAGCTCACGACCTCGACCACCCCCTTCGACGCGGGCCTCGGCCGGGTCGTGAAGTTCGAGAAGAGCGGTGACTTCGTCGGCCGTACGGCGCTGGAGGCCGCGGCGAAGCGGGCCGAGTCCAGCCCGCCGCGCAAGCTGGTCGGCCTGATCGCTTCCGGCCGCAGGGTGCCGCGCGCCGGGTACGCCGTGGTCTCCGCCGAGTCGGGAAGCGTGATCGGCGAGGTCACGTCCGGCGCCCCGTCGCCGACCCTCGGCAAGCCGATCGCGATCGCGTACGTGGACGCCGACCGCGCCGAGCCGGGCACGGCGGGCGTCGCGGTGGACATCCGCGGCAGCCACGAGCCGTACGAGGTCGTGGCGCTCCCCTTCTACAAGCGGCGGCGCTGACGCCCGCCAAGTGGCGCCGCCTCGCGCGGACCCCGGCGTCCGTTCCATGACAGCGCGTCCCACCTGTCAAGACCCGTCACCGAGCACTCCCCCCGATCCAGGAGAATTCAGATCATGAGCAACCCCCAGCAGCTTCGCTACAGCAAGGAGCACGAGTGGCTCACCGCCGCTGACGCGGACGGTGTGTCGACCGTGGGCATCACCGCGCACGCCGCTGACGCGCTCGGTGACGTCGTCTTCGTCCAGCTCCCGGAGGTCGGCGACACCGTCACCGCGGGCGACGCCTGCGGCGAGCTGGAGTCGACCAAGTCCGTGAGCGACCTGTACGCGCCGGTCTCGGGCGAGGTCACGGCCGTCAACCAGGACGTCGTGGACGACCCGGCGCTGGTGAACTCCGCCCCCTTCGAGGGCGGCTGGCTGTTCAAGGTACGGGTGAGCGACGAGCCCGCCGACCTGCTCTCCGCCGACGAGTACACCGCCTTCATCGGCAGCTGAACCCGCCGAACCTGCCGAACCTGCTGAACTCGCTGAATCCGCGAAGTCCCTGACGCCCCTCCTGATTGGGATCCCGATGTCGCTTCTCAACCAGTCCCTGCACGAGCTCGACCCGGACGTCGCCGCCGCGGTCGACGCCGAGCTCCACCGCCAGCAGTCCACGCTCGAGATGATCGCCTCGGAGAACTTCGCTCCGGTCGCCGTCCTCGAAGCGCAGGGCTCGGTGCTCACCAACAAGTACGCCGAGGGATACCCCGGCCGCCGCTACTACGGCGGTTGTGAGCACGTCGACGTCGTCGAGACGCTGGCCATCGAGCGGATCAAGGAGCTGTTCGGCGCCGAGCACGCGAACGTACAGCCGCACTCGGGTGCCCAGGCGAACGCGGCCGCGATGTTCGCTCTGCTTTCGCCCGGTGACACCATCCTGGGTCTGAACCTCGCCCACGGCGGGCACCTGACCCACGGTATGAAGATCAACTTCTCCGGCAAGCTCTACAACGTGGCCGCCTACCACGTCGACGAGCAGACCGGCCAGGTCGACATGGACGAGGTCGAGCGCCTCGCCAAGGAGCACCGGCCGAAGCTGATCATCGCGGGCTGGTCGGCGTACCCCCGCCAGCTGGACTTCGCCGCATTCCGGCGGATCGCCGACGAGGTCGGCGCGTACCTGATGGTCGACATGGCGCACTTCGCGGGCCTGGTGGCCGCGGGCCTGCACCCCTCGCCCGTACCGCACGCGCACGTCGTGACCACCACCACGCACAAGACGCTGGGCGGCCCCCGCGGCGGCGTGATCCTCTCCACCGCCGAGCTGGCCAAGAAGATCAACTCCGCGGTCTTCCCCGGCCAGCAGGGCGGCCCGCTCGAGCACGTCATCGCGGCGAAGGCGGTGGCCTTCAAGGTGGCGGCGAGCGAGGAGTTCAAGGAGCGCCAGCAGCGTACGCTGGAGGGCGCGAAGATCCTCGCCGAGCGGCTGTCGCGCGGCGATGTGTCCGAGGCGGGAGTGGCGGTCCTGTCCGGCGGCACGGACGTGCACCTGGTCCTGGTGGACCTGCGCAACTCCGAGCTGGACGGGCAGCAGGCAGAGGACCGCCTTCACGAGGTCGGCATCACGGTCAACCGCAACGCGATCCCGAACGACCCCCGGCCCCCGATGGTCACCTCGGGCCTGCGGATCGGCACCCCGGCGCTGGCCACCCGCGGCTTCCAGGCGGACGACTTCGCCGAGGTCGCGGACGTCATCGCCGAGGCGTTGAAGCCGTCGTACGACGCGGAGGCGCTGAAGGCGCGGGTCTCCGCGCTGGCCGAGAAGCACCCGCTGTACCCCGGCCTGAAGAAGTAAGCGGCCGGACCGGTTCGAGGGTGGGGGCGCCGCCCGGCGCCCCCACCGCCGCCACCGTCCCCACCGCCCCAGAGCACGCCCCACGAGCAGACAAAGGAGCCCGCCCGTGGCCATCTCCGTCTTCGACCTCTTCTCCATCGGCATAGGGCCGTCCAGCTCCCACACGGTGGGCCCGATGCGCGCGGCGCGGATGTTCGTGGGGCGCCTGAAGAAGGACGGCCTGCTGACGCAGACGGCCTCGGTCCGCGCCGAACTCTTCGGCTCCCTCGGCGCGACCGGCCACGGCCACGGCACACCGAAGGCCGTCCTGCTCGGGCTCGAGGGGCACTCCCCGCGCACGGTCGACGTCGAGACGGCGGACGACGAGGTGGCCCGTATCCGTACGACCCAGCGGATCCGGCTGATGGCCGCGGAGCTCGGCCCGTCCCATGAGATCGACTTCGACGAGCCGTCCCAGCTGATCCTGCACCGCCGCCGCGCCCTGCCGTACCACGCCAACGGCATGACACTCTTCGCGTACGACTCCGAGGGCCTTCCGCTGCTGGAGAAGACGTACTACTCGGTGGGCGGCGGCTTCGTCGTCGACGAGGACGCGGTGGGCGAGGACCGGATCAGACTGGACGACACCGTGCTCAAGTACCCCTTCCGCACGGGCGACGAGCTGCTGCGCCTCTCCCGCGAGACCGGCCTCTCCATCTCGGCGCTGATGCTCGAGAACGAGAAGGCGTGGCGTACGGAAGAGGAGATCCGCGAGGGCCTGCTGGAGATCTGGCGGGTGATGCAGACTTGTGTCGCGCGCGGCATGTCGCGCGAGGGCATCCTCCCCGGCGGTCTGAAGGTCCGCCGCCGCGCCGCGAATTCGGCCCGGCAGCTGCGCGCCGAGGGCGACCCGGCGGCCCACGCGACGGAGTGGGTCACGCTCTACGCGATGGCGGTCAACGAGGAGAACGCGGCGGGCGGCCGCGTCGTCACCGCCCCGACGAACGGCGCTGCCGGGATCATCCCCGCGGTGCTGCACTACTACGTCAACTTCGTGCCGGGCGGGGACTCGCGCGGCGGGGAGGACGAGGGCGTGGTGCGCTTCCTCCTCGCGGCGGGCGCGATCGGCATGCTCTTCAAGCAGAACGCCTCGATCTCCGGTGCCGAGGTCGGCTGCCAGGGCGAGGTCGGCTCGGCCTGCTCCATGGCCGCCGGCGGCCTCGCGGAGGTCCTCGGCGGCTCTCCCGAACAGGTCGAGAACGCCGCCGAGATCGGCATGGAGCACAACCTGGGACTGACCTGCGACCCGGTGGGCGGCCTGGTCCAGATCCCGTGCATCGAGCGGAACGGCATGGCGGCGGTGAAGGCCGTCACGGCGGCCCGTATGGCGTTGCGGGGGGATGGCCGCCACCACGTCTCTCTCGACAAGGTCATCAAGACGATGAAGGAGACGGGCGCGGACATGAAGGTCAAGTACAAGGAGACGGCGCGGGGCGGGCTGGCGGTCAACGTCATCGAGTGCTGAGCGCTGAGCGGTTGACGTCGTCAAGCGCTGAGTGCTGAGTGCTGAGGAAGTCGGCTACGGCCTGCGGCCCGCGGGCCTCGCCCGAGGCGGAAGGGTTCACCGACTGAGCTGGAAGGGCTTCCCCGGGGGCTGTTCTTCCAGCATCATGGGGCACTCCTGTCCCACAGGCATGGATCCACCGGGTCGATCCGGGCCGCCCGCGGAGTGATCGATGTGCGCTGACCTGCCCGACGCCGAACTCATCGAGCTCGTCCGCGTCGGCACTCCGCTCGGCGACAAGGCCATGGACGAGCTGAACCGCCGTCACCTGCCTGCAGTCCTGGCCTACGCCCGTATCTGCAGCATTCACGACCACGCCGCCGAAGCCCTGGCCGCCAGAGCCCTGACTCTGGCGCTCCGTGAGATCCGTAGCGGCGTCAGTCCCCGCGAGACCTGGCGGTACCACCTCCTTCTGCTCGTCCAACGCGCGGCCGTCCGCTGGGCCGTGGGCGGAGGGCGGGCCGAACTCACGCCCGGCTTCGCCACCTGGATCGACGACGTTCGCGCCGACGAGCAGGACCCGACGGCAGCGCTGCCACTGGAGGAGAACTCGACGGTCCTCCGCGGCTTCCGCGCCCTGCCGATGCCCACGCAGGGGCTGCTGTGGCACACCGTCGTGGAAGAAGATCCCGACGACCGAGTGGCAAGGCTGCTCGGCTTGCGGCCGGACAGCATCCCTCATGTGAAGTCCAGGGCCCTGGACGCGCTGCGCGACGCCTACCTGCAGGCGTATCTCAGGGGCAGCGACGACCCGAGGTGCCGCGGGTTCGGCCGCATCATCAAAGCCGTGGCCCGCCCCGACGATCCGCGGCGCAGCGACGATCTGGACCGGCACCTGACCGGGTGCCCCGGCTGCGCGCAGGCGCTGGGCGTCCTGATCGCGCTCAGCGAGCGGCCAGGTCTCGTGCTGGCCGAGGGGCTGCTGATGTGGGGCGGAACCGGTTACCTCGCCTCGAGACAGGGTCACTCCCTGCACGGCGCCGCCACGGCCGCGGCACGGGCCCAAGCCGCGGACCGGGACGAGACCATCCCGGTGCCCGTGATCGACGAAGTCCGCGAAACCCGGCCGCTGTCCCGGCCGTCCGCCGCGGCACGACCCCGCAGGCTCGGGCGCGGCCTGCGCTCGCCCGCAGCCGCCTCCGCCCTCGTGGCGGCCCTGGTGGCTTCCGCCGCCACCGGCTTCCTCGTTCTGGGGGCCTCCGACGCATCCGATCCGGGCACAGGCGCCGATAAGGCGAAGGCTCCCCGGTCACCGGCTGCCCGTGCACCGACGACGTCCGCAACGCACCCGCCCACCGCCGGGGCACCGTTGAAGAAACCGAGCGACACATCGCGCCCGGAGGGTCCGGCCCGCCGCTCCGCCCCGAGCCCGTCGCCCAGCGACCCGACGCCGAGCGCGGACAACAGCCCGAGCGATCAGTCGCCCTCTCCCACCGACGCGTCCGGCGCGTCCAGCGGCAGCGGGAACGGCAACGGAAACGGGAACGGGAACTTCGGCTCCAGCAACGGCCAGAGCAATGGCCAGAGCAACGGCCAGGGTTTCGGCTTCTAGAGCACGAGAGCACGAGAGCACACGAGAGCAGGAGCCCCGCCGGTGGCGGGGCTCCTGCCACTGCGTCAGGCCTGGGGCCGGTGCGTCAGTCCTGGCCGCGTGCCTTCCGGCGGCGCATGACGAGCACGCCACCGGCGCCGAGCAGCAGCGCGGCCGCGACCGAGGTGCCGACGACCGAAGCGCCGGTCTCGGCGAGGTCTTCCCCGCCGCCGTTCTGCGACGGCGCCGGGGCCGGGGACGCCGAAGCGTCCGAGGCCGAGGGCTCGGCGGTGGGCTCCTGCGACGACTCGCCACCCGGCTCCTCGGACGGCTTGCCGCCCGTGTCACCACCGGTCTGCTCGTCATCGTCCTCGCACGCGGTCCAGAAGACCTTGTGCTTCGCCTCGCCGTGCTCGCCGTCGAAGTTCCAGATCAGCTTGTAGTGGCCGTCCGCCAGCGTCATGTCCTCGCTGCGGCCGTGCCCCTCGGCGTCGAGGGTCAGCTCACCGCTGCTCGCCTCGTCGCCCTTGATGCCGGTCGGCGGCATCTCGACGATCTTCCACGTGACCTGCTGCTCGCCGTCGAAGCCGAACGCGTCGAGGTAGAAGGAACAGACGTGGGGCTCGTTCCTGCGGAGTTCCTCGCCGGTCTCGGCGTCGTGAATCTTCACCGTCCCGTTGTCACCGGGAGGGGTCGCGTACGCGGCCGGGCCGAGCAGCAGCGAAGCCGCTGCGGCCGCCGTCACCGCACATGCCGAAGAGAGGGTGCGCATGGGCATACCAACTTCTTGATGGCAGAAGGGAGGTGGGGAGGCGGCGGCTCAGCTTCCAGCGAGCCTGCACTGCAGGTCAAGCCACCTAAAGCCTCATCAGTCCCTTTATGGCGCACTTGCACCATTGGTCATGCATAACGATCCGGCCAACGGCGTCCTGCTTGCGCGGCGGATCGTCCTGCGGCACGGAAGTCAACCGGTCTTGTCCTTGACGGACTCCTGGTCTCGCTGAGTGTCCAGGAGCGGCAGTGAGGTCTCCGTCCCGGGTGACTCGGGCGGCTCGGATGTCTCGGTCGCCTCGACCTCGTCCTCCTTCGGCTGCTTCCCAGCCGATTCGGAGTTCTCGGGCTTCGCCCGCTCTTCCGGCTTCCCTCGCCGCTCCCGGTCCTCCCGCAGCAGCCTGGCGCAGTAGCCGTCGACCGCGCGCTCGCCGCCGGCCGCGTCCGCCAGCCGCCCGAAGGCCTCGGAGTTCAGGGCGTCGCCGCTCTCGGCCGCGGCCCGGTAGGCGCGGCACATGCCCACCGCCGCCTGCTTCTTCGATGTTCCCGGGGCCGGATCGCCCGCCGTCGGCCCATCGACGCCGTTGCCGCCCGGGGTGGGCGCTTGAGCGGTCCCTCCCGGTCCCGTTTCACCGGACGGGTCCGCGGGCGCGCTGCGGGCCGGCGTGGGCCGCGAACCGCTGTCCGCTGTCCCGAAGGGGTCGGGGATCGCCCCGGTCCCGGCGGCCACCGCCACGCCGCCGAGCGCCACAGCGGCCACGAGTGCTCCGGTCAGAACCTTCGCGGAACGTGATACGCGGGCGGTGCGGGCTCCGAGCACGGCGACGCCGCGGCGGCGGGACCGCCGCCATTCGTCCTGGGGCCGGGGCACCGCGCCCGCATCTGTCCGCTGGGCGGCCCGGAACGCCGCCAGAGCGGCTTCCTGCCGGACCCGAGCGGCCTCGGGGTCGGCTGCCGGCGGCTCGGCGGCTGCCGCGAGCAGCCGGTCGAGCGCAGCGAGGGGCGACGTCCCTGCGTCGTCCGGGAAGTCGCCGGACGTCGCCCTCGGCGTACGTTGGCGGCGCAGCAGCCGCTCGGCCGTCCGCCGGTCCAGCTCGCGCCTGTCACGGTCTCGGTTCTTGCTCATCCCACATCCTGAAGCGTTCCCGGCGCAGAAGACGTCACAGAGGCCGTCGACGGTGGCACCGCCGTCGACGGCGGTGCTCCGGGCTGCGATTCGTGACCGCCCAGCAGCCGGGCCAGCCGCTTCAGCCCGCGGTACGAGGCGGTACGGACCGCTCCGGCGCGTTTGCCCAGCACACGCGCGGTCGTCGGACCGTCAAGGCCCACCACCACCCGTAGCAGCACCGCCTCCGCCTGATCCCGCGGCAGCCCGGCCACGAGAGCGAGTGCGCGCTCGGTCGACAGCGACTCGAGGGCATCGCGCTCGGTGTCCTGACCACCCGGCAGTTCGAGCACGTCCTGCTCGAGCACCGTGGCGCGCGGGCGGCTGCGCCGGCGACGCAGGTGGTCCAGGGCGCGATGCCGGGCGATGGTGGCGGTCCAGCCGCGGAACCCGTCGCCGTCGCCGCGGAATCTGCGCAGATCGCGGGCGATCTCCAGCCACGCCTCCGCGGCCACGTCCTCCGCGTCCTCGCCGACCAGCCCGCGAACGTAGCCGAGCAGCCTCGGGTGGAGCTGCCGGTAGAGGGCCGCGAACGCCTGCTCGTCCCCCGCCTGAGCGCGCTCTACGGCTGCGCCGAGCTCACCATCATCACGCTGGTGCACCCCTCGGCGTTGTCCCCCACCCGTGCCCACACTGTCCTCTTCACACCGACTCGGCACCGTTCATCGTGCCCATGCCCCCGGGAGCCGTCTCCCCCGGTAAGGGAAACGGCTCCACTTCACACAGCGTGAACGCCCACGTAAATGTCACAGCAGTTCGAATATTTTGCCTCTTCAGCCCCACCAGAACGCCCAGAAGCGCCCACTCGCGGGTGTGCGCGGCATACCGCCGCATCACCCGGCCGCCGGGACCAGTCGTACGGCAGCCCCAGGGCGGAACCGTCCGCCGTCACGAGCCGCACCTCGCTTCCCGGGCATCGGTGTCCTGAGAGCGACCGTGCAGGAGGAAGGAGAACTTCTGCAGCGACTCCTCGGGCCCGAGGACGAACCGGTTGACCACCCTGCCGAGCGGGTTCCACACGCGGCCGTCGGGCATCCTGACGCCCACGGACTGGGCGAAGAGGGCGCGCTGGTGCTCATCGAAGTCCACCCACACGGCGCCGGCTCTTCGTACCAGTACCTCGCCGACGTACGCGCCGAGGCCGTGCAGGGTCACACCGATCTCCTCGCGCGAGCGCCCCCCGCGCCGCAGCCCGTCGATGATGAAGTCAACGATGCGCAGGCTGGCGATCGAGTAGTCCAGTGGCAGGCGGCTGCGCGCGGTGAGTGCGCGCACCACTCCCGTCGTGTAGCCGCGCATCTGCCCCGCGCCAGGCGTCCGTCCCTGCTGCTGCTCACCCATGGCTCGCCCCTTCGGTCCACTGACGACCGGTCGGCGCGCCCACGCCTCCCGTGGGACAGCGGCTTGCGCTCCCCCATCGGACAGAGCGCGTGATGACGGCCAACCATCACATCTGCGGGGCCGGTTGGGGACTTCGGCCCGACGCACCCGGCCGGCCAACCGCGCAGCGGGTGTGATGTTTCGCGTGGCCTTTGCGCTGGGTACGGCAGGCCGCCCCCGAGCGGGTGGGCCTCAAGTTGACTCATTTGAGGGGTGGGGCATTGAGCCCGCGTACAAGACATGCGTACAAGCCGCTGGGCCTGAAGCGGCGGACGTGGCTGACGATCGGGGCCGTGGTGCTCGGGGGCGCGGGGGCGGTCACGGTCGCCATCGCCGATCCTGCGGACGACCCGGCCGCCGACCGCAAGGCCCGGCCGGCCGAGGTGCACAGCGCCGCGCTCAAGGGCGCGGACGCCGGGAAGCAGACTCTGCCCCGGACCGACACCGAGCCCTTCTCGTTGCTCGGCATCTCCTGGCCGAGCGCCAGGGCGAAGGTCGACGGCACCGCGCAGGTACGCACCCGCAGCAGCGAGACGGGTGAGTGGACGGACTGGCGGAACCTGGAGTTCGACGCGCACGCGCCGGAGAGCGCGGAGGGGAAGAAGTCCCGGGTTCGCGGCGCCTCGGAGCCCATGTGGGTCGGGGCTTCCGACGCCGTCGAGGCGCGGGTCGTCGCCGACGGCGACGCGACCCCGGAGCTTCCGAAGGACCTGCGGCTGGACATGGTGGACCCGGGCGATCCGGGGAAGAGGCCCGCAGGGAAGGACTCGCTCGCCGCCGCGCCCGTGGCCCTCACCGAGGACACCCCGACCGCCTCGCCTGCGGACTCGGCGCCGGTCAGCGAGCCGCCGGTCAGCGAGTCGCCGACGGCCGAGCCCGGCGGGGTCCCCACGCCTACGGGCCCGGTGCTGCCCACGGCGTCCGGCTCCCCTTCGGAGTCCGCCCCGGGCTCCCCGAGCGAGTCGGCCCCGCCGACCGATTCGGCCTCGCCGAGCACGAGCGCGAGCACGAGCCCGTCGCCGACCGCGACCGTGCCCACGGCTCCGCCGTCCACGGTCACCCGCCCGCCGATCGTCGGCCGCGCCCAGTGGGGCGCCGACGAGTCGCTGGTCGAGGACCCGAACACGTACATCGAGAAGGTGCAGGCGGTCTTCGTCCACCACACCGTGGACACGAACAACTACAGCTGCGCCGACTCGCCCGCTCTCGTCCGCGCCATCCTCACGTACCACGTGAAGTCCAACGGCTGGAACGACCTGGGCTACAACTTCCTCGTCGACAAGTGCGGCACGGTCTTCGAGGGCCGCTCCGGCGGCGTCGACCTGCCGGTCATGGGCGCGCACACCTACGGCTTCAACAGCTACTCCACCGGCATCGCCGTCCTCGGCGACTACCAGTCGACCGCCGGGAAGCCGTCCAAGGCCGCCCTCGAAAGCGTGGCCCGCGTCGCCGCCTGGAAGCTCGGGCAGTACGGCGGCGACCCGCTCGGCAAGGTCACGCTCACCGCGGCCGGTGACACCGGCGTCTGGAAGAAGGGCGACCAGGCGACGCTGTACCAGATCTCGGGCCACCGCGACGGATACGCCACCGAGTGCCCGGGCGCCAACCTCTACGCGAAGCTCCCGGCCATCCGTACGTACGCGGCGAGCAAGGCGGTGAACGCGGCCCCGGCCACCGCCGACCTCCACCAGGACGGCGTCGCCGACCTGGTCGCCGGAACCCCGCGGACCTCCGGCGGCGTGGGCTCGCTCACCGTCGTGCCGGGTGGTGTGGACGGCCCGGTCGCCTCCGCCAGGAAGACGTACACCCAGTCCAGCGCCGGCGTCCCCGGCACGTCCGAGGCCGGTGACAACTTCGGCGCGGACAACGCCTTCGGCGATGTGAACGGCGACGGCTACGCCGACCTCGCCATCGGCGCCCCGGGCGAGGACGACACCACGGGGCACACCGACTCCGGCTCGGTGACCGTCCTCTACGGTCCTGCGCTGGCCAACGGCACGACGTACACGACCGCGACCGCGACCCGCGCCAGCGGCGAGAAGCTCGGCGCGGCCGTCACCGTCGCCGACTTCAACAGCGACGGCAAGGCGGACGTCCTGTCCGTCGCCCCGGGTGCGCCCGGCCGCTGGTGGTCGTACGACGGCAAGAGCGGCGCGGCCAAGTCCGGCCTGCTGAACAGCACCGCGTACACCGCCGCCGTAAGCCATGTGGACGTGGCGAGCGGCGACTTCAACCGGGACGGCTACGCCGACGCCGCGGTCAACTTCCGCGACCCGGGCAAGGCCGCCCGCGTCCTGGTCCTCAAGGGCTCGGCGAGCGGGCTGCAGCGCGTCGGCATCCTCGGCGCCAAGGGCGGCCGGTCCGTGGCGGCCGGTGACGTGAACGGCGACGGCTACGCGGACGCGGTCGTCGGCCAGCCGTACGCCACGGAGTCCGCCGCCTACAAGGGCGGCCAGGTCACCGCGTACTACGGCTCGGCGAGCGGTCTGGCCACCACCGTCCGCACCACGGTCCACCAGGACACCAGCGGCGTCCCCGGCGCGGCCGAGACCGGTGACGACCTGGGCTACTCCGTCTCCGTCGGCGACGTGAACGCGGACGGCTACGCGGACGTCCTCGCGGGCGCGCCCGGTGAGGACCTGACCCCCGACGGCACGGCCCGTACCAACGCGGGCCAGGTCCTGCTGCTGAAGGGCTCCTCCACCGGTCTGACCGGCACCGGCGCTCTCGCCTACTCGCAGGACACCTCGGGCATCACCGGCTCCACCGAGTCCGGCGACCGCCTCGGCTCCGCCGTGGTCCTGCACGATCTGTCCGGCTGGGGCCGCGCGGACCTGGCGATCGGCGTGGACGGCGAGGACGCGGGCGACGGCGTGATCCTGCAGCTGGACAGCGGCAGTTCGGGCGTCTCGACGACGAACGGCGTCTACTACACCCGTACGAGCCTGGGCACCCCGGCGGGCGCCCACCTCGGCCAGGTGCTGACCCCCTGATCCACCCGCCGAAAAGGGCCGGGGCCTCCTATGGGATGGGAGGCCCCGGCCCGCCCGAACTGGGCGCCTTCGACGTCATCATGGAGACGGTCGGCACTCTTGCGTTCCGGCTGCTGCCGGAGATGTGCGACCCTAGTCGGCGATCTTGAGCACCAGCTTGCCCGTGTTCTCGCCGCGGAACAGCCGCAGCAGAGTGTCGTGGAAGGCCTCGACGCCGCCTTCGACGACGTCCTCCACCGAACGGATCCGGCCCTCCGCCAGCCACTCGGCCAGGCGGGCGATGCCCTCCCCGAAACGGTCGGCGTAGTCGAAGACCACCATCCCGGTCATCGAGGCCCGATTGACCAGCAGCGACATGTAATTGGCCGGGCCCTTGACCGACTCGACGTTGTTGTACTGGGAGATCGCGCCGCAGATGACGATGCGCGCGCCGCGCGCCAGCCGGGTCAGCACCGCGTCGAGGATGTCGCCGCCGACGTTGTCGAAGTAGACGTCCACGCCGTCCGGCGCGGCCTCGCGCAGAGCCTTCCGGACGTCCTGGGTCTTGTAGTCGATCGCCGCGTCGAAGCCCAGCTCGTCCTCGAGCATCCGGCACTTGGCCTCGCCACCGGCGATCCCGACGACGCGGCAGCCCAGGATCTTGGCTACCTGTCCCACGACGCTGCCGACCGCGCCGGCCGCGCCGGACACCACGACGGTCTGCCCGGGCTGCGGGCGACCGACGTCGGTCAGTCCGAAGTACGCCGTCATGCCGGTCCCGCCGAGGGTCCCGAGATACATGGGGAGCGGCGCGAGAGCAGGATCGACCTTCGTGACGCCACGCCCGTCGGACAGGGCGTACTCCTGCACGCCGAACATGCCCGTCACGTGGTCGCCGACGGCGAAGCCCTCGTGGCGGGAGGCGATGACCCGCCCGACCGCGACCGCTCGCATCACCGCCCCGATCTTCACCGGCGCGATGTAGGACTTGGCGTCGTTCATCCAGCCGCGCATCGCCGGGTCGAGCGACAGGTAGAGGTTCTGCACCAGCAGCTCGCCGTCGCCCGGCTCGCCGACCGGCTCCTCGACCCGGTCCCAGTCGCTCGGCCTGGGAAGCCCCACCGGACGTGCTGCCAGGCGGAACTGGTGGTTGATGCGGCTCATACGAGCGGCTCCTCAGCTGTCGTGGGCGGGCGGGCGGACCCGGGGTCGGGCCCGGTGCGGGCCCGGGTGCGGGGGCCGGTGCGGGGCACACCGACTGGTCGGTATGGATCGGGCCGAAGCTACTCCCTCGACCCGATCCAGGCAAGGGCCCCGGGCCGGCCCCTGAGCCGACCCCTCGCCCGGTCCCTCGGCCAGCCCCTCGCCCGGGCCCGCCCGCGCCCCCTCAGCTCCGCTTCAGCTCGTACGCGCCGATGTCACACGCGGGTCCCTGCGGCCTGGCGATCCCGCGCTGGTCCGCCGCGGGGCAGTCGGCGGCGGCGTCGAGGGCAGGGCTGTCCGGCCGGAGCGCCACCGTGTCCGTAGGACCGCCGTGGTCGGCGAGCGGCCCAAGGCCCGGATCGCGGCGAGGAAGGTCCCCCGAGGCGTTGAGCCCGCAGCTGTTGTCGCGGTCGAGGTTGTGGCCGAGCGACTCGATCTTCGCGAACGCCTTCGTGCACTCACCGGCCGCCCGCCCACGTCCGCTCCCGTCCGTGACGTTCCCGGCGACGATGGTGTTCTTCAAGGTCACGTGCCCCAGCGGCAGGTTGATGATGTCGGTGACGGGCGACGGCAGGCTGTCGAGATAAGCGGGGGCGATATTGATCCCGCCGCCGCCGTCGGTCGCGCTGTTGCCGGTGACGGTGGAGTTGACGATCTGTACGCGCCCGAGGCCGCGGATGTCGATACCGCCGCCGTAACCGCCCAGGCTGCCGGGGCGGTCGCCGGGGTCGGTGACCTGATTGCCGGCGATCGTCGAGTTGGTCACCGTGCCGCTGTCGTCGAACCTGATGCCTCCGGCCTCGCCCGCGGTGTTGCCGGTGACGGCGCTGTCGATCAGATTCAGGTGGGAGTTGGGGACGTTGAAGATGCCGCCGCCGTAGCCGGCGGAGTTGCCGGTCACCGCGACCCGTACGAGCGTCATGCTCTTGGCGTTCGCGATGCCGCCGCCACCGGTGTCGGTGATGGGCACCTCGCGCTGCTTGGCGACTCCGCCCGTGATGGTGAGATCGGACAGGGTGGTGTCGGCTCGCATACGGAAGGCCCGGTCGGTGCCGTCGGCGTCGATGACCGTGGCGCGCGCTCCGGCGCCCCGGATCGTGGTCGGCGCGTTGACGTTCAGGTCGCCGGTGGTGGGATCGGGGTGCGAGCCGATGATGAGCAGCGGGTTGGGCGGGATGGTCAGCCGGTACCGGCCCGCGGGCAGCGCGATCGTGCTGCCGGGCCGGGAGTTGGCCGCCATCACCGCGGCGCGGAGGGTGCAGGTTCCGGCGGCGGTGCGGCACACACCGTCGGACGGATCGGCGTCCACCGCGTCGGCCGTGGCATTGACGGTGATGTCCGTGGGTGTGGTCGCCGCCTGAGCCGCCCGGGCGTCGGCGGCGGCGTTCACGCTCGCCCCCGAGGCCAGCGTCAGGACGGCGGCTGCGAGTAATGCGGTCCGTTTCCTCATACGGTGAGCTCCTGCTCGGTCGCGGGATGTCGCGGGATGTAGCGGAGATGTCGCGGGATGACGGCCAGCCAGAAACGCGTGCGTTTATCACATGTACCAGACTCGTCTCACCATGGAAGAGCCCATCCGGTCACTCCTGCAGCCGAGCCTGACCGACCTTCCGCGCGGACCGCACGGCCTCGCGCCGGAGCTCGTCGCGGGTTCACAGCGCCAGCGCCTGATCTACGCGATCACGGCCGTGGTGTCCGAAAAGGGTTACGCCGCAACGACCGTGACCGATGTCACGTCACGGGCAGGCGTGTCCCGCAAGACCTTCTACGAGCACTTCGCCGACAAGGAGGAGTGCTTCGCGGCCGCTTCGGACACCGGTCGGGACCTGATGATCAAGCGACTTGAGGCTTCGTTCGCCCGGTCCGCCGCGCAGTCCCTCGAGCCCATCGCGACACTGCGCGCCTCGATCCGCGCCTTTCTCGGACTGATCGCCGAAGAGCCCGAATTCGCCAGGGCCTTCTTCCTGGAAACCGTCACCGCCGGCGGGCGCGCCCTGGAGCACCAGGCCTCCTGCCGCCTCTGGTTCGCCGAGACCACGCGCGCGTGGCACGCCAAGTTCCCGGACCGCCGGCCCGTCCCCGAAGCCGCCTATCTGGCCGCGGCCGACGCCGCACACGAAGCCGTCGGCCGGTGTCTGCGGGACGGGCGAGCCACCGAAGTCCCCGCCCTGGAGGGCACGGTGCTCTACATCTACCTCGCCCTGCTGGGCGTGCCGGACGCCGAGGCCCACGCGTCCGGCGCGTGAATCCGCGCGCGCGGGACGCGGCTCCGCACGGTCGATCGCCAGGTTCCGGACCACCGTGAGCCCGCCGTGCCCACGCCACGGCGACCCGCCCGGCGCCGTAGATCCTTGCCGGTGGCCGCCGCAGACCGCACGCTGTAGGCCCATCCCGTGCAATGACATGCAGGGAAATACAGGGAAGTGCGGGGAACTTATGACGGCGGCGGCCGGGACGACGACCGGGCATCCGGTGATCGGGTATCTCGTCTGGGCGTTTCTGTTCGGCGCCCTGTTCGCCTGGGAGGGCATCGGCCTCGTCAGGTCCGACGACGCCTTCCCCACCCTCAGCGACGCCATGGGCGCGGTGATGCGCTACCCGGTGGGGCGATGGGCGCTGTTCGCCCTGTGGCTGTGGTTCGGCTGGCACACCTTCGTACGCGGATGGCACTTCCTGCTCCGCGACGCGCAGTGACGGCTTCCCGGTCTCCGGTGGTCGGAAGGCCCGTACGGTGCTGCCCGTCCCGCTGAACATCGGCATCATGCTCATCGGCTATCTGCTGGTCATGGGCTACCTCGCCCTCGGCCTGCGTACCCTGCGGCGGCAGGCGGGCCGGCCCGCCCCGGCGGCCGGGAGGCGGGGCTGGCCCGCTCTGATCAGCCGGGTGGCCGGGACCGCGGCCGGCGGATACGTGCTGCTGATGGCCGTCGTGGTCGGCTATTACCACGGCGTGGTGCGCCTGGGCGGCCGGTTCCTGGCGAGCGCGTTCACCGGTACCGCGACGCTGGTGGGGATCACCATTCCGGTGTTCCTCGCCGTGTCCTGGCTGGTCGAACGGCGACGGCGCGGGCGAAACTCGGGAGCCGCCGAGCACGGCGACTGAGCTCGAGCCGACGAGAATGGCGTCGTGCGCACAGTGTCACTCCGGCAGCGGCTGCGGGCCTGGCTCAGCCGCGCCTTCTACGGGGAGAACAGCCAGATTCGCAAGCCGACGGCCGAGGAGTACCGGGCGATCACCCGTGGCCGGGGCCGAGGGTGGCGCGACCGCGGCCACGGCTGAGGGCCCGCCGACGAGTACCTGGCGATCACCCATGGCCAGGACCGCGACCGGCGCGACCGCGACCGCGGCCACGGCTGAGCGCGGCGGCGCGGTCCAGGAGGAGCGCGCGCTCCGGGGCGTTACGGGTGAGGGAAGCCGCGCGCTCCAGCTCCTGGCGGGCCTCGTCGGTGCGGCCGAGCCGGGCGAGCAGGTCGCCCCGGACGCTCGGCAGCAGGTGATAGTCCTTGAGCGACGGCTCCGAGGTGAGGGCGTCGACGAGCTCGAGCCCCTTGGCCGGGCCGTACGCCATGGCGACCGCGACCGCCCGGTTCAGCTCCACGACGGGGGACGGAGCCCGCTCGGCCAGCGCCTCGTAGAGGACGGCGATCTGCGCCCAGTCCGTCTCCTCGGGAGTGAGGGCCCGCGCGTGGCAGGCGGCGATGGCGGCCTGGAGGGCGTACGGGCCGGGCCTGCCGCCGAGGGCGTTGGCGCGGGCGAGGGCGGCGAATCCGCGGCGGATGAGCAGCTGGTCCCAGCGCGAGCGGTCCTGGTCGAGCAGCAGGACGGGCCCGCCGGACGGGCCGGTACGGGCGGCCGAGCGCGAGGCCTGGATCTCCATCAGCGCGACGAGCCCGTGCACTTCCGGCTGCCGGGGCATGAGCCCGGCAAGGATGCGGCCGAGCCGCAGCGCGTCCTCGCAGAGTGCAGGCCGCATCCAGTCGTCGCCCGCGGTGGCCGCGTAGCCCTCGTTGAAGATGAGGTAGATGACCTCGAGGACGGAGGACAGCCGGTCAGCGAGCTCGGGTCCGTGGGGGACCTCGAAGGGGACGCGCTTCTGGGAGAGGGTCCGCTTGGCCCGGACGATGCGCTGGGCGACGGTCGGCTCCGCCACCAGGAACGCGCGGGCGATCTCCTCCGTCGTCAGCCCGCCGAGGAGGCGGAGGGTGAGCGCGACGCGGGCGTCCTGGGACAGCACGGGGTGGCAGGCGGTGAACACCAGGCGCAGCAGGTCGTCCTCGATGCCGCCGTCGAGGGCGGCCTCCGCGGCCTCGATGTCCGGCGCGGCGAGCTGCTGTTCGATCTCGAGCTCGTGGCCGAGGAGTTCGAGCTTGCGCGCGAAGCGTTCGTTGCGGCGGAGGAGGTCGATCGCGCGGTGCTTCGCCGTGGCCATGAGCCAGGCGCCCGGATTGCGTGGGACGCCCGACTCCGGCCACCGCTCGAGCGCGGCGACCAGGGCGTCCTGCGCGAGCTCCTCGGCGATGCCGACGTCGCGCACGATGCGCGTGAGACCGGCGATGAGCCTCGCCGACTCGATCCTCCAGACCGCGTCGATCGCGCGGCGGGCGTCGTCCGGGTCCGAATCCTTCACGGCCCCTCATCAGAGCAGGCCCGCCGCGCGACGGCAACACGGCGCGGTACGGCTCGGGCCCCGCCACCCCTGCCCCCGCCCCGCCCGTACCCCGGGCGGGGCTGGGGCAGCCCTGGGGCCGCTTAGCCTTCCGGCTCCTCGATCTGCCGGACCTCGGACGTGATCTCCCAGTCGTCCCCGTGGATCCGCACAAAGCGCTTCGCCCACTCCACCGCCTCGTCCTTCGACTTCGCCTGGACGATCGCGTAGCCGCCGATCACCTCCTTGGTCTCGGTGAACGGACCGTCGATCACGCTCTCCTTGCCGTGGTCCCAGTGCACCCGCGTGGCCTCGGAGGTCGGCCGCAGGCCAGCGGTGTCGAGCAGCACGCCGGCCTTGGTCATCTTCTCGATCAGCTTCCCCATCTCCTCCATCAGCTCCGGGCTGGGGCCGCCCTCGGGCGCCGCGTTCTCGTCGATCCTGACCATCATCATGAACCGCATCGCCATGTCTCCTTGTCGCTTCCATGCCTTGTCAATGCCGTGCCGGTGCCTCGTGGCTCCGGTTCCGGCGGTGAGCCGGGCTCCGCGACCGTTCCGCCGCCGAAACCCTGCCTCTACTGACGCATCGAACGGGGGACCGCCGAATCGACACGACGGGCGAAGTTTTTTCGCGGCTCGGTTACGCTCCCCCAAGGGATCAGCCACCCCGACCAACGGAGGCCGCCATGCCCGAGATGGCCGCGCCGAGGCAGCGGAGGAACCGCACCAGCCTCGCCCACAAGGTGAGCTACGCCGTGCGGCACCCGCAGCGCGTGCCCGCACACCTGCGGCGGGCCGCCCGCGACGCCTGGCTGCGGGCCAGACACCGCGACCACATCGCGTACTACCGGGCCGTGATGGCCTCGGACACCGCGCGGAGTCCGGAGGGGGCGGTCGGGAGCGCGTCGCAGGAGCGCTGGCTGGCGCTCGGGCAGATGCAGTTCGACTACCTCACGGAGCACGGGCTGAAGCCGCAGGACCGGATGCTGGAGATCGGCTGCGGGAACCTGCGGGCGGGCTGGCGCTTCATCGACTATCTCGAGCCGGGCCACTACTACGGCATCGACATCTCGCCGGACATCCTGGTCGAGGCCGAGAGGACCGTGGTCCGCCGCAATCTGCAGGACAAGCTGCCGTATCTGGCCCTCACCACCGACCTGACGCTGGACTTCCTGCCCAGCGGCTGGTTCTCGGTGGTGCACGCGCACAGCGTCTTCTCGCACTCGCCGCTCGAGGTCATCGAGGAGTGCCTGGCCCACGTCGGCAGGGTGCTCGCGCCCGACGGCTTCTTCGACTTCACCTTCGACCGCACCGAGGGCACCGAGCACCAAGTCCTCCATGAGGACTTCTACTACCGCACGGAGACGCTCATCGGGCTGGCCGAGAAGCACGGCATGGCCGCCCGCTTCATGGACGACTGGGAGCGGCGCCCGCACGGACAGTCGAAAATCCGGGTCAGCCACCCGTAAGAACGCCTGGGAGCGGCGCCCGCACGGACAGTCGAAAATCCGGGTCAGCCACCCGTAAGAACGCCTGGGAGCGGCGCCCGCACGGACAGTCGAAAATCCGCGTCAGCCACCCGTAAGAACCCGGTTCAGCCACCCGTAGCCCCTACGCCTTCACTGCGGCCCGCGCTGCCTACGCCTTCGCCGCCTGCGCCTTCGCGCCCTTTCCCGCAGGGGCCAGCGGGCCCGCGCGGCGCAGGACGGCGTAGCCCACGCCGATGCCGACGGCCACCGGCCAGTCGAGGACGTCCGCCGCGCCCAGCACACCGAGGCCGGCGTAGAGCGGCAGGCCGCCCTTGGCGGGGAGCACCTCTCGGGCCACGGCGACGGGCAGCAGCGCCGCGTTCATCGCGCCGGAGGCGACCCGGTCGACCGGGGGAATCGTGATGGTGATGCTGCGCCCGCCGGTGGGGCGCCGCTCGGGAGCCTTGCTGGTCTCCGTCGGCTTGGCCCTGGTCTTGGCGGTCACGGTTCTCACATCCGCACATGAGTTGGTTTGCACCAGTTAGTTCACCAGTTCCATTTTCAGTCTATCGGGTGTACTTCGGACCGGTAAGGGAACCGTGGGCCTTCGGGGTCCCCAGGTCCCCAGTCCCCACCGGAAGGTACGGACGATGTCACCACTGCGTGGCCCTCTGTACGGCCCGCTGCACGTCCCGCTGGAAGGCCTGCGCGGGGCAGCGGAGTTCGCCGGGCAGGTGCTCGCGGGCCATGTGCTCGGGCTGCCGCGGCGCGGGGTGTGGGAGCGCCCCGGGCGCTGCTACATCGAGGTCCGCGAGCTGAGCGGCCCAGGCGGCGTACGGGTTTCCCGGCTCGTCGAGCAGGCGCTCGAGGAGCATCCCGGAGTCGCGTGGGCGCGGGTGAACGCGCCGTCCGAGCGCGTGGTCGTGGGGCTCGCCACGCCGCCCGCGCCCACACGCGAGCTGATCGCGCTCATCGAGCAGGCCGAGGCCCGCAGCGCGGTGCCGGAAGTTCCCGAGCACGACGAGTGGTGTGCCGAGCCGCACCACCCGGCCGAGGGCCCGCGCACCGGCCCTTCGGTCTCTGCACTGGCCGCGGACGCTGTGGGTCTCGGGTTCTCCACGGTCACCCGGCTCGTGCGCTGGGCGCCGCTGCCCGCCGAGGTGGCGGCCCTCGTGGGGACGCTGCAGCACCACCCGCGGCTGCGGCATCTCGCGGACCGGGGCCTGCCGGGCGAGCAGCCCGCGGAGTCCGTCCTCCCGGTGGTCAGCGCACTGACGCAGGGCGTGGCGACGCGGGGCGCCGGTCTGGCGCTGGACGTCGCGCAGCGGGTCGCCCAGTGGCGGGAGGCGGGCGCGGAGCTCGACGCGTGGGCGGCCGCCGAGCCGGGGCTCGTACGAGGACCCGACCACGCGTCGGCCGAACCGATCGTGGTGGAGCGGCCGGGGCCGCCGCACCGGGACACGGTGGCGCGCTACGCCGAGCGGGCCATGGGGATCGGCGCGCTGGCGGGCGGCCTGTCCGTACCCTTCGCCGGTCCGCGGCGCGGGCTCGCGGTCGCGCTGTCCGCCCTGCCGAAGGCCCCGGCTGCGGGGCGCGAGGGCTTCGCGACGACGCTCGGCCGGTTCCTCTCGCTGCGCGGCGTGGTGGCCATGGACCGGGCCGCTCTGCGCAGGCTCGGGCAGGTGGACACGGTGGTGCTGGAGGAGGAGGCGCTGCGCGCCGACCGCTACGAGCCGGTGGACCTGGTGCCGCTGAGCGGGACGGAGCCCGAGGCGGTGGCCGAGCGGTTCTTCGCGCTGTTCGGCCCGGACGCGGCGCTGGAGACGCGCAGGGAGGGCCGCTGGGTGCTGGGCCCGCTCGACGATCTCGAACTGACCGGGCGCACCGGGCGGCAGGCGGCCGGGCGGCTGCGCAAGCAGGGCAGCGAGCGGATCCTCGGCCTGGCCAGGGGCCGTCGCCTGGAGGCCGTGGCGGGCCTCGCCGCGCAGACCGCCCCGGGCGCGGAGGCCGTCGCGGCGGCCGCTCGCCGGGCGGGCGTACGGGTGGTGCTGGCCACGGACCGCCACCAGCCCGCGTTCTCCTTCGCGGACGCCGTGGTGCCGGGTGGAGGGCGGCTGGTCGCTTCGGTGCGGGCGCTGCAGGCCGACGGCGCGGTGGTGCTGCTGATCTCCGGGAACCGCCGCGCGCTGGGCGCCTCCGACTGCGGCATCGGGGTCCACCGCGCCGGCGAACCGCCCGCGTGGGGTGCCCACCTGCTGGTCGGCGCGGACCTCGAGGCCGCCGGGCTGATCGTCGACGGCATCGGCGTGGCCGCCCGGGTCGACCACGACAGCGCCGTCCTCGCCGCCGGCGGCAGCGGCGTCGGCGCGGTCGCCGCGCTGCAGTCGGCCCCGGCGCAGGCCTGTTCGCGCGGTCAGGCCGCGGGCACCGCCGCCGGATCCGCGGCCTTCTGCATGGGCGTCTGGCGGGCCCGGCAGCTGCTGGCCCAGCCCGTCGAGCCGCCCGTGAGCACCACGCCCTGGCATCTGATGCCCGCGGACCGGGTGCTGGAGCGCCTGGGCACCACAGCCGACGGGCTGAGCGCGCAGGAGGCCGCGGACCGCGCGGGCGCCCAGCCGGGTACGGGCGAGCCGGCGCGTACGACCCTGCCCTCCGCCTTCGTCGAGGAGCTGGCCAACCCGCTCACACCGGTCCTCGCCGCCGGGGCCGCCCTGGCCGCCGCCGTCGGGTCGCGCACCGACGCCGCGCTCGTGGCCGCGATCACCGCCACGTCCGCGCTGGTCGGCGGCTTCCAGCGGGTCAGGACCGAGCGCGCGCTCGCCGACCTGTTCGCCCGCTCGGCGATCGGCGCGCGAGTGCGGCGGGGCGGGGTGGAGCGGCTGGTGACCGCGGGCGACCTGGTGCACGGGGACGTGGTCGTGCTGCGTCCGGAGGACGTGGTGCCCGCGGACTGCCGGCTGCTGGAGGCGGAGGGGCTCGAGGTCGACGAGTCCTCGCTGACCGGCGAGTCTCTGCCGGTGTTCAAGGACCCGGCGCCGGTGGTCGCCGCGCGGATCGCGGACCGCCGCTCGGTGCTCTACGAGGGCTCGACCGTCTCCGCGGGACGCGCGACGGCCGTCGTGGTGGCCACCGGGTCCGCCACCGAGGTGGGCCGCAGCATGGCCACGGCCCGCCGCTCCGCCCCGGTGACGGGCGTGGAGGCACGGCTGACCAAGCTGACCAGGGCCGGACTGCCGGTGGCGCTCGGCTCCGCGGCCGCGGTGGCCGGGGCGGGCCTGCTGCACGGGCACCGCATCACCGACACCCTCGCCTCGGCGGTGAACCTGGCCGTCGCGTCCGTCCCCGAGGGCCTGCCGTTCCTGGTCAACGCGGCGCAGTTGGCGGCCGCCAGGCGCCTCGCGGACCACGGCGCGCTGGTGCGCAACCCCCGGACGATCGAGGCGCTCGGCCGCGCCGACGTGCTGTGCTTCGACAAGACCGGCACCCTCACCGAGGGCCATCTCCAGCTGGCGGCGGTCAGTGACGGCGAGTCCGCGCAAGCCCTGGAACGGCTCGGCGCCGACCACAAGGCAGTGCTGGCCGCCGCGCTGCGCGCCACCCCGCCCGCGCGCCAGGCCGAGCCGATGGCCCATCACACGGACCAGGCGGTGGCGGCCGGAGCCCGCAGGGCCAAGGTGGCCGTACGGCGCGGGGCGGCCCGCTGGCGGCGCACCGACTCCCTGGCCTTCGAGCCGTCGCGCGCCTACCACGCCACCGCGGGTCGTACGTCGCACGGCGTGCTGCTCAGCGTGAAGGGCGCCCCGGAGAACGTGCTGTCCCGCTGCCGCCGCAGGCGCCTGCACGGCACGACGGCCGCGCTCGACGAGGCCGGGCGCAGCGACCTGACGGCCATGGCGGAGGAGCTCGCGGGCGCGGGCCGCCGGGTCCTGGCCGTGGCCGAGCGCACCATGCGGGCGGACGCCCAGCTCACCGACGACGCCGTGGACGACCTCGTCTTCCTCGGGTTCATCACGCTGGCCGACCCGGTCCGTACGAGCGCCGCCCCCGCCACGGCGCGGCTGCGCGAGGCCGGGGTGCAGATCGTCATGCTCACCGGCGACCACCCGGCCACCGCCGACGCCATCGCGGCCACCGTCAGCGCGGACACGGAGCTCACGGTGTCGACCGGGCCGGATCTCGACGAGCTCGACGACGCCGAACTCGACGCGCTGCTCCCCACCGTGGACGTCATCGCCCGGTGCAGCCCGCACCACAAGGTCCGTATCGTCCAGGCCTACCAGCGGCTCGGCCGGGTCGTCGCGATGACGGGCGACGGGGCGAACGACGCTCCTGCGATCCGGCTCGCCGACATCGGGATCGCCCTCGGGCGGCGCGGCACACCGGCCGCGACGGCGGCCGCGGACCTGGTCGTCGGGGACGACCGGCTGGAGACGATCATCTCGGCGCTGATGGAGGGCCGGGCCATGTGGGCGTCGGTCCGCGCCGCCCTCGCGATCCTCATCGGCGGGAACCTCGGCGAGGTCTCCTTCAGCGTGCTGGCCGCTGCCCTGACCGGCACCGCGCCGCTCAACGCCCGCCAGATCATGCTGGTCAACCTGCTCACCGACCTGGCCCCCGCCCTGGCCATCGCCGTACGCGAGCCGACCGCCGGGGTCGGCGAACGGCTGCTGCGCGAGGGTCCGCACCAGTCCCTGGGCGCGGCACTGACCTACGAGATGGTGGTGCGCGGCGCCACCACGACCTTCGGCGCGGGACTGGCCTGGGGCCTCGCCCGCCTCACGGGCACGCAGCGCCGCGCGAGCACGGTGGCGCTGGCCGCCGTCGTCGGCACCCAGCTCGCCCAGACGCTCCTCGCCGGCGGCCTGGACCGCAATGTCCTGGCCGCGGGGCTGGGTTCGGCCGCGGTCCTCGCGGCGATCATCCAGACGCCGGCCGTCAGCCAGTTCTTCGGGTGTACGCCGCTGGGCCCGGTGGCGTGGGGCATCGCACTCGGCTCGATCGGTTCCGCGACCTTGCTCAACGCCGTACTCGGCCCGCTGTCCCGGCGCCTGGCCGAGGCGGAGGAGGAAGCGGGGGAGGCTCCGGAGGCGGCTGGGGCGGAGGCCGGGGCGGCAGGGGAAGCGGCGGCCCGTGAGGCCAGGAAGGCCGGAGAAGCCGGGGAAGCCGGGGAGGTTGCCCGAACCGCCGCCGCACCCGCCGCCGAGTAGCGGCGCCCTGCGCAGGGTGCCAGGGTGGGTGTGGAGGCCGCCGGTGGGCCACCGGCCGGGCCGCCTGAGACGTACGGAGAGGCCATGAGTGAGACGCAGGTTGTCGTCGAGCGGTGGATCGGGGCCCCGGTCGAGAAGGTGTGGCAGGCGCTGACCGACCTGGAGTCGGCGCCGCGCGTCCTCAGCGGCGTGCAGAGTGTCGAGGTGCTCACGCCCGGCCCGTTCGGGGAGGGCACCCGGTGGCGGGAGACCCGGAAGATGCTGGGGCGGACGGCGACGGAGGAGATGTTCGTCACCGAGTGCGAGAGGCCCTCGCACTGCGTCGTCGAGTCGGAGGCGCACGGCGCGCACTACGTCTCCGAGTTCACGCTCGCTCCGCAGACCGACGAGGAGGGCGGCACGACGGTGCGAATGAGCTTCTCGGCCACGCCTCCCGGGGGCTTCGCCGGCGTCATGATGAAGGTGTTCGGCGGCCTCGGCACCAAGGCGGTGGCGAAGTCGATCGAGAAGGACCTCGCCGACGTCGCGGCCCACGTCGAGCGCCCCGCCCCCGGAACCGAGGAAGCCGAACCGGGCCCGGAGGGCCCGCAGGGCCCGGCAGAGCCGAAGGCCTGAGACCGGGACAGCACGGCCTGAGACCGGGGCCGACTGTCAGTGGGGCCGCCTAGTCTCACGGGTATGAGCCACGCCGATCTGCTGGAACTGCGCACCGCGCTCAGCGCCGCATCGGACATCGCCTGCGGCCTGGAGGCTGGCCCGTCGCGCCGGCAGGCCGACGAGCTGGTCGAGGCCCTCCGGCGGGCGCTCGCCGCCGCCGGCTCGCTCTCGTCCGAGTACGGCGCCACGGGATGCCCCGAGCATCCCCGCGGCGCCGTCGACCCGCTGTACGGGGACCCGGACGACCCGCTGCCGCCGGGCTACGGCAAGTGCCTGCTGTGCAACGACCGCAGACGGCGCGCGAGTACGCGGCACGGGCGGGCGCCCGTGCGCGGTTTCAGAGGCTGAGCAGCACTGAGCAGGCCGCCTGCTGCGTGGCCGCCCAGACTCGTCGAAGGAGAGCAGGCCGTCACCGTCGGAGCCGACGCTGTTGATCACGGCCAGAGCGACCTCAGCCCTGCTGCGTGGCCCAGAACTCGTCGAAGGAGAGCAGGCCGTCACCGTCGGAATCGGCGCTGTTGATCACGGCCTGAGCGACGGTCTCGGTGACGAACGGGTCGCCGAGCTGGGCCATCACGCTCTTGTACTCGCTCGCCGAGATCAGTCCGTCCTTGTTGAGGTCGTACCGCTCGAACGCGCGCCGCGCCGCCTCGATGTCCGCCACTGGTCCTCCCCTTGGGTGCTGCACTGGTGCTTGCCAAACGGGAACACACTATCGGCTCGGTCCGCTGCGGCCGGAGACGGCTGTCGTCTGCCATGAGTGACGCTCTGTCCGTCCCGTGGTGAACCTCTCGAACCCCGCACCCCCGGTTCACCGATGACCCCCGTGCACGGTCAACCGGGGGCGGGGCCCCAGGAGCTGCCGTCCGCCTCTGCGGCACCGCGTCAGCTCAGCGTGCCTCTTCGGGAACGTCCCTTTCGCACCTGGACGCCTACGACTCTAGGGATGCGCGATCCACCGCTCCACCGAGTTTTTCTCCGGTGCCACGGACGCCACGGGTGCCACCTCCGCCAACTGACGCCGCCTCAGCGGAAGATGCCGGTGTGGCCGAGCGAGTAGCGGCCCGGCTGCGGGTAGACGGCGAGGCCGTGCGGGCCGCCGCCGACCGGGATGCGAGCCAGCTGCTTCCCGGTGCGGGTGTCGATCGCGTAGACCTCGGAGTCGTAACGCCCTGAGAGCCACAGCACCTTGCCGTCGGTCGAGACGCCGCCCATGTCGGGGCTGCCGCCGTCCGGCAGCTTCCACTTCTTCTTCAGCTTGCGGCTGCGGAAGTCGAAGACGGAGATGGTGCCCTCGCCGCGGTTCGAGATGAACATCGACTTCGAGTCGCGGCTGACGTAGAGGCCGTGGGTGCCCCTGCCGGTGGGCATCAGCTTCGGCGTGCTGAACGTGTCGCCGTCGAGGACCCAGACGCCGTGGGCCATCATGTCGGCGACGTACCAGGTCTTCCCGTCCGGCGAGATCTTCACGTCCTGCGGCATGGCGCCGCGGAAGGGCAGCCGCTGCTGGTCGACGACCTCCATCTTCTCGGTGTCGACCTTGAGGAGTTCGGCGGAGAACTCGCAGGAGACGATGAAGTAGCGGCCGTCGGGCGAGAAGTCGGCGTGGTTCACGCCGTAGCAGGAGACGGGGACGGTCTTCTTGACGGCCATGGTGTGCGGGTCGCGGAAGACCAGCTCGCGGTCGAGGGAGGCCATGACGACCGCGTACTTGCCGTTGGGCGTGAAGTAGAGGTTGTACGGGTCGTGGACGTCGACCGGCCTGCCCGCCTTCCCCGTCTTCGGGTTGATGGGGGTGAGCGTGTGGCCGCGGTTGTTGTTGACCCAGAGCGTCTTCAGGTCCCAGGACGGGACCACGTGCTGCGGCTGAATGCCGACCTTGATGGTGTCGATCACCTCGTACGTCTTCGGGTCGATGACCGACACCGTGTTGGAGGTGGTGTTGGGCACGTAGATCCGGGACGGGAAGTCCTTGACCACCGGGGACAGTTGGCCGGGGCGGTCGGCCGCGTAGATGTCCTTGGGGTCGAGCACCGGCGGCATGCCGGGCAGACCCGCCGGTACGGGCCGCGGGGACCTGCTGGGCGGCTGCGACGGGGCGCCGTGGCTGCGCGAGGCGCGGTCGCGGTCCTCGGAGGAGGAGGACGCGCAGCCGGAGGCGACGGCGAGGAGGGCAGCGGCGAGCAGGGCGGCGGGGCGGGCGGCGGCAGGACCCCGGCGCGGAAGGCGGGAACCCCCGCCTCCCGGAGGATCTGCGGCAGCCGGCCCATGGTGGTGTACGGCTCTCACGCGGCCATTGAACGGCCCGCGAAGGCGATGAGCCCGCTATTAACCCATTTGGCAGCCGTGACGTGTCGGGTCCGGGGTCGCAGGCTTCAGCGGTCCGTGACCCGCATTTCGAACCAGGTCGTCTTGCCGCGCGGGAGCAGGTCGACGCCCCACCGGTCGGAGAGCTTGTCCACCAGGAACAGGCCGCGGCCGCTCGTGTCCAGCTCGTGCACCGGCATCAGACAGGGCAGGCCGCGCGAAGGGTCACGCACCTCGATCCGGATCCAGCCGCGGCGGCGCAGCATCCGCAGCCCGAAGCTGCGGGCCCCGGTGTGCCGTACGGCGTTCCCGACCAGCTCGGAGACGAGGAGAACGGCATGCTCGGCGTACTGCACATTGAGCCCCCAATGGCGCAGCACGACCGACTGAGCGAGACGGCGGGCCGTGGCGGCGGATTCCGGGCGCGAGGGCAGCTGCACCTCCTCGACCGTCGGATTGCCGAACAGGTCGAGAGCCTTGAGAGCGTGCTCGTCCTCAACGGACGGCACCCACCGCGCCGCGGTCGCGCCGGTGCGGCGCTGCGGCTGATCCATCTCTCCGAGGCCCGCCATGCCCCCATCATGGCCGCCCTGCGCGGCCTCTCGTGCGGGAACCGTGCAATTGCAGATGTCGGAATATCCGATTCCGCCCCCGCTCCCGACATACGCCCGAGGCAGCCTGCAACCGCTCCCAACTCATCCGACCTGCGATGACGTTCCGCAGGCGCATGATCGCTGAGCGTCCCGCAAGGGTACGGTTCAAGGGTGGTTCAGGGTCGGCACAATTCGCCCGCACGAGGTCGGGCGGGGGTCCGCCCGACCTCTCAACTCGGCTGTGTTCAGCGGAACCTCAGCGGAACTTGGCCTTGCCCGGGCCCTCTTCGACGAAGCTGCGCATGCCCGTCTCCCGGTCCTCGGTCGCGAACAGGCCCGCGAACCAGTTCCGTTCGATGGTGAGCCCGGTGTCGATGTCCGTCTCGAGCCCGGCGTCGATGGACTCCTTCGCGGCCCGGAGCGCGATGGCGGGGCCCTGCGCGAGCCTGGCGGCCCACGCGCGCGCCTCCTCGTACACCTCGTCCGCGGGCACGACCCGGTCCACCAGGCCGATGGCGAGAGCTTCCTCCGCCTTAACCTGCCGCCCGGTGAAGATCAGGTCCTTGGCCTTGGAGGGGCCGACGAGGCGGGACAGGCGCTGGGTGCCGCCCGCACCGGGGATCAGGCCGAGCAGGATCTCCGGCTGGCCCAGCTTGGCGTTGTCGGCGGCGATGCGGATGTCGGCGCACAGCGCCAGCTCGCAGCCGCCGCCCAGGGCGTAGCCGGTGACGGCGGCGACGACGGGCTTGGGGATACGGGCGACGGCGGTGAAGGAGTCCTGCAGGGCGCGGGACCTGGCCACCATGGCGGCGTGGTCCATGGCCTGCATCTCCTTGATGTCCGCGCCCGCCGCGAACACCTTCTCGCCGCCCCAGAGGATCACGGCCCGCACGTCGTCCCGGCGCCCCGCCTCCTCGGCGAGCTCGCGAAGCCGGTCCTGGGTGGCGATGTCCAGGGCGTTCATCGGCGGGCGGTCGAGACGAATGGTGCCGACGCCCTCGGAGACCTCGAGTTGCACAGTCATGGGGGAAGGTTAGCCCTCGTTAACCGACGAGGCGATGGGGGCTGCTGGTGCCGACGCCCTCGGAGACCTCGAGTTGCACAGTCATGGAGGGAAGGTTAGCCCTCGTTAACGAGAAGAGGCCCGGTGCCGTTGCTCACAGCACCGGGCCCCTTTCGGGAATCCGGGCCGCCCTACTGCGGCGCCTTCCACTCGTCCCAGTCCATGTTCCAGCCGTTGAGCCCGTTGTCCGGCTGGATCTGCTTGTCCTTGGAGTTCTTCACGATCACGACGTCGCCGAGGAGTGAGTTGTCGTAGAACCAGGCGGCCGGAGTGCTCTTGTCCCCGGCTCCCCGGACGTCGAACAGGCCCACGCAGCCGTGGCTGACGTTGGCATTGCCGAACGTCGGCCTCCCGGCCCAGTAGTTGCCGTGGATGAACGTCCCCGAGGTGCTCAGTCGCATCGCGTGCGGCACGTCCTTGATGTCGTACTCGCCGCCGAAGCCCACGGTGTCCCCGTTCATCCGGGTCACCTTGTACTTCTCGCTGATCACCATCTGGCCGTTGTACGTGGTGTTCTCCGGGGCGCCCGCCGTTATCGGGATCGTCTTGATGACCTTGCCGTCCCGCTCGACGGTCATCTTCTTCGTCTTGGCGTCGACGGTGCTCACCTGGCTGCGCCCGATGGTGAACGTCACGTCCTTCGCCTGCTTGCCGTAGACGCCGGGCCTGCCCTCGACTCCGTCGAGGTTGAGGCTCAGGGTCACTTCGGTGCCCTTCGCCCAGTACTTCTCGGGCCGGAAGTCCAGCCGGTCGTTGCCGAACCAGTGGCCCTCGATCGGTACGGACGGCTCGGCCTTGACCTTGATGGCCTTCTCGACGGCCTCGGGGTCCGTGATCCCCCTGCTGAACCTGATGGACACCGGCATGCCCACGCCGACCTTCTGGCCGTTCTCCGGGGTGAAGTAGCCGATGAAGGTGTTCTCCGGTACGAACGTGGTGAAGGTCGCGTGCTTGGCGGACTCGCGGCCCTCGGAGTCCTTGGCCACGGCGTCCACCGTGTACTTGGTGCCCGAGCCGAGGTGCGCGGCCGGCTCCCACAGGGCTCCGCCGTCCGTGATCTTCCCCGCGACCTTGTTGCCCTTGGAGTCCTTGACCTCGACGGAGGTCAGCTTGCCCTTCTCCGCCGTGACCTTGAGGGCGCCGGTGGTCACCACGTCGTCGGCGCCGTCCTCCGGAGAGATCTTGACGATGGCCTGCGACGCCTTGGTGTCGACGCCGCCGCCCTTGCCGCCGGAGGACTCGTCCCCGCCGCATGCGGTGACCACCAGCAGCAGCGCCCCGGTCATCATGGCGAGCAGGGCCTTGCCCCCCTGCCGACTCCGCCGTCCCACCGGCGCCCCCGATATCGGCTGCACGTTCACAGTTGTACTCCCCTCGCACGGGTCGCCTGCACGGCCCCGCCTGCACATCCCCCGGCGCGCGCCGGTCCAGCGCGCACGCCGATAGATAACCACACGACCTCCACAGAGAGATCCCCGGGAATGTCACGGATCAGTCCCAAGTAGCGGGGAAAAGGCGGCTCCGAGGAGGCCAGGGGCCGACCGCGGTCAACCGCGCCGGCAGGCCGGGGTGCGAGCCGGGGTCAGCGCAGGGCCGAGCCCGCCCGCCACTGACCCCAGGACAGGTTCCAGCCGCCCAGCCCGTTGTACGGCGCGACCGTGCGATCGGCGCTGTGCACCACCTCCACGACGTCCCCCACGATGGAGCTGTCGTAGAACCAGCGCGCCGGAGTGAGCGCCCTCCCGCCCTGCACATCGTGCAGCCCGATGCAGCCGTGGCTGACGTTGGCCGCCCCGAACGTCCCTCGCGGTGTCCAGTAGTTGCCGTGCAGGAACGTCCCGGACGTGGTCAGCCGCATCGCGTGCGGCACGTCGGGGATGTCGTACTCGCCGCCGAAGCCGACCGTCGCCCCGTCCATCCTGGTCACGTCGTGCCGCGCCATCACCACCATCTTCCCGTTGTAGGTGGGGGTGTGGGGCGCGCCCGCGGTGATCGGCAGGGTCGCGAGTTCCCTTCCGTCCCTGCGCACGGTCATGGTGTACGCGGCGGTGTCGACCGTGCTCACCTGGCTGCGGCCGATGGTGAAGCGCACCGTCTTGTGCTGGATCCCGTACGCGCCCGGGGCCGCCTTCACGCCGCGCAGCCGGATCCGTACCGAAACCGCGGTGCCGGCCCTCCAGTACGTACGCGGCCGGAAGTCGAGCCGCCGGTTCCCGAACCAGTGCCCGGCGACCTTCACCGGCGGGCGGGCGGTGATCCGGATGCCGCGTTCGACGGCGGCGCGGTCGGCGATGGGGCGGTCGAAGTCGAACGACACGATCATGCCGGTGCCGACGACCGAGCCGTGCTCGGGGCGGAAGAAACTCATGAAGCGGTGCTCGGGCACGAAGGTGGTGAACGACGTGTGGCGCGCGATACGGCGGCCGTGTCCGTCGACGGCGACCGCGTCCACGCTGTACTTGCCGGCCAGTTCGAGCCCCGCGTCGCCGGAGGGGCGCCAGCGCAGCCCGTCCAGGCTGATCCGCCCGGCCAGCGGCCGCCCGCGGACGCCCCCGACCCGTACGACCCTGACCCGCTCGAGCCGCCCGTCGGTCACGGACACCTCGACGGGAGCCCAGGACCGTACGCCTTTCGCGCCGTTGGCCGGCGTGACCCTGATCGCCTGCTCGGGCGGCAGCGGCGGCCGCGGCAGTCCGATCCCCGACACCCCGCAACCCGCGGCCGCCGCCACCAGAGCCACCACGAGGGCGTACCCCGCCCGTGCGCGCCGCGCGCGCCTCACATCCAGCCTCACGCGGAACCCAACGATCTCCCCCCTCCGGTGGAAACGTGAGGGCAGGGTCCCGAGCGGGCAGGAATGCTCCGAGGACCAGAGGCCGGGGCCCGCGGGAGGGACGCCGCGGGCCACCGCTCGATCAGCCGCGAGCTGCGGGAGGCTGCCACGTGTCGAGCGCACCCGAGCAGGAGCACCTGCCGGAGCAGGCCACCGCCGCCGGAGAGCCGAACGGCCACCGCACGGACGCGCCCGTGCCCGCACCGGCGGCGAGTGCGGCCGGGCGGCCGGTCCGGCCCGCCCGGCCGGGGAGTCCGCAGCCGCTCGGGGCGCGGTTCCGGGTCGGGGCCGATGGGGTGGCGGGGACGAACTTCGCGCTGTGGGCGGGCGGGGCCGAGGCCGTGGAGGTCTGTCTCTTCGACGAGGACGGCACCGAGACGCGCTGCCCGCTGGGCGAGCTGACACACGAGATCTGGCACGGTTTCGTGCCCGGCGTGCTTCCCGGGCAGCGGTACGGCTTCCGGGTGCACGGCCGCTGGGACCCGTGGACCGGCGCCCGCTGGAACCCGGCCAAGCTGCTGCTCGACCCGTACGCGCGGGCGGTGGACGGCGACTTCGGCCTCCCCGCCGAGGCAGACGGGCACGTACGGGACAGCCTCCCCGCCGAGGCAGACGGGCACGTACGGGACAGCCTCCCCGCAGAGGTGTATGGGCACGTGCGGGACTGGCCCCAGCAGCACGTCGCCGACACCGTCCGCGACGACCGCGACTCCGCGCCGTACGTCCCCAAGGGCGTGGTCGTGCACGACGACGCCGCCGACCACGACGAGTGGGCCGACGACCGCCGCCCGAAGACGCCGTGGGCCGACTCGGTCATCTACGAGCTGCACGTGCGCGGCTTCACGATGCGCCACCCCGGCATCCCGGAGCGGCTGCGCGGCACGTACGCGGGGCTCGCGCACCCGGCCGCGCTCGAGCACCTCACCCGGCTCGGGGTGACGGCGGTCGAACTGCTGCCGGTGCACCAGTTCGCGCACGAGGACCACCTGCTGCGCCGCGGCCTGAAGAACTACTGGGGCTACAACTCGATCGGCTACTTCGCGCCGCACGCCGCGTACTCCGCCTCCGGCACGCGCGGCCAGCAGGTCGGCGAGTTCCGGCGGATGGTGCGGGCACTGCACGACGCGGGGATCGAGGTCATCCTGGACGTGGTCTACAACCACACGGCGGAGGCGGGCGAACTGGGCCCGACGCTCTCGCTGCGCGGCATCGACAACCGCGGCTACTACCGGCTCCAGGCCGACCCCCGCCGCTACGCCGACTACACCGGCTGCGGCAACACCCTCCACGTCGTGCAGCCCAACGTCCTGCGGCTGATCACCGATTCACTCCGCTACTGGGTGACCGAGATGGGTGTCGACGGCTTCCGCTTCGACCTGGCCGCGGCCCTCGCCCGCTCCATGCACGACGTGGACATGCTCTCGCCCTTTCTCGCCGTCATCGCCCAGGACCCGGTGCTGCGCCGGGTGAAGCTGATCGCCGAGCCGTGGGACGTCGGCTCGGGCGGTTACCAGGTGGGGGCCTTCCCACCTCTGTGGACGGAGTGGAACGACCGCTACCGGGACGCCGTACGGGACTTCTGGCGCGGCGCGCTCCCGGACGTACGGGACCTGGGCTACCGGCTGTCCGGCTCCAGCGACCTGTACGCGTGGGGCGGCCGCCGCCCGTACGCCTCCGTCAACTTCGTCACCGCCCACGACGGCTTCACGCTGCGCGACCTCGTCTCGTACGAGCAGAAGCACAACGAGGCCAACGACGAGGGCAACAGCGACGGCACGAGCGACAACCGGTCCTGGAACTGCGGCGCGGAGGGCGAGACGGACGACCCGCGCATCAACGCCCTGCGCCACCGGCAGCTGCGGAACCTGCTCACCACGCTGCTGCTGTCGACCGGCGTGCCGATGCTCGTCGCGGGCGACGAGATGGGCCGCACACAGGGCGGCAACAACAACGCGTACTGCCAGGACAACGAGACGGGGTGGGTGGACTGGTCGCTGCTGGAGGACCCGGGATGGCGGGCCCTCACCGAGCTGGTCTCCCGGCTGATCGCGCTGCGCCACGCGCACCCGGTGCTGCGCCGCCGCGCCTTCTTCTCGGGGCGGCCGCAGGGGCCGGACGGGCTGCGGGACCTGGCGTGGTTCACCGCGGAGGGGCGGGAGATGACCGAGCAGGACTGGTACGCGCCGACGGCCACGCTCGGGATGTACCTCTCGGGCCGAGACATCCCGCAGCGCGACGAGCGGGGCGAGCCGGTCACGGACGACAGCTTCCTGGCGGTGCTCCACGCGGACCCCGAGCCGGGCAGCTTCACGCTGCCGGGGCCGCCGTGGGCGACGGAGTACGAGCTGCTGGTGGACACCGCCCGCGAGGACCAGTCCGGGCCGCCCGGCACCCGGCACGCCGCGGGATCGGCCTGTCGGGTGCCGGCGAGGTCTGTGCTCCTCTTCCGCATAGCGCAGGAGCGATCGTGATCGTGGCCGCCAGGAGTGATGGTGACGGATCGTCACGGCACGCCCCGGCCCGGTAAGAAATCGGATGAGCACTGTCAGTGGTGAACCGTAGTCTCACAGCTGATGCCTGATACGAGCCGAGAGCCCGCGCCGTCCGAATCGTCCCCGTCCCCTCCTCACCGCTCCACCGTGCGTTCGCTGCTGCGCCTGTGGCCGTACGTGCGGCCGGTGCGGGTGCGGCTGTTCAGCGCGGCCTTCGTCGCCGTCGTCGCCTCCTGCGTCGGTCTGGTCATCCCTCTCGTGCTGAAGTGGATGGTGGACGGTCCCGTCGCCGAGCGGGATCCGGGCGGGGTATGGCTGGGCGGCGCGTATCTGCTGCTGCTCGGCGTCGCGGAGGCGGGTCTGTTCGGGCTGCGGCGCTGGCTGGTGGCGCGGCCCCTGGCCGGGGTCGAGGCGGCGATGCGCGCGGATCTCTACCGGCATCTGCAGCGGCTCCCGGTCTCCTTCCACGACCGCTGGCCGTCGGGCCAGCTGCTCTCCCGGGCCACCACGGATCTGCAGCTGCTGCGCATGTTCCTGGCCTTCCCGATGACGTTTCTGCTCGTCAACGCGACCACGATCCTGGTGGGCTTCGCGATCCTGCTCGGGCAGGAGTGGCGGCTCGGGCTCGTCCTGCTCGGGCCCGTGGTGCCGCTGCTGATCCTGTGCTCCTGGTTCGAGGCGCGCTACTCGGTCGCCGCGCGCACCGCCCAGGACCAGATCGGCGATCTGACGACGGTCGTCGAGGAGGGCGTCCTCGGCATCCGCATCATCAAGGGCTTCGGCCGCCACCGCAGCCAGGCGCGGGCGTTCAGGTCGCTGTCGCGGCGGGTGCGCGGCACAGAGCTGCGCAAGGCCCGGCTGCTGGCCGTGATCTGGGCGCTCATCCTGGTGCTTCCGGAGATCGCGATCGGCGCGGCGCTGGTGCTGGGCACGGTGCGGGTCGCCGACGGCGGTCTCTCGGCCGGGACGCTGGTGGCCTTTCTGTCCACGGCACTCGCGCTGCGCTGGCCGGTGGAGTCGATCGGCTTCCTGCTGGCGATGAGTCAGGAGTCCGCGACGGCCACGGAACGCTACTTCGAGGTCATGGACGCCCCCGAACAAACGGACCAGCCCGCGCCGGTCACGGAACGCTCCTTCGAGGTCATGGACGCCGCCGCACAACGGGACCAGCCCACGCCGCGTACCACCGAACCAAGAGACCAGCCCACGCCGGGTGCCGCCGCATCAACGGCGGACCCACCCGCGCTCGGCGCCGCCGAGCGCGGGGCCCGCACGGAGGGCGGTTTACGGTTCGAAGGGGTCGAGTTCCGGTATCCGGACGCGCCCCCCGGCGCCCCGCCCACCCTCCACGGAGTGGATCTGCACATCCGCCCCGGCGAGACCATGGCCCTCGTCGGCGCCACCGGCTCCGGCAAGACGACGCTCACCGCGCTCGTACCCCGCCTCCACGAGACGACCCGCGGCCGCATCACGCTCGACGGCGAGGACATCGCCGCGATGCCGCGGGCCCGGCTGCGCGAACTCGTCGCCGTCGCCTTCGAGGAGCCGACGCTGTTCTCCGCGACCGCCGCGGAGAACGTCATGATGGGGGCGGACGGCGCCGGCGAGTCCGGCCTGCGGCGGGCACTGGAGGTCAGCCAGGCGGAGTTCGTCCACGACCTTCCGCAGGGGGTGCGTACGCAGGTGGGCGAGCAGGGTCTGAGCCTGTCGGGCGGCCAGCGGCAGCGGCTCGCGCTCGCCCGCGCGGTGGTCGGCCGCCCGCGGTTCCTCGTACTCGACGACCCGCTGTCGGCGCTCGATGTGCATACGGAGGCGCTGGTGGAGGCCGCCCTGCGGCAGGTGCTCGCGACGACCACCGCACTCGTCGTCGCACATCGCCCGTCCACCGTCCTGCTCGCCGACCGCGTGGCGCTGCTCTCGGGCGGCCGCATCACCGCGGTCGGCACCCACCCCGAACTGCTGCGCAGCAGCCCGGAGTACCGCCTCCTCATGTCGGGCGCGCCCGACGGCCACACGCCCCACGGCCACGCCGATCCCGCGCCCGGCACGCCCGCCGTCGACGGAGGTTCCCCGCGATGACGACTGCAGTCTCCGGACAGCCCAGCCCCGACGCCGCCTTCGACCAGGACGTGCTGCCCGCCCCCAAGGGCGCGTCCCGCGCCCTGCTGATGTCGCTGCTGCGGCCGTGCCGCGGGCGGGTCTGGGTCGCGGCCGTCGTTCTGCTGCTGCAGCAGGCTGCCATGCAGGCGGGTCCCCTGCTGGTCGCGGTCGCGATCGACCGGGCCGTCCCCGCCGTCCGCGCGAACGACCACGGCCCCCTGATCGCCGTCGGCGCCGCGTACGTGCTCTGCTCGCTCGCCTCCGCCGCGCTCCAGTACGCCTTCATCCGCGCCTCCGCCCGCGTCAGTCAGGACGTGCTGCTCGACCTCCGCGGCCGGATCTTCCGGCACGCCCAGGCCCTGAGCGTGGACTTCCACGAGCGCTACACCTCCGGCCGCCTGATCTCCCGCGCCACCACCGACGTCGAGTCGCTGCGCGAGCTGCTCAACGAGGGCCTGGAGGAGCTGCTCGGGGTCGCGCTCTCGGTCGTCTACATCTCCGCCCTGCTCCTCTATCTCGACTGGGGCCTGGGCGCGGCGGCCGTGCTGTCCTTCTGGCCGCTGCACCTCCTCGTACGGTCCTTCCGGCGGCGGTCGATGGTCGTCTACCGGAAGCGGTCCACGGCGATCGCGGCCGTGATCGTGAAGTTCGCGGAGACGATGAACGGCATCCGCCCGGTGCAGGCCTTCCGGCGCGAGCGGGCCAACGACGCGGAGTTCCGGGGGCTCAACCACCGGCACGAGCGGGTGAACGGCGACGCGATCCTGGAGATGGCGCGTTACGTGGTCTCGTCCCGGCTCGTCGCGAACTTCGCCGTCGCGGCCATCGTGCTCTGGGGCGCGTACCGGGTTGCGGCCGGCGGCCTCGCCCTCGGCGTGCTCGCCGCCTCCGTGCTCTACCTGCGGCGGCTCTACGACCCGATCGACCGGCTGGGGATGTTCCTCAACTCCTACCAGTCGGCGGCCGCGTCCCTCGAGAAGATCGCGGGCCTGCTCGCCCAGCGTCCCTCCGTGCCGGAGCCCGCCGAGCCGAAGCCGCTGCCCGGGCGGGACCAGGGCCACCCCGGCCGGGAGGTCGTCTTCGAGGGCGTGCGCTTCGCGTACCGTACGGGCGGCGAGGTGCTGCCCCGCTTCGACCTCACCCTCCCCGCCGGGCAGACGACCGCCGTGGTCGGCTCGACGGGCGCGGGCAAGTCCACGCTCGCGAAGCTGCTGGCCCGCTTCTACGACCCGACCGCGGGCCGCGTCCTGCTCGACGGGGTGGATCTGCGCGACCTGGAGGCGCCGGAGCTGCGCCGCGGGGTCGTCATGGTTACGCAGGAGGCGTTCCTCTTCTCCGGCACGGTGGCCGAGAACATCGCGATCGGCCGCCCCGACGCGACTCGCGGTGAGATCGAGCGGGCGGCGAAGGCGATCGGGGCGCACGACTTCATCGCCGCGCTGCCGGACGGCTACGACACGGATGTGCGCAAGCGGGGCGGCAGGATCTCCGCGGGCCAGCGCCAGTTGGTGGCCTTCGCGCGGGCGCTGCTCGCCGATCCGGGCGTGCTGATCCTGGACGAGGCGACGTCGTCGCTGGACATCCCCGGTGAGCGGGCCGTGCAGCGGGCGATGTACACGGTGCTGCGCGGCCGTACGGCCGTGGTCATCGCGCACCGGCTGTCGACGGTCGAGATCGCGGACCGGGTGCTGGTGATGTCCGGCGGCCGGATCACCGAGGACGGCACACCTGCCGAACTCATCCAGGACCAGGGCGCCTTCGCGTCCCTGCACCAGGCGTGGCGCGACAGCCTCGTCTGACCCGGCGCCAGCGTGGCGGGACAGCCTCGTATGACGCCCGGTAACGCCCGGCGCAGGGACGTGCGCAGCAGCCCGTTCGCATAGCGGGCAGGGATCATGGGCCAACGGACGTTTTCCGGCCAACTTGCTGCCGCGCTCCTGACACCGGCACATGCGCAGTGGCACTCTTCCCTCGACGCCGCTGTGCACCCCCCACAGGTACCCAAGTGCCACGGCTCGCTCGCGCCCGCACGGCCGCACGTCTCCCCCCACAGGTTCCGCCTGCTCTTCCAGGTTCCACCTGTTCTGCGAACTGCCGTGTTCTGCCCGGCGGCACAGCCCTTGCCGCCGGTATCCCTGGGCCGACGCCTGACCAAGCGCGGCCGCAGCAGAAGGAGTCCGCGTGAGACGCACCCCCCGCAAACCCCGTAACTCCGGCAGACGTGCCATGGCCGGCGGCGCGGTGATCGCCGCCGCCGCGCTGCTCGCCACCGGCGTCCAGACCGGCACCGCCACCGCCCGCCCGGACGACCAGGACCGTACGGCCCGGGCATTCGCGAAGCCCGATCCCGGCGCCCTGCCCGTCAAGCTCCCCCCCGCCCAGCGCGCCGACCTGATACGCGAGGCGGGCGCCACCAGGTCCGCCACCGCCAAGTCCCTCGGCCTCGGCGCGAAGGAGAAGCTGGTCGTCCGCGATGTCGTCAGGAACGCCGACGGCACGACCCACACCCGCTATGAGCGCACCTACGACGGCCTGCCCGTCCTCGGCGGCGACCTGATCGTTCACCGGACGAAGGCGGGCAGGACCGAGGGCGTCACCAAGGCCGTCACGTCCCGGATCGCCGTCCCCAGCACGGCCGCTGAGGTAACCGCGGGCGCCGCCGAGGCCAGGGCGCTCAAGGCCGCGAAGGCTCAGGGCTCGAAGCGGACCGACGCCGACCGGGCGCCCCGCAAGGTGATCTGGGCGGCCGAGGGCAGGCCCGTACTCGCCTGGGAGACCGTCGTCGGCGGCCTGCAGCACGACGGCACGCCGAACGAGCTGCACGTCATCACCGACGCGCGGACCGGCGGGACGCTCCACGCGTACCAGGCGGTGCAGAACGGCACCGGCAACAGCCAGTACAGCGGCACGGTCACCATCGGCACGTCGCAGTCCGGCGGCCAGTACCAGCTGAACGACACCACGCGCGGCAGCCACAAGACGTACAACCTGGGCCGGGGCACCTCGGGCACCGGCACCCTGTTCACCGACGCCGACGACACCTGGGGCAACGGCCGGCCGGGCGAACCCCAGACCGCGGGCGTCGACGCCCACTACGGCGCCCAGCTGACCTGGGACTACTACAAGCTGGTGCACGGGCGGAACGGCATACGGGGCGACGGCGTCGCCGCGTACTCCCGCGTCCACTACGGCAACAACTACGTCAACGCCTTCTGGTCGGACTCCTGCTTCTGCATGACCTACGGCGACGGCTCGGGCAACGCCAAGCCGCTCACCTCCATCGACGTGGCCGCCCACGAGATGACCCACGGCGTCACCGCGGCGACCGCGAAGCTGGTCTACAGCGGCGAGTCCGGCGGCCTCAACGAGGCGACCTCCGACATCTTCGCCGCCGCGGTGGAGTTCTACGCGAACAACTCCAAGGACCTGGGCGACTACTTCGTCGGCGAGAAGATCGACATCAACGGCGACGGCACCCCGCTCCGCTACATGGACAAGCCCAGCAAGGACGGCGTCTCCAAGGACTCCTGGTACTCCGGCATCGGGAACATCGACGTCCACTACTCCTCGGGCGTCGCCAACCACTTCTTCTACCTGCTCTCCGAGGGCAGCGGCCAGAAGGTCGTCAACGGCGTCTCCTACGACTCCCCGACCTACGACAACCTCCCGGTCACCGGCATCGGCCGGGCCAACGCCGAGAAGGTGTGGTTCAAGGCACTGACCGAGCGCATGAGCTCCAACACCAACTACGCGGGCGCCCGTACGGCCACGCTCCAGGCCGCGGCCGACCTCTTCGGGCAGGGCAGCACCTCGTACAAGGAGGTGGCGGCCGCCTGGGCCGCGGTGAACGTGGGCTCCCGGCCCGACGACGGCGGTGGCAGCGTCTTCGAGAACACCGCCGACGTGGCCATCCCGGACGCGGGTGCCGCGGTCACCTCACCGGTCACCGTGAGCCGGGCGGGCAACGCGCCGAGCGCCCTCAAGGTGGACGTGGACATCGTCCACACCTACCGCGGTGACCTGGTGATCGACCTGGTCGCCCCGGACGGCACCGCTTACCGGCTGAAGAACTCCAGCTCCTCGGACTCCGCGGACGACGTCAAGGCGACGTACACGGTCAATGCCTCGTCCGAGGCGGCGAGTGGCACCTGGAAGCTCAGGGTCCAGGACGTCTACAGCATCGACACCGGATACATCAACAGCTGGAAGCTGACGTTCTGATCTGACGTCAGCCGCACGTCCATGGCGGCGTCCGGGACGACTTGGCCCGGGCGCCGCTCTCGTTCGCATTCCGAACAGGGATCTCTGTCTAACGAACCAAATCCGGCCAACCTCGCGCACGCATCCTGACATGTTCGCGGCGTCGATGGCAGGCTTCGCAGACAGCGCATCCGCGCGACCTCCTAACCCCCCACAGTTTTGTAGGAGTTCGAGTGAGTTCTGCAACCCCCCACATAGCCGGCGCATCCAAGGTGGCCGTCACCAGCGCCGTACTCGCCGCGGCGGCCCTGCTCGCCGCCGGCTTCACAGGCGGCTCGGCCGACGCGGCGCCCACCGCCGCCGCCCGGGGCGCACAGCCCTCCGTCCTCTCCGCCTCGCAGCGCGCCGAACTGCTGCGCGAGGCGGGCGCCGCCTCGGCCGCCACGGCCAAGTCCCTCGGCCTCGGCGCCAAGGAGAAGCTGGTCGTCCGTGATGTCGTCAAGGACGCCGACGGCACGACCCACACCCGCTACGAGCGCACCTACGACGGCCTGCCCGTCCTCGGCGGCGACCTGATCGTCCACAAGACGAAGGCGGGCACGTCCAAGGGCGTCACCAAGGCGACGAAGGCGAAGGTCCAGGTCGCCTCGACCCGCGCCGAGGTCGCTCCGGCCGCCGCCGAGAAGAGCGCGGTCAAGGCCGCGAAGACGACGGAGGGCGGCAAGGCGGCCGCGGGCGCCGAGCCCCGAAAGGTGATCTGGGCCGCCGACGGCAAGCCCGTCCTCGCCTGGGAGACCGTCACCGGCGGCTTCCAGAAGGACGGCACCCCTAGCAAGCTGCACGTCATCACCGACGCCAGAACCGGCAAGAAGCTGTACGAGTACCAGGCCGTCCACAACGGCTCGGGCGAGAGCCAGTACAGCGGCAAGGTCGAGCTGGGCACCTCCAAGTCCGGCTCGGAGTTCACCCTCACCGACGCCGACCGCGGCGGTCACACCACCAGCGACCTCGGGCACGGCGAGGAGGGCGAGGGCAAGCTGTTCACCGACGCCGACGACGCATGGGGCAACGGCAAGCCGGACGAGCCGCAGACCGCGGGCGTCGACGCCCACTACGGCGCGGCCCTGACCTGGGACTACTACAAGAGCGTGCACGGCCGCAGCGGCATCAAGGGCGACGGCAAGGGCGCCTCGACCCGCGTCCACTACGGCGACTCCTACGTCAACGCCTTCTGGGACGACAGCTGCTTCTGCATGACGTACGGCGACGGGGAGGGTAACGCCAAGCCGCTGACCTCCATTGACGTCGCCGCGCACGAGATGACCCACGGCGTCACCTCCGCCACCGCCGGCCTGGAGTACAGCGGCGAGTCCGGCGGCCTCAACGAGGCGACCTCCGACATCTTCGCCGCGGCCGTCGAGTTCAACGCCAACAACCCGCAGGACGTGGGCGACTACCTCGTCGGCGAGAAGATCGACATCAACGGCGACGGCACCCCGCTCCGCTACATGGACAAGCCCAGCAAGGACGGCTCGTCCAAGGACGACTGGTACGACGGCGTGGGCAACGAGGACGTGCACCACTCCTCCGGCGTCGCCAACCACTTCTTCTACCTGCTGTCCGAGGGCAGCGGCCAGAAGGAGATCAACGGCGTCCAGTACGACTCGCCGACCGCCGACGGCTCCAAGGTCGAGGGCATCGGCCGCGACAAGGCCGAGAAGATCTGGTTCAAGGCCCTCACCACCTACATGACCTCGAACACCGACTACCACGCGGCACGCGAGGCCACGGTCAAGGCCGCGACCGACCTCTACGGCGCGGACAGCGCCGAGACCAAGGGCGTAGAAAGCGCCTGGGCGGGCGTCAACGTCAAGTAGCCCGCCACACGCGGCCAGCAAGACCCGGCAGCGCCTGATGACGCAGACGTCGAAAGCGCCTGGGCCGGCGTCAACGTCAAGTAGCCCGCCGCACGCGACCAGCAAGACCCCGAACTAGCCCGCCGCATGCGGCCCACAAGACCGGGCGGTGCCTGGGGACGTCCTTCCTCGCTCCCAGGCACCGCCCCACCACTCCCGCCCCTCCACCCCCCCCGGAGGGGCGGGTTCACCGCATCAGAACCCCCGCCGCTTCCCCAGTGCTCTCCGAGGGCACCGCCACAAGCCCCAGCTCCGCGCCGCTCGCCAGCAGCCGGTGCGACGGCAGGATCCGCACGGTGTAGCCGAAGGGCCCGGTACGGTTCAGCGCCATGGGCCCCTCGTACAGCCAGCGGCCCTCGGTGTCCGCGCCCCCGGTCGGCTTGAGCGGCACCGCGGCCCCGTCCGTGATCCGGTCCTCTGCGTCCACCCGGCCCGCGACCACCTGTACCTCGACGTCGTCCGGGCGCAGCGAGTCCAGTGCGACCCGGACTCGCAGCGACAGCGTGGACCCCAGCTCGGCACTGCAGCCCACCTCGGTGACCGTGCCGGTCTCCACATGGTCGACGGCCACGCCCGGCCACGCCGCGTGCACCCGCGCCTTCCAGGCGGCCAGCTCGCGCGCCGCCGGGGCCTCGAGTGTGCGGTGGGCGCGGGCGGCGGGCGCGTACAGCCGCTCCACGTACTCGCGGACCATCCGCCCGGCCAGGACCTTGGGGCCGAGGCGGACGAGGGTCTGCCGGACCATCTCGATCCAGCGGTCGGGCAGCCCGGTGGGCCCGCGGTCGTAGAAGCGCGGCGCGACCCGCTCCTCCAGCAGCTTGTAGAGGGCGACGGCCTCCAGGTCGTCGCGCCGCTCCTCGCTGGTGGCCGAGCCGTCCGCGGTGGGGATGGCCCAGCCGAAGTCCGGTTCGTACCATTCGTCCCACCAGCCGTCCAGCACCGACAGGTTGAGGCCGCCATTGAGCGCGGCCTTCATCCCCGAGGTCCCGCAGGCCTCCAGCGGGCGCAGCGGGTTGTTCAGCCACACGTCACAGCCCGGGTAGAGCTTCTGGGCCATCCCCATGCCGTAGTCGGGCAGGAAGACGATGCGGTGCCGCACCCGCGGGTCGTCGGTGAACTTCACCAGTTCCTGTACGAGCCGCTTGCCGCTGTCGTCGGCCGGGTGCGCCTTGCCCGCGACGACGATCTGGACCGGGCGCTCGGGGTCGAGCAGCAGCCGCATCAGCCGGTCGGGGTCGCGCAGCATGAGGGTGAGCCGCTTGTAGGAGGGGACGCGGCGGGCGAAGCCGATGGTGAGGACGTCGGGGTCCAGGACGCCGTCGATCCAGCCGAGTTCCGCGGTGCCCGCGCCGCGCTGCCGCCAGGACGCGTACAGCCGGGCCCGTACCTCCCCGACCAGCTGCTCGCGCAGGGACCTGCGCAGCTCCCAGATCTCCTCGGCGGGGATGTCGGCGATGGCATCCCAGCGCGGCGGGCCGCCGCTGGCCAGGGCGTCCTCGGCGCGGCCGACGCCGAGCTGGCGGGCGCCGAGCCGGAAGACCTCGGGCGCCACCCAGGTCGGCGCGTGCACGCCGTTGGTCACGGAGGTGATGGGCACTTCCTCCGGGTCGAAACCCGGCCAAAGGCCCGCGAACATCTCCCGGCTGACCTTGCCGTGCAGGGTGGACACGCCGTTGGCCCGCTGGGCCAGGCGCAGGCCCATCACGGCCATGTTGAAGAGGTTGCTCTCGCCGCCGGGGTAAGTCTCCATGCCGAGCTGGAGGATCCGGCCCGCGTCGACGCCGGGCAGCTCGCCACCCTCGCCGAAGTGGCGGGCGACGAGCTCGCGGTCGAACCGGTCGATGCCCGCGGGCACGGGGGTGTGGGTGGTGAACACCGTCCCGGCGCGGACGGCTTCGAGCGCGGCGTCGAAGTCCACGCCGTACGCGCCGAGCTCACGGATCCGCTCCAGGCCGAGGAAGCCCGCGTGGCCCTCGTTGGTGTGGAAGACCTCGGGCTCGGGATGCCCGGTGATCCGGCAGTAGGCGCGGACGGCGCGCACGCCGCCGATGCCGAGCAGCATCTCCTGGAGGAGCCGGTGCTCGCTCCCTCCGCCGTAGAGCCGGTCGGTCACGTCGCGAGCGCGCGAGTCGTTCTCCTCCACATCCGAGTCGAGGAGCAGCAGCGGGACACGACCGATCCGCGCCTCCCAGACGTACGCACGCAGGGAGCGGCCGCCGGGCAGGGCGAGGGCGACCTGGGTGGGTCTGCCGTCGGGCTCGCGGAGCATGGTCAGCGGCAGCTCGTTGGGGTCGAGGACCGGGTACTGCTCCTGCTGCCAGCCCTCGCGGGAGAGGGACTGCCGGAAGTAGCCGTGCCGGTAGAGGAGCCCGACGCCGATGAGGGGGACGCCGAGGTCGCTCGCGGCCTTGAGATGGTCGCCCGCGAGGATGCCGAGGCCGCCGGAGTACTGCGGGAGGGCGGCGGTGATGCCGAACTCGGGCGAGAAGTAGGCGATGGCGTCGGGCAGGTCGGGGTCCGCGGTCTGGTACCAGCGGGGGTTTCGGAGGTAGTCGTCGAGGTCGTCGGCCGCGGCCGCGAGACGCCGGAGGAACCTGCGGTCCTCGGCGAGGTCGGCGAGGCGCGACGCGGAGACGGAGCCGAGCAGCCGCAGGGGGTCGCCCCCGGCGGCCTCCCAGCCCTCCGGGTCGACGGCCTGGAACAGCTCACGGGTCTCGGGGTGCCAGGACCAGCGCAGATTGCGCGCCAGCTCGCTGAGCGGTCGTAGGGGTTCCGGAAGGACGGGACGCACACTGAATCGACGGATTGCCTTCACAATTCCCACCATCCCAGGGCGCCCGCCACAGGGCAGGGACGCACGTTCACGGTGCCGGCAGCCTTCACCCTTCGACGGTAGCCGCGGCGCGCGGCAAGCAGCCACGGCGCGACCCCCGCCGTGCTTCCATGCGCCCGATCGGCCCCGCGTTTTGCGGGCGAACCGCCGCAAAGAGAAGGCATCCGGACAGGTGTCGAGCAGAAAGCGCTGTCCAGACGGTTGTTCAATCCCGTACTTGGCGAGAACGTGACTAGTCGGTAACCGACACCCCGATCGATTGGGGGCCTCATGCCCGTGAGACGACGCCATGCTTCGCGCCGCTCGAAGGTGACTGTGACTGTGACGGCGGCCGCGCTCGCCGCCGGTATCTGCGCCGTCACCCTGCCCGCGCAAGCCGCCCCGGACGAGGGCCGAATACTGGGCGCCGGCGAACCCGGCGCCGTCAGCGGCAGCTACATCGTCACTTTGAAGTCCGGCTCGGACGGGATCGCCGCCTCCTCGGAGGCGGGCAAGGACCTCGCCCGCAAGTACGGCGCGAAGATACGCCAGACGTACACCGAGGCGCTCAACGGCTACGCGGTGGGGCTCTCGCCGACGCAGGCCAGTCAGCTCGCGGCCGATCCCCAGGTGGCCTCCGTCGCCCAGGACACCAAGGTGTCCCTGGTTGCCACCCAGAAGAACCCACCGTCCTGGGGCCTGGACCGGCTCGACCAGGCCGACCTGCCGTTGGACAAGTCGTACACCTCACCCGATAGCGGGGGATCGGGCGCGACGGCGTACATCATCGACACCGGCGTCAGGACCTCGCACCAGGACTTCGGCGGCCGGGCGCGCAGCGGCTGGGACTTCATCGACAAGGACGCCACCGCGAACGACGGCCACGGCCACGGGACGCATGTCGCCGCAACGGTCGCCGGCACCTCGTACGGCGTGGCGAAGAGAGCCAACGTCGTGGCAGTGCGGGTGCTGGACGACGAGGGGTCGGGCACCACGGCGCAGGTGATCGCGGGCATCGACTGGGTGGTGAAGAACGCGAAGAAGCCCGCGGTGGCCAATATGAGCCTGGGCGGAGTCGCCAGCCCGTCGCTGGACACCGCCGTGCGCAACGCCATCGCGTCCGGGGTGACCTTCGCTGTCGCGGCCGGCAACGACGGCCTCCCCGCAGACCTGACCTCACCCGCACGGGTGAAGGAGGCCATCACCGTCGGCGCGACCGAGAAGAACGACAGCCGGGCCTGGTTCTCCAACTGGGGCAGTACGGTCGATCTGTTCGCGCCGGGCGTGGACATCACCTCGGCCTGGAACTCTTCGGACACCGCGTCCGACACCATCTCCGGCACCTCCATGGCGGCGCCGCACACCGCGGGCGCCGCGGCGCTGTACCTCGGCGCGCACCCGTCGGCGAGCCCGGAGGCCGTCCGGACGGCACTGGTGAACAATGCGGCGTCCGGCAAGGTCGGCCTTGCCGGCCCCGGCTCCCCGAACCTCCTGCTGCAGGTGAAGAACTGACAACCCGACACCCAGCAGCGAGCTGATCCGGAGCTGTTCTCGCCCGTTCCGGACCTGACCCGAAAGAGCGGCCCCGCGGCACCCGCCGCGGGGCCGCTTTCTTGTTTTTACCCTTACGGAGCGGTAGCCCCGTGCTCACCGGATTGCAGGCACGTTCCTCCTGGGCAGGCTCCCCCGGTAACCAACCCTCGCCCCCCGCGCACCACCCCCAAGGACACAGTCGCCCACCTGAGTGAACGCGGACAGGAGCGGCCATGCCCGCAGCCAGCACGCCTCCAAAGAAGCAGATAGAAAGTACAAAAGCCCGTAAAGCGGCTGAAACCGCAACGCCTCCAGGTGGTCCCGTGATCGGACGCATTCCCGTACTCGACATCCGCCCGCTCGTCGACTGCGGGCGGCGTCCTGCGAAGGCGGTGGCGGGTGAGAGTTTTCTCGTCACCGCCACTGTTTTTCGCGAGGGCCACGACGCGGTCGCCGCGAATGTGGTGCTGCGTGACCCGGCCGGCCGCGCCGGACCGTGGAACCCGATGCGCGAACTCGCGCCCGGCACCGACCGCTGGGGCGCCGAGGTCACGCCCGACAGCGAGGGCCGCTGGACGTATACGGTCGAGGCCTGGGGCGACCCGGTCGCCACCTGGCGCCATCACGCCCAGATCAAGATTCCCGCCGGGATCGACACCTCCCTCGTCCTCGCCGAGGGCGCCGAGCTGCACGAGCAGGCCGCCGCCGGGGTGCCCAAGAGCGAGGGCCGCGAGTGCGTGCTGAGCGCCGCCGACGCGCTGCGCGACGAACTCCGCCCAGCCGCCGCCCGGCTGGCCGCGGCACTCACCCCCGAGGTCGTGGCCACCCTGGACCGCCACCCACTGCGCGAACTGGTCAGCTCCTCCCGCCCGCTCCCCCTCCAGGTCGAGCGGCGGCGCGCACTGTACGGGTCGTGGTACGAGTTCTTCCCCCGCTCCGAGGGCGCGGTCGTGAAGGAGGACCGCCCCCCGCTGAGCGGCAGCTTCCGCACCGCGGGCGAGCGGCTGCCCGCCATCGCCGCAATGGGCTTCGACGTCGTCTACCTCCCGCCCATCCACCCCATCGGCACCGCGTTCCGCAAGGGCCCGAACAACTCCCTGTCGGCCGGGCGGTACGACGTGGGCTCGCCGTGGGCGATCGGCTCCTCCGCCGGCGGCCACGACGCGATCCACCCCGACCTCGGCACCATCGAGGACTTCGACCGCTTCGTGGAGAAGGCGCGGGACCTGCGGCTCGAGGTCGCGCTCGACTTCGCGCTGCAGTGCTCGCCCGACCACCCCTGGGTGCGGGGGCACCCCGAGTGGTTCCACCACCGGGCCGACGGCACCATCGCGTACGCCGAGAACCCGCCGAAGAAATACCAGGACATCTACCCGGTCGCCTTCGACGCCGACCTGCGCGGGATCACCCGCGAGACGCTGCGGGTGCTGCGCTTCTGGATGGACCACGGGGTGCGGATCTTCCGCGTCGACAACCCGCACACCAAGCCGGTCTCCTTCTGGGAGAAGGTCATCGGTGACATCAACCGCACCGACCCCGATGTCATCTTCCTGGCCGAGGCGTTCACCAGGCCCGCGATGATGCACACCCTCGCCGCGATCGGCTTCCAGCAGTCGTACACCTACTTCACCTGGCGCAACAGCAAGCAGGAGCTGACCGAATACCTCACCGAGCTGTCCGGCGACGCGGCCTCGTACATGCGGCCGAACTTCTTTGTGAACACGCCCGACATCCTGCACGCCTACCTTCAGAACGGCGGGCGCGCCGCCTTCGAGACCCGCGCCGTCCTCGCCGCCACCCTCTCCCCCACCTGGGGCGTCTACGCGGGCTACGAACTGTGCGAGAACACGCCGCTGCGGCCGGGCAGCGAAGAGTACCTGAACTCCGAGAAATACGAGCTGCGCCCGCGCGACTGGGAGGCGGCCGAGCGCGAGAACCGTACGATCGCGCCGCTCATCACCGCGCTCAACCGGATCAGGCGCCGCCACCCGGCCCTGCAGCAGCTGCGCAGCCTGCACTTCCACCGGGCCGACAACGACAACGTGATCGCCTACTCCAAGCGCTCCGCAGCCGACTGCGTGATCACCGTGGTCAACCTCGACCCCCACCACACCCAGGAGGCAACGGTCTCGTTGGACATGCCGGAACTCGGCCTGGACTGGCACGAGTCCGTCCCGGTGCGCGATGAGCTCACCGGCGAGACCTATCACTGGGGCAGGGACAACTATGTGCGCCTCGAGCCGGGTGTCACGCCCGCGCACGTGCTCTCCCTGCGACCGTCCTCACCGATCGGAGGGTCACCCACCACATGATCGTCAACGAGCCCGTCCAGGACACCTTCGAGGACACACCGGCGGGGGACCGCGATCCCGACTGGTTCAAACGCGCCGTCTTCTACGAGGTGCTGGTCCGCTCCTTCCAGGACAGCAACGGCGACGGCATCGGCGACCTCAAGGGCCTCACCGCGAAGCTCGACTACCTGCAATGGCTGGGCGTCGACTGTCTCTGGCTGCCGCCGTTCTTCAAGTCCCCGCTGCGCGACGGCGGCTACGACGTCTCGGACTACACCTCCGTCCTCCCCGACTTCGGTGACCTCGCCGACTTCGTGGAGTTCGTCGACGCGGCGCACCAGCGCGGCATGCGCGTGATCATCGACTTCGTCATGAACCACACCAGCGACCAGCACCCGTGGTTCCAGGAGTCGCGCCGGGACCCGGAAGGTCCGTACGGGGACTACTACGTCTGGGCCGACGACGACAAGCAGTACCAGGACGCCCGCATCATCTTCGTCGACACCGAGGCGTCCAACTGGACCTTCGACCCGGTCCGCAAGCAGTACTACTGGCACCGCTTCTTCTCCCACCAACCGGACCTCAACTTCGAGAACCCGGCCGTGCAGGAGGAGATCATCTCGGCGCTCCGGTTCTGGCTCGACCTCGGCATCGACGGCTTCCGGCTGGACGCCGTGCCCTACCTCTACGCGGAGGAGGGCACCGACTGCGAGAACCTGCCGCGCACGCACGAGATGCTCAGGCGGGTCCGCGCCGAGATCGACGCGCACTACCCGGACACCGTGCTGCTCGCCGAGGCCAACCAGTGGCCCGAGGACGTCGTCGACTACTTCGGCGACTACGCCAAGGGCGGCGACGAGTGCCACATGGCCTTCCACTTCCCGGTCATGCCACGGATCTTCATGGCGGTGCGGAGAGAGTCGAGATATCCCGTATCGGAAATCCTCGCCAAGACCCCGGCCATTCCGTCCGGCTGCCAGTGGGGCGTCTTCCTCCGCAACCACGACGAGCTGACCCTCGAGATGGTCACGGACGAAGAACGCGACTACATGTACGCGGAGTACGCCAAGGACCCGCGGATGCGCGCCAACATCGGCATCCGGCGCCGCCTCGCGCCCCTGCTCGACAACGACCGCAACCAGATCGAGCTGTTCACCGCCCTGCTGCTGTCCCTGCCCGGTTCGCCGATCCTCTACTACGGCGACGAGATCGGCATGGGCGACAACATCTGGCTCGGCGACCGCGACGCGGTGCGCACCCCGATGCAGTGGACGCCGGACCGCAACGCGGGCTTCTCCTCCTGCGATCCGGGGCGGCTCTACCTGCCGACCATCATGGACCCGGTCTACGGCTACCAGGTCACCAACGTCGAGGCGTCGATGTCCTCGCCGTCCTCACTGCTGCACTGGACCCGCCGGATGATCGAGATCCGCAAGCAGAACCCGGCGTTCGGCCTCGGCTCGTACACCGAACTACCCTCCAGCAACCCGGCCGTGCTCGCCTTCCTCCGCGAGGCCCCCTCCGTCGAGGGCCAGGGCGACGATCTCGTCCTCTGCGTCAACAACTTCTCGCGATTCGCACAGCCGACGGAGCTTGACCTGCAGTCCTTCAACGGGCGGCACCCGGTGGAGCTGATCGGCGGGGTGCGCTTCCCGGCCATCGGGGAACTGCCGTATCTGCTCACGCTCGCCGGACACGGCTTCTACTGGTTCCGGCTGCGCCGGCCGGGCGCCGCGCCTAGCTGAAACCGGCCAACCCCGCCGGGCTGAAAGGCGTCTGACACGTGGCGGGATGGGGAAAGATTCCGGTTTCCGCCGTCCCGCCATGGGCAACCTCTCCCAATACACCCACGCGTGACCCCAGCAGCACCGTGCAGCGAATAGGCCAATCGCCTTACCTGTACGGACGATCCTCTCCCGACACGTCCCGCACCGCCGGACAGCTTTGCCGCAATCCGGGACACTCTGCCCATCTGTGGTGTGCCCGGGGAAAGGACGCGACACCATGTCGGAAGGCACAACCCGCGCCAACCCGACCGGTGAAACCACCCCTGCCCCCACGGCCCCGCCATCCGACACCACCCGACGCGACACCATGTCGGAAGGCACAACCCGCGCCAACCCGACCGGTGAAACCACCCCTGCCCCCACGGCCCCGCCCACCCCTGTTCCCCGCGCGCTGCTCCCCTCGCTCGTACCGCTGCTGCGCGAATGGCTGCCGCGCCAGCGGTGGTTCGCGGGTAAAGGCCGGCCCGTCAGCGGCTTCTCCCTGGTCTCCGCCACCGAGCTGCTGCCCTGCGGGGCCGGCGGCGCGGCCCCCGGCCTGCTCCACCTCCTCGTACGCGCCCAGCAGTCCGGGCCGCCGCAGGCCGGGACGGGCACCGGCGACTGCTACCAGCTGCTGCTCGGCATCCGCTCCGCCCTCCCGCCCCAGCTGGCCCACGCTCTGATCGGCCGCCCCACCAGCGGTCCGCTGCACGGCCGTACGATCTACGAGGCACTCCATGACCCGCGGCTCGCGGGGCTGCTGCTGGAGCGGTTGCGGGTGCCGGGCCGGCTCGGCGCGCTGCGCTTCACCCGGGCCCCCTCCACCGCCATCGCCTCCGCCCTGAACCCGCGGCCGGTCACCGCTGAGCAGTCCAACTCCTCGGTGGTGTACGGCGATGCGTACATCCTCAAGGTCTTCCGGCGGATCGGCGCCGGCGTCAACCCCGACCTGGAACTGCCGCTCGCGCTCGCCCGCGCGGGCTGCGACCGGGTGCCGCACCCCACGGCCTGGTTCGAGACCTCGACGGCCGAACCCATGACGCTCGGCATCCTGCAACCCTTCCTGCGCGGCTCCGCCGACGGCTGGCAGCTCGCCCTCAACTCCCTTTCCGTACGGGCCGATTTCAGCGGTTCGGCGCGCGCACTCGGCCGGGCCACCGCCGAGGTGCACACCGCGCTGGCGGCCGTACTGCCGACAGCGGTGCTGCGCAGACAGCAGATCGAACTGCTGGCGGCGGGCATGACGGAGCGCCTGGACGCCGCCGCGGCGGCGGTCCCCGCGCTGCGCCCCTATCGCGATCCGCTCCGCGCCGCCTTCGACGACCTCGCCGAGCTCGGCAGGCGCGGCCGCACGTGGCCGGCCCAGCGGATACACGGTGATCTGCACCTCGGCCAGACCCTGCGCGCGGCCCTTGACGGCCGCTGGGCCCTGATCGACTTCGAGGGCGAGCCGGCCCGCCCCATCTCCGAACGCCGCCGCCTCCAGCCGGTGGCCCGCGACATCGCCGGAATGCTCCGCTCCTTCGACTACGCGGCCCGCGCCTCCCGCCCGGGCCCCGACTCGTCCGCCTGGGCGCAGGAGTGGGCGCGCCGCAACCGCGCCGCGTACTGCGACGGATACGCGGAGGCGTCGGGCGTCGACCCGCGCCAGGAGCCGGAGCTGATGCGCGCGTACGAGACGGACAAGGCGGTGTACGAGGTGCTCTACGAGGCGCGGCACCGGCCGGACTGGCTCTCGGTGCCGATGGCCGCCATCCACCGCCTCGCGGGCTCTCCCCACACGTCCCCGCCCGCCCCGACCCACCCGTGACCCAGCCATGACCCGCCTCCCGGTTCCGGTGGCCGCCCTCCACCGCCTCGCGGGCCACCCGCCCGTCCCCGCCCGCCGCTGCCCGCCGCCCGCCCGTCCGAGGAGGACCCAGCCGTGACCCGCCGCCCCTCGCCCGACACCCGCCCGTCCGTGGCCTCGCCCCGGCGCTCGGCCCCGCAGAAGTCCGGGCCCGCCCCCGCCCGCACCGGCACCGTGCGGCCCGGGTCCGCCCGCCCTGGTGTCTGGGCCGCCGCGCCGCTGGAGCCCGGCGAGCGGCAGCGGCTGCTCGCCGGCGAGCATCACGATCCGCACGCGCTGCTCGGCGCGCACCCCACCCCCGGCGGTGTCCTCTTCCGCGCCCTGCGGCCGTTCGCCGCATCCGTCACCGTCGTCGCCGACGGCCTGCGCGCGGAACTCCTCTCCGAGGCGGACGGCCTCTTCGCGGGCGTGCTGCCGCTCACCGAGATCCCCGACTACCGGCTCGAAGTGGCGTACGACAACGGCGTCACGCTCGAGTCCCACGACCCGTACCACTTCCTGCCCGCCCTCGGCGAGGTCGATCTGTACCTGATCTCCGAGGGCCGCCACGAGCAGCTGTGGCACGCGCTCGGCGCGCACCCGATGACCCATCAGGGCGTCGCAGGCACCCGCTTCACCGTCTGGGCCCCGAACGCCCGCGGGGTCCGCCTCGCCGCCGACTTCAACTTCTGGGACGGCACCGGCTTTCCCATGCGCTCGATGGGCTCGTGCGGCATCTGGGAGCTGTTCCTGCCGGGCGTGGGCGAGGGCACGCTCTACAAGTTCGACATCGCACGCCCCGACGGCTCGCGCACCCTCCGCGCCGACCCGATGGCCCGCCGCACCGAGTGCCCGCCGGACACCGCCTCGGTCGTCACGGCCTCCCACCACACCTGGGGCGACGACGCGTGGATGGCGCAGCGCGCCGACCACCGCGCGCACGAGTCGCGGTTCTCCGTCTACGAGGTGCACCTCCCCTCCTGGCGCCCCGGCCTGACCTACCGGCAGCTCGCCGAGCAGCTGCCCGCGTACGTCAAGGACCTCGGCTTCACGCACGTGGAGCTGATGCCGGTCGCCGAGCACCCCTTCGGCGGCTCCTGGGGCTACCAGGTCACCTCGTACTACGCGCCGACGGCCCGCCTCGGCACCCCCGACGACTTCAAATTCCTCGTCGACGCCCTGCACCGGGCCGGGATCGGCGTCATTGTCGACTGGGTGCCCGCGCACTTCCCGAAGGACGACTGGGCGCTGGCCGGGTTCGACGGGACACCGCTGTACGAGCCGTCGGACCCGAGCCGCGCCGAGCACCCCGACTGGGGCACGCTCGAGTTCGACTACGGCCGCGCCGAGGTCCGCAACTTCCTGGTCGCGAACGCCGTCTACTGGTGCGAGGAGTTCCATATCGACGGCCTGCGGGTCGACGCCGTCGCCTCCATGCTCTACCTCGACTACTCGCGCGAGGGAGGCCAGTGGACGCCCAACGAGTACGGCGGCCGCGAGAACCTCGACGCCGTCCGCTTCCTCCAGGAGATGAACGCGACCGTCTACCGGCGCTGCCCGGGCGTCGTGACGATCGCCGAGGAGTCCACCGCCTGGGACGGCGTCACCCGGGCCACCCACCACACCGGCCCAGGCGGCTTCGGCGGCCTCGGCTTCGGCCTGAAGTGGAACATGGGCTGGATGCACGACTCGCTGGGGTACATGGCGAAGGAGCCGATCCACCGCAAGTACCACCACAACGAGATGACGTTCTCGATGGTGTACGCCTACAGCGAGAACTACGTCCTGCCCATCTCGCACGACGAAGTGGTGCACGGCAAGCAGGCGCTGGTGACGAAGATGCCCGGCGACTGGTGGCAGCGGCGCGCCAACCACCGCGCGTACCTCGCCTTCATGTGGGCCCACCCGGGCAAGCAACTGCTCTTCATGGGGCAGGAGTTCGCGCAGGGCGCGGAGTGGTCGGAGGCGCACGGCCCGGAGTGGTGGCTGCTGGACGACACGTATCACTCGGCGGGCGACCACCGGGGCGTACGGGACCTGGTGCGCGAGCTCAACCGGATCTACGCGGACGAGCGCGCCCTGTGGGAGCGCGACACCGACCCGACGGGCTTCAGCTGGGTCGAGGGCGGTGCGGCGGACGACAACGTCTTCGCCTTCACCCGGCACGACGCCTTCGGCAACCCGCTGCTGTGCGTCAGCAACTTCTCGCCGGTGGTCCGGCACGACTACCGCCTCGGCGTCCCGGGGCAGTACACCGGCTGGCAGGAGATCCTCAACACGGACGCGGCCCGCTTCGGCGGCGGCGACGTCACCAACCCGGACCTGCTGAAGACGGAACCGGTCCCCTGGCAGGCCCACAAGAACAGCATCACGGCGGTGCTTCCGCCCCTGGCAACCACCTGGCTGCGGCCTGCATAAAGGGGCACAGCATCATGGCGATGCTTCCACCCCTGGCAACCACCTGGCACCGGCCTGCATAAAGGGGCACAGCATCACGGCGACGCTTCCACCCCTGGCAACCACCTGGCAGCGGCCTGTGTAAGGTGCAGCCCGGCCTGTGCATCGACTGGCACGCGTGTGTGCGGTCAGATTGCCCCGAGCACCCGTAAATACAGGGAGATCCTCGACGGGCCCCCAGTACGCGATGATCAGCACGCCGCTCAGTACGAAGACCAGTGCGAAGACCAATGCACGAAGACCAGTGCACGACCACCACGGAACAGGAACGCCTGACGTGACCTTAGATCTCGATGTGACACACGCCCTCACCCACGGCGCGAGCGGCAAGGCGATCGATGTGTACCGCCCGCGGGCGGGGGCCCAGGACACCGCCGTGCCCACCGTGCTGCTCTGGCACGGCAAGGGACCGGACGAGCGGGACGTACTCCAGCCGCTGGCCGAGGCGGTGGCGCGGTCGGGCCTGAACGTCCTGGTGCCCGACTGGCGCTCGGACGCCCCCGACGAGGGGCGCGCGCATCTCCTCGAGTCGCTCGACTTCGCCCGCGGCCAGGCGGCCGCTCTCGGCGGGGACGCCGACCGGATCGTGCTCGCCGGTTGGTCGGCAGGGGCCCCGGCGGCGATGGGCGTCGCGCTGCGCCCCGAACTCGTCGGCGGCTGGCGCCCGATGGCCGTCGTCGGCATCGCGTCCCGCTACGACTGGGCTGCGCGCACCACGGGAACCATCCCCCTGAGCGACCTCGCCACCACGCCTGCCCCTCCCCTCCCCGTATGGCTCGTCCACGGGACGGCGGACCCGGCCATCGAGAGCCGGTACTCCCGGGAGTTCGCCGCCGCCCTCGACAGCCGTGGCTGGCCCGTGCACCTGGAAGAGCCCGCCACCGACCACGCCGGTGTCGTCATGACCGAATACGACCCGGAACAGGACCGTTGCCGCCCGGCCAGGGCCGAACACGCCGTCCAGGGCGGGCAGCTCACCGCCCGGGTGCTCATCCGCGCCGCCGGCGAGCCCGGCACGTCGTAGGCCGCCGACGCTCACGGGCGTACGAGCGCCGTGCGCCCGTACGCCCATGAGCGAGCCCGTCCGACCCGTCAGACCCGTCAGACCCGTCAGACCGTGACGGTCTCCTTGCCCGCGCCGCCGCGCGGCTCCGGGGCCTCGTCGCCGTGGGCGGAGGGTGCGCCGTGGCCGTCGTCGTCGAGGAGTGTCCGCTCGTCGAACGGCAGCTTCCCGGCCAGCACTTCGCCCACCCGGGACTTGTCGATCTCCTTGGTCCAGGTGCCGATGAGCACCGTGGCCACCGCGTTGCCCGCGAAGTTCGTCAGCGCCCGGGCCTCGCTCATGAAGCGGTCGATGCCGACAATGAGGCCGACGCCGTCCAGGAGCTCGGGCCGGTGGGACTGCAGGCCGCCCGCGAGGGTGGCCAGGCCCGCGCCCGTGACGCCCGCCGCGCCCTTCGAGGCGATGACCATGAAGACGAGCAGCGAGATCTGCTGGCCGAGTGAGAGCGGGTCGCCCAGCGCCTCGGCGACGAACAGCGAGGCCATGGTCAGGTAGATGGCCGTGCCGTCGAGGTTGAAGGAGTAGCCGGTCGGGACGGTGATTCCGACGACCGGCTTGCTGACGCCCAGGTGCTCCATCTTCGCGATGAGGCGCGGCAGCGCCGACTCCGACGAGGACGTGGACAGGATCAGCAGGAACTCGCGCGCCAGGTACTTCAGCAGCGCGACGAGGCTGATCCCGGCGACGAGCCGCAGCAGGGTGCCCAGCACCACGAAGACGAAGACCAGGCAGGTCGCGTAGAAGCCGAGCATGATGACGGCGAGTGACTTGAGCGCGTCGAGGCCCGTCTCGCCGACCACCGCGGCGATGGCGCCGAACGCGCCGACCGGCGCCACCCACATGATCATCGAGAGGACGCGGAAGACGAGCCGCTGGATGTGCCCGACCCCCCGGAGGACCGGCTCGCCCGCCGGTCCCATCGCCTGCAGCGCGAAGCCGACGAGGAGGGCGACCAGCAGCGTCTGCAGCACCTCGCCGCCGGTGAAGGCGGAGACGAGCGTGGTCGGGATGACGCCGAGCAGGAAGTCCGCGGTGGACGAGCTCGCGCCCTCGGCCTGCGCCTCGCCCGCGCTCCGTGCGGCGTCGGTGAGGTGCAGCCCGGAGCCCGGCTCGAGGATGTTGCCGACGACCAGGCCGATCGCGAGGGCGATGGTGGACATCACCAGGAAGTAGCCGAGCGCCAGTCCGCCCACCGCGCCGACCTTCGCGGCCTTCCGTACGGAACCGACGCCCAGCACGATCGTGCAGAAGATGATGGGCGAGATCATCATCTTGATCAGATTCACGAAGCCGGTGCCCAGGGGCTTCAGCTCGACGGCCACGCCGGGAGCGGCGAAGCCGACCACGATGCCGAGGAGCACGGCTCCGATCACGGCGAGGTAGAGGTAGTGGGTCCGGTCCCGTTTCTTCGGCCGGGTGGTCCGTCCCGGCTGTCCGGGCTGGTCCGGCGGCTGGTGTGGCAGGGTCTGCGCAGCCACGGTCGTCTCCTTGTGTCCTGGCACAGTACGTGCGGCTCACGTCCTGGACTTCCCGGTGAATATCCATCACCGTGTGACCGGCGTCACCCTTACGTTCATTTCGTTCACGGAGGGTTTCCGCTGCACAGTGCTTTCCGCCGCAGGTCATCGGCCAGGCAGACTGGCGTCATGCGCGTCCCCCGTCCCCGCAGCCTGGCAGGCCAGCTCTTCGCGATGCAGGTCGTGCTGGTCGCTGCCGTGGTGGCCGGATGCGCGATCTTCGCGTACCTCACCGCCAGGGGCCAGGCCGAGGACGCGGCGGGCCGCCAGGCGACCGCCGCGGCACGGGCCATAGCCGACTCCCCCTCCGTACGGGCCGCGATCCACGGCGACGACCCGTCGGCGCTGCTCCAGCCGTACGCGGAGCGGGTCCGCAAGGACACCGGGGTCGCCTTCGTCACGATCATGAACCCGCGGGGCATCCGCTGGACCCACCCCGACCCGGCCCGCATCGGCCAGGAGTTCCTGGGCCACACCGGCCCCGCGCTCCAGGGCCGTACCTTCACCGAGACCTACACCGGCACACTCGGCCCCTCGGTGCGCGTGGTGACCCCGATACGGGACGGCGAGCGCGCCGACGGCCGGATCATCGGCCTGGTCAGCGCGGGTATCACGGTCGAGCGGATCAGCGCACAGGTGGAGCGGCAACTGGCCGGGCTACTGGTGGTGGCGGCCGCGGCGGTGGTGCTGGGCGGCATCGCCACATACGTGGTCAACGCCCGGCTGCGCCGCCACACGCACGGCATGAACGCGGCCGAACTGAGCCGGATGCACGACTACCACCAGGCCGCGCTGCACGCGGTGCGCGAGGGACTGCTGATGCTGGACGGACAGCGGCGCATCGCACTCATCAACGACGCCGGGCGCGAGCTGCTGGGGCTGGACGCGTTGGACGCGTTGCACCCGAAGCGCCGCAAGGACGAGGACGTGGTGAGCCGGAATGTCCCCGACGCCGGGCGCGAGCTGCTGGGACTGGACGCGTTGGACGCGTTGCACCCGAAGCGCCGCAAGGACGAGGACGTGGTGAGCCGGAATGTCCCCGACGCCGGGCGCGAGCTGCTGGGACTGGACGCGTTGGACGCGTTGCACCTGAAGCGCCGCCAAGAGGTGGTGAGCCCGGATGGCCCCGACACGGGGCGCGAACTACGTGGCGTCGGTCCTGATGTGATCGGACGCAACGTCGCTGAGCTGGGCCTGCCCGCCCCGCTCACCGGCGCGCTGCTGGCCGCGGAGCCGCGCGTGGACGAGGTCCATATGACCGCCGACCGGATCGTGGTGGTCAACACCTCGCCCGTCTCCAGCGGGGAGAAGCGCGGCACGGTCGTGACCCTGCGGGACCACACCGAGCTGCAGGCCCTGTCCGGCGAGCTGGACTCCGTACGCGGTGTCACCGAGGCGCTGCGCTCGCAGGCCCACGAGGCGGCGAACCGGCTGCACACCGTCGTGTCGCTGATCGAGCTGGGGCGGGCGGACGAGGCGGTCGAGTTCGCCACGGCGGAGCTCGAGCTCGCGCAGGCACTCACCGACACGGTGGTGGGGGCGGTCGCGGAGCCGGTGCTCGCGGCTCTGCTGCTGGGGAAGGCGGCCCAGGCGAACGAGCGCGGCGTCGAGTTGGTCCTCACTCCGGACAGCAGCATCCACGACGGAGTGCTCCCTGACACGGTGCCGGCCCGCGACCTGGTGACGGTGCTCGGCAACCTCATCGACAATGCCGTTGACGCTGCCGCTGGGGGAGCCAACTGGGATGCAGACCGGGCCCACGCCGGCCGCCGTGCGCGGGTCACGGTGACAGCACTCGCCGACGAAGCAGAGCTGTTGCTGCGGGTCTCGGACAACGGTCCTGGCGTGGACGCGGCCGAGGTGGACGCGATCTTCCGGCGCGGCTGGAGCACCAAGTCCCCCGCATCTCCGGCCGGCAGCCGTGGCCTGGGCCTTGCCCTGGTCCGCCAGGCCGTCCGCCGCAACGGCGGAACCATCCAGCTCGACCACTCGGCCGACGGCGGCGCGGAGTTCACCGTACGGCTCCCCCTCGGAGCGGGGGTGGGCACATGACCGGGCAGAACTGCCCAATCGGCGGCGCCGAGTTCACCGTACGGCTCCCGCTGCGGACGGGGGCGGGCACGTGACCCACCGGACGACGGCGGCCCGCCCGCCCATCCGCGTACTCGTCGTCGAGGACGACCCGGTCGCGGCCGACGCGCACGCGCTCTACGTCGGGCGGGTGCCGGGCTTCACGGTCGCCGGAACCGCGCACTCCGGCGGCGAGGCGCAGCGCCATCTCGAGCGTGAGCCCGTGGATCTGCTGCTCCTGGACCTCTACTTGCCCGATGGCCACGGGCTGCAGCTCGTGAGGTCGCTGCGCGCGGCCGGGCACGCGGCCGATGTGATCGCGGTGACCTCGGCCCGCGACCTGGCCGTGGTGCGCGAGGGCGTCTCGCTCGGGGTCGTGCAGTACGTGCTGAAGCCATTCACCTTCGCGACCCTGCGCGACCGGCTCGTCCGCTACGCCGAGTTCCGCGCGACCGCGGGCGAGGCGAGCGGCCAGGACGAGGTGGACCGCGCGCTCGCCGCCCTGCGTTCGCCCCAACCGGCCGCATTGCCCAAGGGGTTGAGCGGCCCGACCCTGGAGGCGGTGACGCGGGCGCTGCGCGACGCGGGCCCCCAGGGCATCACCGCGAGCACGGCGGGCGAGACGGTGGGCATCTCGCGCATTACGGCACGCCGCTACCTGGAGCACCTGGTGGGCGCGGGCCGGGCCGAACGCAGCCCGCAGTACGGCCAGATCGGCCGCCCAGAGCTCTGCTACCGCTGGTTGAGCCTGCGCTGAGCCGGGCCTCGGGCTCGGCCGCGCCCAGCCCCGCGGTGGCCGGCCCCATGCCGACGCCGCCCAACCCTGAGTAGTACGCGTCCAGGACCGACTGCACGGGGGTCTGCGGGTGGACATGCAGGGGCCACCCGGAGTCGCTCGGCGGCTGCGTAGAGGTCGTCGAACTCCGGTGCATCGGCCAGCCTGTCCCCCGTGCGCCCGTACAGCATCGCGCCGCGGAAGCCGAGCTGCATGATCGCGCGTTCCAGTTCCTCAACGGCGGCTTCGGGTACCGGTGTCGGGGTGGCCGCAAGCGCCTGGAACCGCTCCGGGTGGCCGGCGACGATCTCGGCGAGCGCGTCGTTCGCCTCGCGGTGGCGGACGCTCCCGGAGTCCGTCGCCGCGAGGTCCTGCACGCCCGGTGAGACCAGGGACAGCACCGCGACGTCCACGCCCTGATCGTCCCTGTCGGCCAGGCGCCGATCGCCGGCGTCCCGCAGCCGCTGCGCGAACGGCTCGTCGCCGTAGCCCAGCTGCGGGATCCGCGGCACCCCCGCCCGCGCCCGGGCATCGAGCAATTCCGGCAAGGCGACGTGCTCCTCGAGACCTACGAGCCGTATCTTCTCCGGCATACGGTCTTCGGGCAGGGACAGCCAGGTGAGCACGGCGCCACGTGCCGTGGCGTGGATGAGCGTGACCGCGAGCTCCTCGTCGACGCGGAGCCAGCCGCCAGCAACGAGGCGGCGGATACTGCCCCGAACGGGTAGGGAGGCTGCGCCGGGGGCGCTGCCCTCGGCGCACCCCGCGAGAACGCGACATGGCAACCGCCACCCGGTACCCGGTCCGCGGTGGACAGGTGCCGGTTCAGGCGCGGGCGCAGTCGGGGCACAGGCCCCGGTAGGTCACCTCGACATCGGAGACAGTGAAGCCGAACCGCTCGGAGGCGGGCAGATCGGCCAGTGGGTCGCCACTGGGGTGGACGTCACGGATGGCGCCGCAGCGCGAGCACACCAAGTGGTGGTGGGGGCGGTGGGCGTTCGGGTCGTAGCGCTTGGCGCGGCCATCGGTGGCCACCTCGATCACCTCGCCGAGCGCGACGAGCTCACCGAGGGTGTTGTAGACGGTCGCGCGGGAGACCTCCGGCAGCCGGGCGGTGGCGCGCGCGAGCACCTCGTCCGCGGTGAGGTGGACGTGCTCGCCGTCGAGTACCTCGGCGACAACCCGGCGCTGGGCGGTCATCCGCCAGCCACGTCCGCGAAGTCGTTCCAGCAGGTCACTCATGGCCACCAGCCTAACAGTGCATCGTCTGACGAATGAATTCGTATGGGTCTGGTTCTCGTATTGACTTGGATTTAGTCCATCGTAGGATCGGTTCCGGCGACAGCCAAGGGACAGGGCAACAGCGGGGAAAGGACGTGACGGTTCAGCAGACGGGAGCACCGGGCCGCCGACGCTCGCCTACCCACGTCAACCGCGTGCGCATCCCTGTTGCCGTGGCCGACATCGACCGCGCGGTCGGCGAGGCCCCCTGCCTGACCGCGTCCGACGACCGCGGCTTCTCGATCGACGAGGCCGAGGTCATCAACCGGGGCTTGTGCCCCGGCTGTTCCACCGCCCGCAGTTCCTGAGCACCGTGATCCACCTAGTCCGGAAGGGTTCCCATGTCTGAGAACCATGAAGCAATCGTCACAGACGCGAAGACGGAGGGCGGAGGCGGCTGCCCGGTCGCGCACGGGCGCGCCCCGCACCCGACTCAGGGCGGCGGAAACCGCCAGTGGTGGCCGGAGCGGCTCAACCTGAAGATCCTGGCCAAGAACCCCGCCGTGGCCGACCCCCTGGGCGAGGAGTTCGACTACGCCGAGGCATTCAAGACCCTCGACCTTCCGGCGGTGAAGCGGGACATCGCGGAGGTGCTGACGACCTCGCAGGACTGGTGGCCCGCCGACTTCGGCCACTACGGCCCGTTCATGATCCGGATGGCGTGGCACAGCGCGGGCACCTACCGGATCAGCGACGGCCGCGGCGGCGGCGGGGCCGGCCAGCAGCGCTTCGCCCCCCTCAACAGCTGGCCGGACAACGGGAACCTCGACAAGGCTCGCCGCCTGCTGTGGCCGGTCAAGAAGAAGTACGGTCAGAGCCTCTCGTGGGCCGACCTCATGATTCTCGCCGGGAATGTCGCCCTGGAGTCGATGGGCTTCAAGACCTTCGGCTTCGGCGGCGGTCGTGCGGACGTCTGGGAGCCCGACGAGGACGTCTACTGGGGTCCCGAGACCACCTGGCTCGGCGACGAGCGCTACACCGGCGACCGGGAGCTGGAGAATCCCCTCGGCGCGGTCCAGATGGGCCTCATCTACGTCAACCCGGAAGGCCCGAACGGCAACCCGGACCCGATCGCCGCGGCCCGCGACATCCGTGAGACGTTCCGCCGGATGGCGATGAACGACGAGGAGACGGTCGCCCTGATCGCAGGCGGCCACACCTTCGGCAAGACCCACGGCGCGGGCCCGGCGGACGCTGTCGGCCCCGACCCCGAGGCCGCCCCGATCGAGGAGCAGGGCCTCGGCTGGAAGAACAGCCACGGCACCGGCAAGGGCGGCGACACGATCACCAGCGGTCTCGAGGGGATTTGGACGAACACCCCGATCACCTGGGACAACAGCTTCTTCGAGATCCTGTTCGGCTACGAGTGGGAGCTGTTCAAGAGCCCCGCCGGCGCGCACCAGTGGAGGCCGAAGGACGGCGCCGGAACGGGCACCGTCCCCGACGCCCACGACGCGTCGAAGAGCCACGCCCCGACGATGCTGACGACCGACCTCTCGCTCCGGTTCGACCCGGCCTACGAGCAGATCTCGCGGCGCTTCCTCGAGAACCCCGACGAGTTCGCGGACGCCTTCGCCCGGGCGTGGTTCAAGCTGACCCACCGCGACATGGGCCCGATCGTGCGCTACCTCGGCCCGGAGGTCCCGACCGAGACGCTGCTGTGGCAGGACCCCCTCCCCGCGGTGACGCACGAGCTCGTCGACGCCGGGGACATCGCCTCCCTCAAGGGCCAGATCCTCGCCTCCGGTTTGTCGGTGTCCCAGCTCGTGTCCACCGCATGGGCCTCGGCCTCGTCCTTCCGGGGCAGCGACAAGCGCGGCGGCGCCAATGGTGCGCGCATCCGCCTCGAGCCGCAGAGCGGGTGGGAGGTCAACGACCCCGACCAGCTGGCGACGGTGCTGCGCACCCTGGAAGGGATCCAGCAGTCCTTCAACTCCGCCCAGACCGGCGGCAAGCAGGTCTCGCTCGCCGACCTGATCGTGCTCGCCGGCGGTGCGGCCGTCGAGCAGGCCGCCAAGGGCGCCGGCTTCGACGTCGAGGTCCCCTTCACGCCGGGCCGCGCGGACGCGTCGCAGGAGCAGACCGACGTGGAGTCCTTCGCCGCGCTCGAGCCGACCGCCGACGGGTTCCGCAACTACCTCGGGAAGGGCAACCGGCTGCCGGCCGAGTACCTGCTGCTCGACCGGGCGAACCTGCTGACCCTGAGCGCCCCCGAGATGACGGTCCTCGTCGGTGGCCTCCGCGTCCTGGGCGCGAACCACCAGCAGTCGCCGCTCGGCGTCTTCACCACGAGCCCCGGATCCTTGACCAACGACTTCTTCGTCAACCTGCTCGACCTGGGCACGACGTGGAAGGCGACGTCCGAGGACGCGAACACGTTCGAGGGTCGCGACGCCGCCACGGGCGAGGTCAAGTGGACCGGCAGCCGTGCCGACCTCGTCTTCGGGTCGAACTCCGAACTGCGCGCGCTCGCGGAGGTCTACGCGAGCGATGACGCGAAGGAGAAGTTCGTGAACGACTTCGTCGCGGCGTGGAACAAGGTGATGAACCTCGACCGGTTCGACCTCGTCTGACCCGACTGATTCGTCTGAATCGCCTGACCCGACTGACTCGCCTGATCATGACGTCCAGGTCGGCCCGCGCCGGCCGACCTGGACGTCCTCAGCCGGGAAGGGTCTCAACATCGCCCGCCGGATCCTCGCCCGAGACCAGGGCCGACGGGCCCGCATAACAACGTTGTCACGGATCTGACGAGGGGATATCCACAGGCATTGACCGGCCGTTCAGGCGCTCGTACGTTCAACCGGCACCCCCATTCCGGTGCTCCACAGGAGGTCGTGCCGTGCGCCCCACCGCCCCGCTGATCATCCTCTCCGGTGTCCTCGCCGCCACCGCACTCACCGCGTGCGGTGGCGGCTCCGGCAGCGACCCCGACACCGTGAAGGTCGCCTACAACCGCAGCACCGACAACAAGATCCGCTTCAAGGACAGCCAACTGTCCGAGGCGAAGCAGGAGTTCGAGAAGGCGAACCCCGGCAAGAAGGTGGAGCTCGTCCCGATCCAGGCGCCGGACAACGACTACGCCACCAAGGTCCAGCAGATGATGCGCTCCCCGAAGACCGCCCCCGACCTGGTCTACGAGGACACCTTCCGCATCAACTCCGACATCAAGGCCGGCTATCTGCGCCCGCTCGACGCCTACCTCAAGTCCTGGGCCACCTGGGACACGTTCGTCGACACGGCGAAGACGGCGGCCAAGGCGGAGGACGGCAAGACGTACGGCGTGCCGGACGGCACCGACACCCGCGGCCTGTGGTTCAACAAGGAGATCTTCGCCAAAGCCGGGCTGCCAGCCGACTGGCAGCCGAAGAACTGGGACGAGATCCTCGAGGCGGCCCGCACCATCAAGAAGAAGGTGCCCGGCGTCATCCCGCTGAACGTCTACACCGGCAAGGCCCCCGGCGAGGTCGCGGCCATGCAGGGCTTCGAGATGCTGCTGTACGGCACGGGTGCTGACCCGCTCTACGACCCGAAGGCCAAGAAGTGGGTGGCAGGCGGCCAGGGCTTCCGCGACTCCCTGGACTTCGTACGGACCGTGTACGCCGAGAAGCTCGGCCCGGACCGCTCGGACGCCCTCGACCCCAACATCAACACCCATGTGGCCACCGAGCTGCTGCCCGAGGGCAAGCTCGCGATCAACCTCGACGGCTCCTGGATCGGGCAGCAGTGGCTGAAGTCCGGCGGCAAGCCGTGGCCCGAGTGGTCCAAGGTGCTGGGCCAGGCGCCGATGCCGACCCAGAAGGGGCAGGCGCCCGGAAAGGTCAGCATGTCCGGCGGCTGGACCTGGGCGATCCCCGCCAAGGCCAACAACCCCGACCTCGCCTGGAAGTTCGTCGAGACGCTCCAGACGAAGGAGAACGCGGTCGAGTGGGACGTGGTCAACGCGCAGATCGCGGTCCGCAAGGACGTCGCAGCCGACCCGAAGTACCTCAAGTCCATGCCGGGCATCGACTTCTTCACCGAGCTTGTGGAGTTCACCCACTACCGCCCGGCCCTCCCGGTCTACCCGCAGGTCTCCACGGCCATCGGCGAGGCCATGGAGTCGGTCACCACGGGTGACGCCTCGCCCGACGAGGCAGCGAAGTCCTACGACGAGCAGCTGAAGTCCATGACCGACGGCGCGGTGGTGAACAGGTCCTCATGAGGACAACCCTGGTGAGCACAGCCTTGACGAGCTCAGCCTTGGTGAGCACAACCCTGGGGAGCATAGCTCTGGGGAGCACAGCCTTGATGGGCACAGCTCTGATGGGCACAACACCGGTGAGCACAACACCGGTGAGCACAGCCTTGATGGGCACAGCCAGGCCGAAGCCCACCACCCACAGCGCCGTGGTGAACACGTCCTGATGGGCACCGCGACCGCCAAGGTGGCAGCCTCCGGGAAGGCGGCGGACCCGGACCGTCCCCGTCCGCCGCGCAAGCCCAGTCCGCTGCGCTGGCTGCCGCTCGCGCCCGCCACCCTCCTGCTGGTGCTCTTCCTCGGCGGGCCCATCGGCTACTGCATCTACATCGCCTTCACCAACATGCAGCTGACCGGCTCGTCGTCCGCCGACTTCGTCGGCCTGGACAACTTCCGGCGCGCCTTCGCCGACGACGACTTCCGCAACGCCGTCGTCCTGACCCTCGTCTTCACCTTCATCTCGTCGGTCCTCGGCCAGAACACTCTGGGCCTCGCGCTCGCGGGCCTGTTGCAGCGTGCCTCGAAGCCGGTCCGTACCCTCACCGGCGCGATCGTCATCGCCGCCTGGGTGCTGCCCGAGATCGTGGCGGGCTTCCTCCTCTACGCCTTCTTCCGCCGCGAGGCCACCCTGAACGCGATCCTGGACTGGCTCCATCTCCCCAGCCAGAACTGGCTGTTCACGCTCCCCATCCTCGCCGTGTCCTTCGCGAACGTCTGGCGCGGCACGGCGTTTTCGATGCTGGTCTACTCCGCCGCGCTGTCCGAGATCCCGAACGAGATCACCGAGGCGGCGGAGGTCGACGGCGCACGCGGCCCCCGGCGGCTGTGGCACATCACGCTGCCGATGATCCGCCGCTCCATCGGCACCAACCTCATGCTCAACACCCTCCAGACGCTGTCGGTCTTCGGCCTCATCTGGGCCATGACCCGCGGCGGCCCGGGCAACCGCAGCCAGACGCTGCCGGTGTTCATGTACGACCAGGCGTTCCTGAAGAGCCTGATCGGCTACGGCACGGCGGTCGCGCTGCTCCTGCTCCTGGTCGGCGCGCTGTTCTCGGCGGTCTACCTACGCCTGCTCCGTACGGAGGTGTGAACCCGCCCTCGCATTTCCTGACACATATGACGGCGGTAACTACGTTGGGGTAACTTACCGACTACGGCCGAGGGGGAACTCCGCCGAGGGTGCAGACCCGAGCGTGGAGTAAGGAGCGCGCGCCGGCAACGGAGCCGGCCGGTTCGCGGCCATGTCCGCCGTATCAACAGCTTTGTCCTGCCAGTAATCCAGCCGTGCCATCGGCGCGGCTGACTCGGCCTGCCCGCTCGAGGGTCGCCGGTCGGCCTGGGGATCGCTGACGCAAGGGGGATGGCCGTTCGGCATCGGGCTCGCCGCTCGGCATGGGGGGATCGCCGCTCGGCACGGGGGGATCGCCGCTCGGCACGGGCTCTCGGCATGCACTCTCGGCAAGGACTCAAGGAGAGGAACGATGACCACGACCGCCGCACGGAGCAGCCGTTTCGAGGCGCTGGGGGCGTATCTGCCGCCTACCGTGCTACCGACTCCGGACCTCGTCGCCCAAGTGACCGCCGTGCCGGAATTAGACCTGCAGCGGATCACAGGCGTGACGGAGCGCAGGGTGTACGACCCACGGCCGGAAGCGGGCGAGGACTCCTACGGTCTCGCGGTCAGGGCCGCTCTGGACTGCCTCTCCAACTCCCGCTACGAGGCTGCCGAGTTGGATGTGGTCATATCCGCATCCATCACCCGGTACAAGGACGGCGGCCGCTTCTACTTCGAGCCCTCGTTCGCCACGATGCTCGCTGCCGAGCTGGGTGCCCGCTCAGCCATCACCTTCGATGTGTCCAACGCCTGCGCCGGGATGATGACGGGCGTCTATCTGCTGGACCGGATGATCCGGGCCGGGGTGGTCCGCAACGGCCTGGTGGTGAGCGGCGAGCAGGCGACCAAGGTCGCCGAGACCGCCGCCGCCGAGATCGCCGACACCTACGACCCTCAGTTCGCCTCGCTGTCGGTGGGCGACTCCGCCGTGGCGGTCCTCCTCGACGAGTCGGTCGACGAGACCGACCGTATCCACTACGTCGAGCTGATGACCTGCTCCGAGTACTCGCATCTGTGCCTCGGCATGCCCAGCGACCGGACCGAGGGCATCGCGCTCTACACGGACAACAAGCAGATGCACAAGGAGGACCGGCTTCGGCTGTGGCCCGGCTTCCACGGTGATCTGCTGGCCAAGTACGGCCGGACCTTCGCCGACGAGAATTTCGACTACATCGTCCAGCACCAGGTCGGCACCCGCTTCATCGAGTTCGTCAACCGTACGGGCGAGGCCGAGTTCAAGACCCCCATGCCGGAATCCCTCGCGGTCGTGGAGGAGTTCGGCAACACCGCAACCACCTCCCACTTCCTGGCACTCAGCCGGCATCTGAAGGCCGGAACCGCCCGCCGCGGCGCCAAGTTCCTTCTGGTACCCGCCGCTTCCGGCGTGGTCGTCGGCGCCCTGTCCGCGACGATCTCCACCATGGGGGTGTGAAGCATGGCCACCGTCATCAAGGCCGCCTCGATCGCCTCGCCGCAACCCGGCGACAGGGAGCCCATCGACAGCGAGCCCGGCAGCACAGAGCCCATCGGCAGCAAGCCCGGCAACACAGTGCCCGGCGACGCCTCCGGTCTCCCCGGGCTGCTCGCGGGCCGCGCGGCGCAGGACTGCCTGGCAACTGCCGGGCTCTCGCCTGACGCCGTCGGCGTACTGGTCAACGTCGGCGTCTACCGCGAATCCAACATGTTCGAGCCCGCCATCGGGGCCCTGGTGCAGAAGCGGGCGGGTATCAACCTGGACTACCTCGCCCGCCCCGTACCCGGCGCCGGTTTCTCCTTCGACCTCATGAACGGCGCCTGCGGGGTGCTCAACGCCGTACAGGTGGCCCAGGCGCTGCTGAGCACCGGCAGCACCGAGCGGGTCCTGATCACCGCCGCCGACGTCCACCCGAGCGGGCAGGGCACCCAGCACGCCGACTACCCGTACGCGGACCTGGGCGCGGCCCTGCTCCTTGAGCGCTCCACCGAGCCCGGCACCGGCTTCGGCCCGGTCCGGTTGCGCAACGCGGGCGGGGCATCAGACGCCGCCGGGTACCTCGACACGGCGGCCATGGGCCTCGAGGGGCGGCAGCAGATCACCGTGAGCAGGGACGCCGGCTGGGTGGAGCGGCTGCTCGACCTCACCGCGGGACTGGTCGCGGAGTACGTACGTGAGGAGGGACTCGACCTGACGCGGACGCTGCTGGTGTGCTCCCGGCCCACCCCCGACTTCGCCTCCCGGCTCGCCGAGCGCCTCGGCCTGGACCCGTCGGATGTCGTCAACCGCCCGCAGGACGGTGAGGCGCTACCGCACACCGCCGCACCGGTTCTGGGCTTTCTGCAGGCCGGTACGCATCCCCACGAGCAACTGCTCTTCGTCACCGCGGGCGCCGGGCTCAGCGCAGCCTGCGCGAGCTACCGCCCGCCCGTCCCGGTCCCCGACCCCGGCCTCGCGGGGGCGGTGAGGGCGCAGCCATGACCTCGCTCGCCGAATACCTGGAATGCAACGCCCGCGACTTCCCCGGCAAGACCGCCATCATCCACCCCGACGGACGAGACCCCGATGGCGTCCGCTACCACGAACTCACCTATGGCGCACTGCAGTCCCGGGTCGAGGAGCTGGCGGCCGGCTTCACCCGGATCGGGATCGCCAAGGGGACGAAGACCGTCCTGATGGCGTCCCCCGGACCCGACCTCTTCGCGCTGGCCTTCGCTCTGTTCCGGATCGGCGCCGTACCCGTCGTCGTGGACCCGGGCATGGGCGTGAAGCGGATGCTGCACTGCTACCGCGCGGTGGGGGCGGAGGCGTTCATCGGCCCACCGCCGGCCCACGCCGTACGGGTGCTCAGCCGCCGTACTTTTGCCCGCACTCGTATCCGGGTGACCCTGGGCCGACGCTGGTTCTGGGGCGGACACACCCTGCATGGCCTGCCCAACGGTGACGGCCTGCCCAACGGTGACGGCCTGCCCGACGGCGACTGCCCGATCAGCGAAAACCGCCCGGCCGCCGACGACCTGATGATGATCGGCTTCACCACGGGCAGCACAGGCCCGGCGAAGGGCGTCGAGTACACCCACCGTATGGCTGCCGCGATGGCCGATGGGGTCCGGTCCGTCCACGGGCGCAGCCGCGACGACGTCTCGCTGGTGACCCTGCCCCTCTACGGCATGCTCGACCTGGTCTTCGGCTCCACCCTCGTGCTCGCGCCCGTCGCCCCCGCCAAGGTCGCGCGCGCCGAACCAACCGCTCTGGTGAGGGCACTTGCCCGGTTCGAGGTGTCCACCATGTTCGCCTCCCCCGCGCTGCTGCGGGTCCTCGGCGACCACCTGACCCTCCATCCCACGGACCTGCCCGCCCTGCACTGTGTGGTGTCCGGCGGGGCCCCGGTCCCCCCGGACGTGGTCGCCACGCTGCGCACCGTGCTGGACGAGAAGGCCGATATCCATGTGACCTACGGCGCCACCGAGGTGCTGCCGATCTCCTCCATCGAGTCCGCCGAGGTGCTGGAGGAGACGGCGGCGCGCGGCGCACTGGGCGACGGCAGCTGCGTGGGCCGACCGCTGCCGGGCACCGACGTACGGATCATCCGCACGACCGATGCACCCGTACCGCGTTGGGAGGCGGCACAGCAGGTCGCCCCCGGCCAGGTCGGCGAGATCGTGGTGTCGGGCGACTCGGTCAGCCGCCGGTACCACGCCGCTCCCGACGCCGACGCCCAGCACAAAATCCTCACCAGCGACCAGGGAAATACGGTGTGGCACCGCACCGGCGACCTGGGATACCTCGACGAGACGGGCCGGCTGTGGTTCTGCGGCCGCCGCAGCCAGCGGGTTCATACCCCCGAGGGCGAGCTGCACACCGTGCGCTGCGAAGGCGTGTTCAACGCCCACCCCCTGGTCCGCCGCACCGCGCTGGTGGGCATCGGCGAGCCCGGCGCCCAGCGACCCGTACTGTGCGTGGAAACCGAGCCCGGGGTGGATGAGGAGCAGTGGCAGCAGCTGCTGCCCGAGCTGCGCCGCCTCGCCGCAGGCCAGGCGCTGACCGAGCAGGTGCGGGACTTTCTGCGCCATCCCGCCTTCCCCGTCGACGTCCGGCACAACGCCAAGATCGGCCGCGAGGAGTTGGCCCGCTGGGCCACGAGGCAGCTCTCGCCGGAGGGCGGCGCGGCCGGCTCGCAGTTCCGGGCACGGGCACGGGCCCGGTGGCGTCAGGCCGCCCTGCGCGCGATCCCCCTGGCCGGCTGGGCCTACCTCCTTGCAGGGTTGATCCACCCGTTCCAGTCCCCCGTACTCCAGGTGCTGTGGTGGATCGACGCCTTCCTCAGCGTGGTGGTGCACGCCGCGCAGATCCCGAAGGCCCTGCCGCGCGGCCGGGCCGCCGGACGCGGTACCGCGGCGACGGTGTGGCTCACCATGCTGTACGGGGCGACCTGGTGGCGGTTGCTGCCCTCAGCCGCAACGTCCCTCCCCGGTCGGCGGGTTGCCTCGTGAAGGTCCTCGTCACCGGCGCCTCCGGGTTCCTCGGAGGCCACATCGTGGACGCCTGCGTACGGGAGGGCTACCAGGTACGCGCCCTCGTGCGGCAGGGCAGCGACATCAGCCGGCTGCGCTCGTCCGTACCCGGCCTGGAGCTGGTGTACGGCGACCTCGGCGATCCCGAGTCGCTGGGCCGCGCCGCCGAGGGCGTCGATGTCGTGCACCACAGCGCCGCCCGGGTGGTCGACTTCGGCACCCGCGCCCAGTTCTGGGACGCCAACGTGCTGGGCACGGAGCGGCTGCTGGAGGCCGCCCGGCGCGCGGGGGCACGGCGGTTCGTCTTCATCAGCAGCCCCAGCGCGCTGATGCGGGTCGGTGAGGGCGACCGGTTCGACATCGATGAGAGCACCCCGTACCCGGACCGCTACTTCAACCTCTACTCGGAGACCAAGGCCGCTGCCGAAACGCTGGTCCTGGCCGCGGACGAACCGGGCTTCACCACCTGCGCCCTTCGCCCCCGCGGCATCTGGGGACCGCGCGACCACTCCGGCTTCCTGCCGCGGATGGTGGCCAAGATGATGGCCGGGAAACTGCCGGACCTCTCCGGGGGCAAACAGGTCATGGTGTCGCTGTGCCACTGCGACAACGCGGTGGCGGCCTCCTTGAGGGCAGCCGAGGCGCCGGCCGAACGAGTGGGCGGCCGAGCCTATTTCATCACCGACCGGGAGAAGACCGACCTGTGGGCCTTCCTGGCCCGCCTAGCGGCTCTGTTCGGCGGAAGGCCGCCGACCCGCAGGGTCCCGCCACTGCTCAGGGATGCCCTGGTGGAGGCCGTGGAACAGCTCTGGCGCCTTCCCCAGTTGGCGAACCGCCAGTCCCCGCCGCTCAGCCGGTACGCGGTGGCGCTCCTCACCCGTTCCAGCACCTACGACACGGGGGCGGCCGAGCGGGACTTCGGCTACGCGCCGACGACGGACCAGGACCACGGGCTGCGACAGCTGGCGGCCTGGGTCGAGTCGATCGGCGGCCCAGAGGCATTCGTACGCGCTGTGCGCTGAGACCGGCCGGAGCGGACCGACCCGGCCCCGGAACGAGATCGGCCGGAACGAACCGGCCCGCCCCCGGAACAAGATCGGCCGGAGCAGACCGGCCCGCCCCGGAACGAGGTCGGCCGGAGGACCGGCCGGGAATCAGGACCTGAGAATGACACGACTTCGTCACCACGATCCCCGCAAACCCGGCCCAATGGGCACAGCACAGGCAGCGGGAACCCCGCAGCGCCCGGTCTCCCCAACCGAGTGGCTCTACCTCGCCGCCCGCCGGCTCGGCCCCGACATGGTCCTGCAGCTGCTGGTCGAAGGGGAAGGCACTCCCGACGCCGACGAGCTGCGGGCGGCGGTGGCGACCGCCGCCCGCGCGTGCCCCGGCTCACGGCTGGTACGGGACGGCCGGACCTGGCGGGACACAGCCCTGCCACCCCGCGTACGGGTGCTCGAGTCGGACTCTGCGATGTCACAGGACTGCGCCCTCGACCCCGACACGGGCCCCAGCTGCGAAGTGGTGCTGCTGACCGGCGCGCCCGGGCGGCCGACCACGCTGGCCTTCCGCGTCTTTCACGGCGTGATGGACGGGCACGGCGCGCTGATCTGGGCGACCGAGGTCTTCCGGGCGCTCCGCGGTGAGCCCGCACGCCCCGCGCCCTCCACGGAGACCGACTACACCCTGCTCGACCGGCTCGGAGCGACCGGCCGCCGGCCCGCCCTGCTGCTCGACCAGCCGTCCCCCCTCGCACCGGAAGCGCCCGGCGGGCAGGGAGCGGTTCGAAACCTTGTCGTACGCGGTGCCAATGGGGCGGCGGGTGGGTCCCGAAGCGCCTTGTGGCGACGTCGTGCGCTGCCGGGTCACCATCCCGCGCTCACCGCCCGGCTCGCCCAGGCACTGGCGGATGCCGCCGTCGCGCCCGCCGCCGCGCCCGGCGCCCGCGTGGCGGAGGCGCGGATCATGGTTCCCGTGGACCTGCGGCGGCACCGGCCCGAGTTGTCCTCGACCGCGAACCTGACCCTGCCCGTTTTCCTGCGGCTGAGCGCGGGGGAGGACTGGCGCACCGCCCAGGCGCAGTTGCTCCGCGCCCTGAAGGAACACCGCGAACTGGCCGGCGGCTTCGAGTCCGGGCTCGCCCGGCTGCCGCTGCCCGCGGTCGCCACACTGCTGCGAGCCGGGAGAGCCACCGCAGAGCGCCGCGACCGGCACCTGGCGTCGGCGATCGTCTCGCATCTGGGCAGGATCGACCTCGCCGCATGCTCCGCCCCGGGATTCTCCGCAACCTCGGTCTACGCCCTGCCCGTGCACGCGCCCCTCGTACCGGTCTCCTGCGTCGCCGTCGAGACACCCACGGGCACCGAGCTGACCGTCGGCTTCCAGGGCTCCGGAACTGGCCTGGCCGACCGCGCCGACGCCCTGCTCGACCGGCTGGTCGCGGCCCTTGAGGAGCCGAGCACCGCCACCCCACCGGCGGCGGCCCCGCCCGCAGCCGCTCCGGCCCCGCGGACCACCGTGGTTCGCCTGTTCCGCGAACAAGTGGCCCGTACTCCCGGCGCACCCGCCCTGGAGGGCCCGGAGGGCGAGATCAGCTACGCCGAGCTGGACCGCTCCTCCGACGCCGTGGCCGCCGAACTGCTGCGCCGCGGCATGCCACCCGGAGGGCGGCGGGCCGAGGATGGCCGGCTCAGCCCCATCAGCCCCATCAGCCCGGTCGGACTGATCGTGGACCGCTCACCGGCCGGGATCGCAGGGCTGTGGGGCATCCTCAAATCCGGCGCCGCGTACCTGCCGCTGGACCCGCACCATCCCGACGCCCGGATCCGGCAGGTACTGAGCGACGCAGGCGTGCAGATCTGCCTGACACAGCGTCACCTCGTGGACCGTATCAGGGCAGCAGCGCCGTGCCAGGTGCTGGCCGTCGAGGACATCGACCCGGCCCCCCGCGTACGGCTGCCCGAGCCGGACCCGGACAGCGTCGCCTACGTCATCCACACTTCCGGCTCGACCGGCACCCCCAAGGGCGTACAGATCGAGCACCGGAGCCTGGTCGGCTTCCTGCGCTGGGCGGCGGACCTCTGCCGGGTCGACGCCACCACACGCTTCGCCTTCCTGTCCTCCTACGCCTTCGACATCTCCTGCTTCCCGCTGTTCCTGCCGCTGCTGGCCGGCGGCACCGCCGTACTGCTCCCCGGCGAACCGACCCGGGCGGCTCTGCACAACCTCCTGCACGAGGTCCGGGTCAACACCCTCGCCGTCACCCCGTCCCATCTCGATCTGATCGAACGCTTCGACCTCAGACCGGGCGGCGCCCTGCGCAACCTGCTGGTCGGCGGCGAGCAGTTCACCCGCACCGCGGCCGAACGGGCGCGCAGCCGCTTCGGCCCCGGCTGCCGGATCGTCAATGCCTACGGGCCGACGGAGGCGACGGTCGCCTGCCTTGCCCACGTGCTGGACGGTACGGAGCGGGGCCACGCCATCCCCATCGGGCACCCCGGACCGTACGCCCACGTCGAGCTGGTGGCCGCGGACAAGCCGATCGCCGCCGGGGAAGCGGGCGCCGTCGGCGAGATCCTGGTGTCCGGAGTCCAGCTGGCTCGCGGCTATCTGGGCCGCCCGGATCTCGACGCCGAGCGCTTTGTGACCGGGCGGGACGGGGTACGCCGCTACCGGACCGGTGACCTCGGCCGCCGACTGCCCGACGGCGGGATCGAGTTCGTCGGGCGGATCGATGACCAGGTGAAGATCGCCGGTCATCGGATCGAGCCCGCCGAGATCGAGACCGCGCTGGAAGGCCACCCGGCCGTCCGCCGCGCCGCGGTGACCGTACGTTCACGTCCGGGCGGTGCGGGACCGGCTCTGTGCGCGTACGTCCTGGCCGCCTCGGCCGCCGAGCCCGGGGGCACTGAGCCCGGGGGCACTGAGCCCGGACTCGGCCCCGTACTGCGCGACCACCTCGCGGCGCAGCTGCCCGCCTACCTGGTGCCCGCGGCCGTAGTGCCGGTCGCCGACCTGCCCAGCACAGTTAGCGGAAAGGTCGACTTCGCGGCCCTTCCCGATCCCTTTGCGGAACCCAGCCCGTCCACCGTCGAGGCCCCGGCAAGCGCGCCCCAGCTGGCCGAACCCCAGGTGACCGAACTCCAGGTGACCGATCCCCAGCTGGCCGAGGACCAGGTGACCGAGGACCGGGTGGCAGAAATCTGGTCCCGCGTCCTCCAGGTGGATCGCCGACTGCTCGGCCCCGACTCCGACTTCCAGCAGCTCGGCGGCGACTCCCTGGCCGTACTGGAGATGCTGTCCGCCGTCGCTTCCGAGGTTTTGCCCCCCGGCCAGGAGTCACCGTTGATGAACGAACTCGAGCACCTCGTCAGCGATCTCACCCTCGAACGGGTCTGCACCGCCGTCCGTCGAGCCGGCGAACAGAACGGTCGTCGGACGGAGGCCAGGGCATGATCTTCGTTGGCCGAGGCTCGCTCCTCGTACGCGCCGTGCAATTCGCCCAATCCGCCGGTCACCAGGTCGATGTGGTGTGCTCGGACGCCCCCGTGGACGCGAGGACCCTGGCGCGGGGGTCCGCGCCGTATGCGGTCGTCGCCGATATCAACGCCCATGCCGACCGGCTCGCGGCGGAATGCACCGACGGCATCGTCTGGTCCATCAACAACCACATGATCTTCCGCGCCCCGGTCCTCGACACCGGCCTGCGCATCTACAACATCCACAACGGTCTGCTCCCGCAGCACCGCGGACTGCCGTCCGTCGCCGTGCTCTTCGCCCTGCTGAACGGCGACCCCGAGTACGGCGCCACCCTGCACGAGGTGGACGCAGGCATCGATACCGGCCGGGTACTGGCGGAGCAGCGCTTCCCGGTCGCCCCGGAAGCGCGCTACCACCAGGTGCTGCTGCGCGGGGTGCAGGCCTGCCATCAGCTCTTCCAGAGTTCGCTTCAGGCCGTAGCGGACGGCCGGCCCCTGGAGCGCCCCGAACCCGCGCCGGGAACCGGCACCGACACCGGCACCGCTGCCGCCGCCCGTCCCGGCTACTACGGCCTGCGCGCACTGCGGCGGCTCAGCGCGTACACCGGCCATCCCGCGTACGCCCGTGCAACCGATCTCGGTGTGGCCGCCCCGTATGTGCCGGAAGTCGCCGACGCCCTCTCCCAACTGCGCGGCGCGGCACACCCGCGCTGAGCGTTGAGTCCGACCGCCGCGTCTTCCCCAACGGCGCGACGGACGGTTTCATGTACCGCACCCAGCGTGTACGGCACCAACAACGGCCCCGCCCAACAGCGATGTCGCACGGAGGCGAAATGCGCCCCCTCGTCACCCGCCCCACCCGCCCCACTGCCCCCACCCGCATCACTCGCCGCCGCCTCGCCGCGGACGCCGCCCTGCTCGCCGTCGGCACCGCCTTCATGATCCCGCTTCTCTGGCTGGTCATGGCCTCGGTCGACAGCGAGGCCACGCTGCGCGTCCGGCCGCCCGAGTCCCCGACGCTGGAGAATTTCTCGGCGGTGATGACCGACGACATCACCTTCACGCCGATGCTCAACAGCCTGCTGCTGTGCGGCGGCGCGACCGCCCTCACCGTCGCCTGCGCCGCCCTCGCCGCGTACCCGCTGTCGCGCTTCCGCTCACGGCTGAACCGGCCGTACATGCTGACGGTCCTGTTCACGACCTGCCTGCCGATCACCGCGGTCATGGTCCCGGTCTACGGCCTGTTCGTCCAGGTCGACCTGATCGACACGATGCAGGGCACCGCGTTCTTCCTGGCCACCTCACAACTGCCGTTCGCCATCTGGCTCATGAAGAACTTCATGGACGGCGTCCCGACCGTCCTGGAAGAGGCCGCCTGGACGGACGGCGCCTCGGCCTTCCAGACCCTCGTACGCATCGTGCTGCCGCTGATGGGGCCGGGCGTGACGGTGGTGACGATCTACAGCTTCATCATGATGTGGGGCAATTTCTTCGTCCCCTTCATGCTGCTGCTGTCCCCCGATCAACTCCCCGCCTCGGTCAGCATCTTCACCTTCTTCGGCAACTACGGCTCCATCGTCTACGGCCAGCTCGCCGCCTTCTCCATCCTCTACTCGACCCCCGTGATCCTGCTGTACGTGTTGATCTCGGGACGCCTGGGCGGCGGCTTCACACTGGGCGGCGCCGTCAAGGGATGACCGCCGTGGTACGCGACCGGGCGGCGCGCCTTTCTCCGCCCGGTCGGCGCGTGCCCGACTGGGAGGCCGTACGCCCCGCCGCCACACCCCTGTTCAAAGACATTGCCTGTCGACCTCATGAGGCCGCTGGCGTGCATCGCGTGTCGGCAGTGATGGTCGGTTGTACGTGGCCTGGAAAGTCAACAACGGCCCCCTGGCAAGGCCGGTCCGCCATCTGGTCACCGAAGCGCACGTCACGTTCGCGACGGCGCCTGGATCCTGATCGGAACGCCGAAGTGCCTTCTGAGCTGGGACGGACGAGGCTTCTCGAGGGTCTCCCGCAGTCCCAGCAGGAAGGCACGACGGCGGGCAGCGATAACGTATGGCCTCATGGAGCCGAAATCCCGCAGCCTGTGGCTGCGTACCGAACCTCTCCATGCGGTGATCTACTTCGACGAGGAATGCCGCAGGATGGGCAAGGCCCTGGGCCTCAAGGGCTTCTGGATGGGCTACTTCGCTGCCCGTACGGCTCCCATGGGGCCGGTCGGCCCCGGCGCCGCCACCGCCGCGCTCGCCGTCTTCGCCCCCGGAATGGTCGCCCGTGCCCTGCCCTCGGCGTGGCGGACCGTCACACCCGAGCAGGTCACCGACGCCCGCGCTCGCTACGCCGCCCAGGCACTGCGCAGGGCGATCCCCGACATCGACGACCACGCCGCCAGGCTCTCCGCGCCCCTCACGGCGATGGTGGGGGATGCCCCCGCACTCGCGCGGCCCCTGTTCGCCGCCAACCGCCCGCTGTGCGACCGCGACGACCCGGTGGAACGCCTGTGGCAACTCAGTACAGCCCTGCGCGAGTTCCGCGGCGACGCCCACGCCGCCGCCCTCGCCGACCACGGACTGGATGCCCCTGAGGCCCTCGCCCTCGCCGCCGCCACCGGCCGGGTGCCCAGCGACAGCATCCGGCTGGACCGCGGCTGGAGCGAGACCGAGTGGGCAGCCGCCCTGGACCGGCTGCGCTCCCGCGGCCTGCTGGACGCACAGGCACAAGCCACCTCACAGGGCCGCCAAGAACGGGACCGCATCGAGGACACCACCGACCGCCTCGCCGCACGGCTGCTGCAACCCCTCCGCGACCACGAAGCGGACACACTTCTCACCGCCTTGGAAGCCCCGGCCCGGCACCTCCTGGACGCGAACGTGCTGCCGTTCCCCAACCCCATCGGCCTGCCGCGCCCTGCCTGAACAAAACGCCCCTCGCTAACCGCAGCCCCCAGGGGCAGCGGACGGGCGGGGCGGTCTAGGTCGTCTCTCAAAGTCAGCTTCCCTACTGCATGGCCAACGGCCTTGCCCGGCTGCCCGGACAGGGTCGGCCCTGAAATCATTTCGCCCGTGCTCGCCTCGTCCGCTACGGTCGCGGGGTTGTTTTCACTGCCGGGAGCCCCATGAGGTTCGCGTGTGGCCTCCCCGGCAGTTCCCAGGTTGAGAGCAGGTTTCGTTATGGCATGTCGTATCAGTGAGCTCGTGCTCGGTTGCCGCGACCCTGAGGTGCTGGCGCGGTTCTGGTGCGAGGTCCTGGACTTCGTCGTGCTCGATCGCGAGGACGACGGCTCGGTGGAGATCGGGCCGCGCGAAGGGTTCGGTGGTCCGCAGCCGACGATCATCCTCAGTCGCAGGGATGAGCCGGAGAAGGGGAAATCCCGGCTGCACATCGACGTCAACGCCACCGACCGCGATCAGGACGCCGAGCTCGAACGCCTTCTGGGGCTTGGTGCGCGCCCGGCCGACATCGGCCAGACAGGGGAGGAGCAGTGGCATGTCCTGACCGACCCCGAAGGCAATGAGTTCTGCCTGCTCAAGGCCCGCCTCGACCCACTCTGATGCTCATCGGTCACGCCTCGGCACCAGGTACCTAAGGGCTCGCAGAGAATCAACCTGTTGCTTCCCGCGATTCCGCTCGTTGGTGTGGTATGCGCGTCTCCGAGTCGATCTGCCACCAACTCGCCGTGAAGTTTGAGGTGTTGTTCCCGCATCTGGACGAGCGACAGCGGCGGCTGCTGATGGGGGCCGAGGCCCGGGTCCTGGGACATGGCGGGATCCGGGCGGTCGCGCGTGCGGCTGGAGTCAGCGAGACAACGGTGCGTAAGGGTATGGACGAACGCGCGTCGATCCGCCCCGCACCCGAGAGCTTCTCCGCATCCAGCACCGCCAACAACGAGGCGGTCTCCGGACCCGGCACTGCCCCCGCCAGATACCCCGCCCACTCATCCGGCGTCCCCGGCCCAGCTTCGGCCAGCCCAGCCTCGACGACCCCAGCTTCGGCCAGCCCAGCGTCGGCAACCGCACTCACTGCACCCATCGGTGATCCCCCCGATCCCCCTCATGAACTCCGCGCCCCCTAGGCGAGTTCGTACAACCATTCTCCCTCACGCACAGTGATCAGACCAGGTCACAGCCAGCAAGTCACCCCATCGAGTGGCCAACCGCGCGGCCCGAGCGCCCCCTCAAGACCCTGTCCGGCTCAACGAGACACCGGCCCGCGCCCCCTTGGACCCGGTCCCGCCCAACCGGACACCGGCCCACCGACCCACCGCCCCGCCCCTGCCCCGCAACCCGGCAACCCGGCAACCCGGGATCAACAACCCGCACACGCACGTGAACACCTCAGCCCACCCCGCCCACCCTGGGCGTCCGCACCGGCGGGTATGTGCTGGACGGCGACGAAACGAGCGGGAGGCGGACAAGGATCTCCGCAGAGGCCGCCTGAACCCCAGCCGACCACCCACCCACCAGCCCGCAAACGGACCCCGGACCACCCCTCCCCCTTCCCGTAGCCCGCCGCTTTGCGCCGAAGGCGCGAGACGAAACCAGCACCCGGCCGAGCCGCATGCCGCCCCACCCCCCAAACCCGAGCCACACCCGACCCACACCCGACCCAACAAGACAGCGCCTCAAGCGGGTGTCCCAGAAGGCGTCTCAAGAAGGCGCCTTCTTGAGGCGCCTCAAGAAGGCGTCAGGCCCTCGCGGACCACCAGGGCGTAGCCGCCGATGCCGATCATGGACTTGCCGTCGAGGTTCCCGGCCGTGGTGTGCAGGGTGAGGACCGCGCCGGTCTCGGGGTCGAAGTCCACGTCGGACACCGTGCCGAGTTCGTCGCCGCGTTCGGTCAGGACCCGTTTCTCGGGCAAGTCGTGGCTTTTGTCGGACAGCTCCGCGAGAAAGCCCTCGGCGGTCTCGAGGACCTCGCGGTCGGGGACCATCACCGCATCGGGGCCGATTGCGCGGGCGCGGGCCAGCGTGAGGATGTTCCGCTTGGAGTCCTTGGTCTTGTAGAGCCGCAGTGCCACGACCCGGGCCGCGGCGGGATCGACGACGCATGCGTCCACCACGCCGACCGATTTCGCGTCGGCGACGCTTACCACGGAGCGGCCTTCTGTCTGGCTGAACAGCATCAGATCTCCGTCGTCGGCGGGGATGTTGGCGGGGTCGTTGGCGAGGTGGGCGGGGTCGTTGGCGGGGTAGGCGGGGGCGTCCGAGGGCGGTCCCGGTAGGCCCTCACGCGTTCCTCGAAGGCGGGCAGGTCGTCGGCGACGTACTCGGTCACGGCGGCCGGGACGACCAGGGCTTCGCCGGACACCGCGATGGTCTCGGCGCGCGGCAGGAACACCGTGCGCGCCTTGCGGCCGAGCGCCTCGGTGGGAGCGATCTCGTAGCCGACCACGTCCGCGGTGGTGCCGGTGTCGACGACCACGTCGACGATCTTGCCCACGTCCGTGCCGCGGTCGGTGAGGACCCGCGACTCCAGGACGTCTCCGCTCCTGGCCTCGGACCGTTCCACGACGTCCGTGCGGCCCTCGAAGCGCTCCTCGCTCTCGATCATGACCGCGTCGTGGCCCAGGGCGTACACGCCCGTCCAGGGCAAGCTCTGCTTCATCGGGCCCGAGAACCGCTTGCGCCCGCTGAGCGTGAACCCCACGATGTGCCCGCCCCCGCTGTCGAACACGACGTCCTTGACTTGCGCGACGGCATCTCCGTGGAGCGTGACCACCGGCCGCTTCGTGATCTCTGTCGCGAGCATCAGACCAGTCATTTCAAGCCACCCATCCGGCCACCTGAGCGCCCGCGTCGCTTCACACCCTTCATCTCAGCCACCCACCCGTCATCGCAGGCGACGCATCCGGCCACCCGAGCGCCCGCGTCGCTTCACCGCGATCACACCGCCGCTGCGGCGCCGCGCCTGAACGACCAGCGTCGACAGAGTCAGCACGATCACGATCGCCGCCACGATGACGAGCCAAGTCCACCAGTCCATAGCGCACCTCTTCCCTTCCAGGATCGGTCACCCTCGCCACGCTGTCCACGCGTGTCGCGGCTATCGCCGCCTGGCCGGGGAGTCAATATCAACCGGTCATGCAATTGCCGCAACGATCTCCCGAGCAGCGGGAAAGAAACGGGAAGAAAAGGCCTCCGACGGGCAGTTGCTCATTCCCTGGCCCAACAGGCACCACCCGTATTTCGCCCTGGACACCGAAATTCAGATCCACCTCCCTTCAGATCCGCCTCCCTTTAGATCCGCCTCCCTTTAGATCCGCCTCCCTTCGTTTTCACCTCCCTTCGGACACGTCCGGCAGTTTCGCCCTCGCGTGGCGGATGAGCGCTCGCGCCGCCGGGCTGACCGGCCCTTCCGCCCGCCACGCGAGGGCGAGACTCGACCGCACCGCAGGCCGGGTGAGGGCGACCGCGTGCAGTTGGTCCCGGTGGGCCCCGGCGAGGGACGCGGGCAGGACGGCCACGCCGAGGCCGCGCCCCGCCAGCTCCACGAGCACGTGCGGGTCGCTGGCCTCGAAGGCGATACGAGGCCGGAAACCCGCCGCCGCGCAGGCATTGTCGAAGGCGGTCCGCAGGCCGGTCCCGCGCGGCAGGCTGATGAGCCCGCGCTCCCTGAGGCCGCCGAGCGCGATCGTCGTCTTCGCTTCCAGCGCGTCGCCGTGGCCGACCGCGGCGACCAGCGGCTCGTCCACGATGACCTGCGTGGCGATCCCCGGCGGCGGCGCGGTCGCCAGACCGACGACGGCGACGTCGAGCCGCCCGGCCTGCAGAGCCACGAGCAGGACGTCGGACCGGTCCTCGGAGAGGGTGATCTCCACGGCCGGGTGGGCCTGCTGGAAGTCGGCCAGCAGACCGGGCAGGCCGGATTCCGAGCGGGAGGCCACCATGCCGACGGCGACCCGCCCGCGCATCAGCCCCGTGAGCTCCTCGACCGCGAGCCGCGCACCGTCGACCGCGGCGAGCGCGGCACGGGCGTAAGGCAGCACGGCCTCGCCCACGGCGGTGAGGCGGACCGTACGGCCCGAGCGGTCCAGGAGGGGCTGGCCCAGCTCCCGTTCCAGCTGTCTGATCTGGGCGCTGACGCCGGGCTGGGCGACGTGCAGCCGGGCGGCCGCCCTGGTGAAGCCCGCCTCCTCGGTCACGGCCACGAAGTACTCGAGCTGGCGCAGTTCCACGCCCCCAAGTCTATAACCATGGCTTCTGGTTCCCAGTAGATCCAGATCTTGGACTTCTGCCGCCCACAGCACCCACGATGGATGGCAGACGACAACCGCACCCCTCGACGAAGGAGACAGCGACGATGACCGACGTACGCGAACGAGCCACCCGGCCCGAGGACTTGGCGCGGCTGTTCGTGGAGCTGGGGAACGCAGGCGACGCCGAGGGGCTCGCAGAGCTCTACGAGCCCGACGCCGTGCTGGCCTTTCCTCCCGGCTCCGAGACCGTCGGGCGCGAGGCGATCCGAACGGTCTTCGAGAAGATGCTCGCGGACCGGCCCCGGTTCCAGCTGGAGGAGGCGCTGCCCACCGTGCGGAACGGCGACCTCGCCCTCACCTCGACCGTCCCCGCCGACAACACCGGCGGCAGGGTCCAGGTCGCCCGCCGCAGGCCGGACGGCACCTGGCTGCGGGTCCTCGACCGGCCCGAGATCCGATAACCCCGGCGCTCCCCCCAAGGCGAGCGCTCCCCTCAAGGCCGGCGCACCCTCGCAGGGCTGACACCCTGGTGGGTTTCTACGAGTTGTGAGCTTGGGGGAACGCACCGTGGGGGTACTCGCGAGTACCCCCTAGCGTTCTGCGCGTGCGCCATATCCAGCCACCCGACTCCCGTAAGCCGCCGTTCGACGCGACCGCGGCGCGCCGGCTCCGGGAAGGGCTCGGAATGGCGCACGCGCAGATCGCGTACGGCATTTGGGCCACGTACGGGCTTCAGGTCAGCCCGGCGACCGTGGCCGCGTGGGAGCTCGGCGAGGAGTCGCCGACCGAGGCGGAGATGACGGCGCTGGCCGGGGCCCTGTGGTGCTCACCCGGCGATCTGCTGGGCGCGCCGAGCACGCTGCGGGAGCACCGGATCGCGCACGGCCTGGCCGTCGCGGACCTGGCGCTGCGGATCGGCATGGAGCCGGCGGCGTACGAGCGGATCGAGCAGACGGGGCACTGGACCGGGAACGACCGGCAGGCGGCCGCGCTCGGCGAGGTGCTCGCGCTGCCGCTGCCCGCGTTCATCGAGGTCACGGGCCACTCGGACGCGCTGGCCGACCTGCTGCGCAATGCGATCACCACGCGCTGGCAGGCGTACGTCAAACCGGTCGCCAAGCTGCTGCCCCTCCCCCGGCACGAGCTGGAGGGCGTACTGCAGCAGCTGCACTCCGAGTACCAGTCGCGGATGGTCGGCACGCTCAACTGGGGCGTGGGCACGAGCTCCACGGAGTCCGGCGACGCGGGGCGGGCCTTCCTCGACGACGTACTGGAGCTGTTCTGGGGACTGCTCTACCCGCCGGGTTCCGAGAGGGGTTAGGTCCCGGCACCTCGACTCCCCGGCACCTCGACTCCCCGGCTCCGGGACACCCCGGCACACCGGCACCCCCGCTCCCTGGCTCACCGGCACCTCGGCATCCCGGCTCCCAGCACCCCGGCTCCGGGACACCCCCGCACCTCGACTCCCCGGCTACGCGGCTCCCCGGGCACCCACACCCGGCTACGCGGCTCCCCGGGCACCCCCCAGGCACCCCCGCTCCCCGGTCAGAAGACCGACTCAGCCTCGTCCATGCGGTACTCCGGGACCGTTTTCAGCTCCGTGACGGCCTCCGCCAGCGGCACCATGTGGATGTCCGAGCCGCGCAGCGCCGTCATCTTGCCGAAGTCGCCGCGGTGCGCGGCCTCGACGGCGTGCCAGCCGAAGCGGGTGGCCAGCACGCGGTCGTACGCGGTCGGGGTGCCACCGCGCTGGACGTGGCCCAGGATGACCGGCCGGGCCTCCTTGCCGAGCCTGCGCTCCAGCTCCGCGGCCAGCCGGTTGCCGATCCCGGCGAAGCGCTCGTGGCCGTACTGGTCGATCGCGCCCCTCTCGTACGGCATCGAGCCCTCGGCCGGATGCGCTCCCTCGGCGACACAGACCACCGCGAACTTCTTGCCGCGCGCGAACCGCTCCTCCACCATCTTGCAGAGGTCGTCCACCTCGAACTTCCGCTCCGGCAGGCAGATTCCGTGCGCACCGCCCGCCATTCCGGACTCCAGCGCGATCCAGCCCGCGTGGCGCCCCATGACCTCGACGACCATGACGCGCTGGTGGGACTCCGCGGTGGTCTTCAGCCGGTCGATGGCCTCGGTGGCAACGGTGACGGCGGTGTCGAAGCCGAAGGTGCGGTCCGTGGAGGAGATGTCGTTGTCGATCGTCTTGGGCACGCCGACCACCGGCATGCCGGCGTCCGAGAGCATCCGGGCGGCGGTCAGGGTGCCCTCGCCGCCGATCGGGATGAGCGCGTCGAGGCCGAGCTCGTGGCACAGCTCCTCGGCGTTCTCGGTGGCCTCGCTGAGCCGGCCGCGCTCGAGCCGGGCGGAGCCGAGGATGGTGCCGCCGCGGACGAGGATGCCGCTGACGGCCTCGAGGTCGAGCTTGCGGTACCGGCGGTCGAGCAGGCCCTTGAATCCGTCCTCGAACCCGATGACCTCGTCGCCGTGGGCGGCCAGGGCACGGTGCACGACCGACCGGATCACGGCGTTCAGGCCGGGGCAGTCGCCGCCTGCGGTGAGAACTCCGATGCGCATCGGCTTGCGTCTCCTGCTCGGTGCTGGATGGTCGTCTTGATGGTCGTCCACGCGGGCCGGACTCGATGCTCGTGGCCGTCCACGCGGGCCGGACTCGACGGTCGCAGACGTCGACCGGACGCGACAGTCGCACCCGTACGCGTACACATAAGCCAGGCTCGGCCAGTCCGATTGTTTCATGGTCCGCGGACTGCCCGCGCTCGCGGCCACTGCCCCCCGGACGGGCCGGAGGGCCCGGCCTCTCCTGCTCCAGCTCCTGGCCGGGCGGCCGGCCAGCCGGGCTCGTAACCCACCCAGCGGGTATTGTCAAGAGGGTAAGCCCACTCTGTCGGCTGCATGTGAGCCGACTCGGCGTTCGAAGAGTTCGATGAGTTCGAAGATCGGAGAGCACGCGTGACGCGCAGCGTGTACGTGACCGGGATCGATCGGGGTGACGGCCGTCAGGTCGTCGAGCTGGGAGTCATGGAGCTCCTGACCCGCCATGTGGACCGGGTGGGCGTCTTCCGCCCCCTCGTGCACGACGGTCCCGACCGGCTCTACGACCTGCTGCGGGCCCGCTACCGCCTCAGCCAGACCGCCGAGAGCGTCTACGGCATGGACTACCACACGGCCGCCGCGCTCCAGGCCGAGCAGGGCAACGACGAGCTGGTCTCCCAACTCGTCAGTCAGTTCCACCAGGTGGCCAAGGACTACGAGTTCGTCCTCGTCCTGGGCACGGACTTCGCGGGCACCAACCTCCCGGCAGAGATCAACCTCAACGCGCGCCTGGCGAACGAGTTCGGCGCCTCCGTGATCCCGGTGGTCGGCGGCCAGAACCAGGACGCCGCATCCGTACGCGCCGAGGTCCACAACGCGTACGCCGCCTACGACTCGCTGGGCTGCGACATCACCGCCATGGTCGTCAACCGGGTCGCGCGGGAGGACCGCGACGCCATCGCCGAGCGGCTGGCGGCCAAACTGCCGGTCCCCTGCTACGCCCTCCCCGAGGACGCCTCGCTCTCCGCGCCGACGGTCCAGCAGATCGTGCACGCGCTGGACGCCGAGGTGCTGCTCGGCGACGCGGCCGGACTGGCCCGCGACGCCCGGGACTTCGTCTTCGGCGGCGCGATGCTGCCGACCTTTCTGGGGGCGCTGACCGAGGGCTGCATGGTGATCACCCCTGGCGACCGCGCGGACCTGATCGTCGGTGCGCTCGCCGCCCACAGCGCCGGCGCCCCGCCCATCGCGGGCGTGCTGCTCACCCTCGACCAGCGGCCCGGTCCGGACATCATGGCGCTCGCGTCCCGGCTCGCGCCCGGCACTCCGGTCGTCTCGGTGCCGGGCCAGAGCTTCCCGACCGCGGGCGAGCTGGCCCGGCTGGAGGGCAAGCTCAACGCCACCTCGCCGCGCAAGGCGGAGACCGCGCTCGGCCTCTTCGAACGCCATGTGGACACGGCCGCGCTGACGAACCGCATCTCCCTGGCCCGCTCCAGCCGGGTCACACCGATGATGTTCGAGCACGAGCTGATCGAGCGGTCCCGGTCGAAGCGCCGCCGGGTCGTGCTCCCGGAGGGCACCGAGGAGCGGGTGCTGCGCGCCGCCGATGTGCTGCTGCGCCGCGACGTGTGCGATCTGACGCTGCTGGGCGACGAGGACCTGATCCGCAAGCGCGCCGCCGAGCTGGGCATCGACCTCGCCGACGCCCACCTCATCGACCCGGAGACCTCCCCGCTGCGGGAGCGCTTTGCCGAGATCTACGCGCAGGCCCGCGCCCACAAGGGCATCGGCTACGAGCTGGCGTACGACGTGGTGGCCGACGTCTCGTACTTCGGCACGCTGATGGTCGAGGAGGGCCTGGCCGACGGCATGGTCTCGGGCGCGGTGCACTCCACCGCCGCCACCATCCGCCCGGCCTTCGAGGTGATCAAGACAGCGCCCGGCGCCCAGATCGTCTCGTCCGCCTTCTTCATGTGCCTGGCCGACCGGGTGCTGGTCTACGGAGACTGCGCGGTCAACCCGGACCCGAACGCCGAGCAGCTGGCCGACATCGCCATCCAGTCGGCGGCCACCGCCGCCCAGTTCGGCGTCGAGCCGCGGATCGCGATGCTGTCGTACTCCACCGGCACCTCCGGTTCAGGCGCGGACGTCGACAAGGTGCGCAAGGCCACCGAGATCGTCCGCGAGCGCCGCCCGGACCTGGCTGTCGAGGGCCCGATCCAGTACGACGCGGCGGTCGACACCGGGGTGGCCGCGACCAAGCTGCCGGACTCGAAGGTCGCGGGCCAGGCCACCGTGCTGGTCTTCCCGGACCTCAACACGGGCAACAACACGTACAAGGCCGTGCAGCGCTCCGCGGGCGCCGTCGCGGTCGGCCCGGTTCTGCAGGGGCTGCGCAAGCCGGTCAATGACCTCTCGCGCGGCGCGCTCGTCCAGGACATCGTGAACACCGTCGCCATCACCGCCATCCAGGCGCAGAACAGGAAAGCACCCACCTCGTGACTGCTCACCCGGGCGGCGGGGCCACTCACGTCCTCGTCCTCAACTCCGGCGCCCCCACACAGAAAGCACCCACCTCGTGACCGCCCACACAGACGGCAGGGCCACTCACGTCCTCGTCCTCAACTCCGGCTCCTCGTCCGTCAAATACCAGCTGCTCGACATGGCGGAGGCTGCCGGTACCCGGCTGGCCTCGGGGATCGTGGAGCGGATCGGTGAGGGTCCCGAGGTGCCGGATCACTCGGCCGCGATCAAGCGGGTCGCCGACGAGCTGGCCGCCCAGGGGCTCGGCCTCGACTCCCCGGAGCTCGCGGCCGTCGGCCACCGGGTGGTGCACGGCGGCACGCGCTTCACCGAGCCGACCCTGATCACCGACGAGGTGGTCGAGGCGATCGAGCGGCTGGTCCCGCTCGCGCCGCTGCACAACCCGGCGAACATCACCGGCATCAAGGTGGCCCGCGAGCTGCGCCCCGACCTCCCGCAGGTCGCCGTCTTCGACACCGCCTTCCACTCCACCATCCCGGAGGCCGCGGCCCGCTACGCGATCGACACCGCCACCGCCGACGAGCACGGCGTGCGCCGCTACGGCTTCCACGGCACCTCGCACGCGTACGTTTCGCGGGCGACCGCGAAGCTGCTGGGCAGGGACCTCTCCGAGGTCAACACGATCGTGCTGCACCTGGGCAACGGCGCCAGCGCCTCCGCCGTAGGGGGCGGGGTGTGCGTGGACACCTCGATGGGCCTGACCCCGCTGGAAGGCCTGGTCATGGGCACCCGCTCGGGCGACATCGACCCGGCGGTGATCTTCCACCTCTCCCGGGTCGGCGGGATGTCCACGGACGACATCGACACGCTGCTGAACAAGCGCAGCGGTCTGCTCGGCCTGTGCGGCGACAACGACATGCGGGAGATCGGCCGCCGGATGAGCGAGGGCGACGAGCGGGCCCGGCTCGCCTTCGACGTCTACGTCCACCGGCTTCGCAAGTATGTAGGCGCGTACACCGCGGTACTCGGGCGAGTGGACGCCATCGCGTTCACCGCGGGCGTGGGCGAGAATTCCGCGGCCGTACGCGAGGCGGCCATGCGCGGGATGGAGGGCCTGGGCATCGAGGTGGACGCGGTGCGCAACGCCGTACGAGGATCCTCGGCGCGGCTGATCTCGGCGGAAGGCAGCCGGGTGGCGGTGGCCGTGGTTCCCACCGACGAGGAACTGGAGATCGCCACGGAGGCATACACCCTGGTCTGCGCCTAGACCCCTCGGTCCCAGGAACTGGAGATCGCCACGGAGGCATACGCCCTGGTCAGGGCCTAGATCTCGGTTCTTCGCACAGCGCCAATATTCCGCTCCGAAACAAACCGATAGGATCGCCCTCATGCGCCGTTCCAAAATCGTCTGCACCCTGGGCCCCGCCGTCGACTCCTACGACCAGCTGAAGTCGCTGATCGAGGCCGGCATGAACGTGGCCCGTTTCAACATGAGCCACGGGACCCACGCGGAGCACGAGGAGCGCTATCACCGCGTCCGCAAGGCATCGGAGGAGACGGGCCGGGCGGTCGGCGTGCTCGTCGATCTGCAGGGCCCGAAGATCCGGCTCGAGACCTTCGCGGAGGGCCCGGTCGAGCTGGTGCGCGGTGACGAGTTCGTCATCACCACCGAGGACGTGCCGGGCGACAAGAGCATCTGTGGCACCACGTACAAGGGCCTGCCCGGGGACGTCTCCAAGGGCGAGACGATCCTCATCAACGACGGCGCGGTCGCGCTCCAGGTCGTGGAGGTCGAGGGCCCGCGGGTGCGCACGATCGTCATCGAGGGCGGCGTGGTCTCCGACCACAAGGGCATCAACCTGCCCGGCGTCGCGGTGAACGTTCCCGCGCTGTCGGAGAAGGACATCGAGGACCTGCGCTTCGCCCTCGCGCTGGGCTGCGACATGGTGGCGCTGTCCTTCGTACGGGACGCCGGCGATGTGCGTGACGTGCACCGGATCATGGACGACGCGGGCCGCCGGGTTCCGGTCATCGCCAAGGTCGAGAAGCCGCAGGCGGTGGCGAACATGGAGGAGGTCGTGCTGGCCTTCGACGGTGTCATGGTCGCGCGCGGCGACCTCGCCGTGGAGTACCCGCTCGAGAAGGTCCCGATGGTCCAGAAGCGGCTCATCGAGATGTGCCGCAGGAACGCCAAGCCGGTGATCGTGGCGACCCAGATGATGGAGTCGATGATCAACTCGTCGCGGCCGACCCGCGCCGAGGCGTCCGACGTGGCGAACGCGATCCTGGACGGCACGGACGCGGTGATGCTGTCCGCAGAGTCCTCGGTCGGCAAGTACCCGATCGAGACGGTCAAGACGATGTCCCGGATCGTGGAGGCGGCCGAGGAGGAGCTGCTGTCCCGCGGGCTGCAGCCGCTGGTGCCGGGCAAGAAGCCGCGTACGCAGGGCGGTTCCGTGGCCCGGGCGGCGTGCGAGATCGCGGACTTCCTGGGCGCCAAGTCGCTGGTGGCCTTCACCAAGTCCGGTGACACCGCGCGCCGGCTGTGCCGCTACCGGGCGCAGCAGCCGATCCTGGCCTTCACCACGGACGCGTCGACCCGCAACCAGCTGACGCTGAGCTGGGGTGTGGAGTCGTACGTGGCACCGTACGTGGAGAACACGGACGCGATGGTCGACCTGGTCGACGCCGAGCTGCTGAAGCTGGGCCGCTACGCCGAGGGTGACACCATGATCATCACGGCGGGCTCGCCGCCCGGTGTCCCGGGCACGACCAACATGGTGCGGGTGCACCACCTGGGCGGCTGATCCCGGCCGAACGGCCTGGTGGCACCAGCCCTGCGGCACCCAGCCCCGTGACAAAAGCCCCGCGGCAAAACGCGAAAAGGCGGTGGGCGGCCCCTCATGGGACCGCCCACCGCCTTTTGGCGTGCTCTGGTTACTTCGTGGGTTACTTCGTGCTGTAGCTGTGCAGGCCCGGGACGGTGAGCGTGCCGCCGAACTGGCCCGCCTGGCGCACCTTGACGTCAGTGAAGACGGCGAAGGGCACGTTGAGCGGGGGCGGGGTCTCCGGGCTGAAGGTGACGGGGATCAGCCCGAACAGGTTCCCCTTCAGCTCTTCGGTGTACATGGTGACCTCACCGTCGCGGATCGTGGACGTGGAGCCGGGGGCTGCCTCCACATGGGCGGTGGTGCCCTGCGGCCCGACCACGAGCTGATGCAGGTCCTTGATGTCCGTTTCCTTCGCGGTGAACTTCAGGACCTTCTTGACCTTGCCGCTGTAGGTCTTGACCTCGACGATGCCGTGGTAGTCCAGGCCGCGCAGGGTGAGCTTGGAGGTCTCCAGCCGCCACGCGTCGTCCGGGAGCAGCGGGACGCCCGGCTCCAGGTCGGCCGCGGCCAGCGCCTTCGGGTCCTTGGTCGGACACGGGAACGGCTCCTTGCCGTCCTTGCCCGAAGTCGCGCCGTCCGCCTCGTCCTTGACACCGTCGGTGAGGTCTTTCGCCGTGTCCTTGGCCTTGTCGCCGACCTCCTCGACCGTCGCACCGACCTTGTCCGCCGCGTCCTTGATGGCGTCCTTGGTCGTGTCCTGGGCGTCCTCGGTCGTCTTCTGAACGTCCTCGGTCGTCTTCTGGACCTCCTCGGCCGGCTGGGCCGTGGTGGCGGACGGCTTGGGCTCCGGCGCCTCCGAACTCGGCTCCTCGGACGGCGTGGAGCTGCTGCTCGCGGTCGGCGTGGGCTCCTCGTCGGAGTCACCGGTGAGGAGGTCTCCCAGCTTCTCGCCGATGCCCAGCGGGTCCAGCGGGTTCGTGGACTCCGTCGGGGTGGGCTCGGGCGTCGGTGTCTCCCCGGCCGACGGAGACTCCCCGGCCGACGGGGTCTCGGAGGGCTTCGGCTCGGCCTTGTCCGCCTCCTCCTTGGCACCGTCGGTGAGGTCATCGGCCGTGTCCTCGGCCTCGTCGACCGGCTTGGCCGACACGCTCTCCTTCGGCGACTCCGACGGGGACGGGGACTTCTTGTCCTCCGTCTCCTTCGGCTCGTCGGACCGGGTCACGCAGGGCCCGGGCGCGAACGGGTTGCCGGGAACCTCGTCGGCCTGGGCGAGCTTGGGGGTGAGACCCATGCCGACGAAGACCGCGGTCGGCATCGCGGCCAGGGCTATCGCCTTGCCGGCCGGAATCTGCAACTTGGTCAGCAGTGACTTCCTGGGCGCCGCATGACGCGGCCCCGTTCTCACACGCGAACTCGGGAGGGAGTCACCGCTTCCGGCCGCGACCGGCCGGGCTTCATCACCCTGCACGATGCCTCCTCCCGCCATTCACTTCGACGACCCTTCCGGCTTCGTAATCCGCCCTGTCGTCGGCGGGTGCGGAGTCCGGCTCGTCGCCGGGCCGCCCGGCGGGCCTGCCGCCGTCGTCGCCCGGCGCCCACGCGATGGACAGCGCACCGCCGATCAGCGACAGCAGGAATCCGACCAGGAAGCCGCCAAGGTTGGACACCGGAATGGACACCAGTGCCAGCAGGATGGTGGCAACACCCGCGAACACCCGGACGATGTGGTGGAACCACATGGTCAGGCCGAGGGTCACCAGCAGCACGCCGATGATCAGCGAGCCCGCACCCGCGGTGGTGGCCATACGGATGGTGAGCTGGCCCACCTTGAGGTTGGCGTACGGCAGATAGGCGATCGGCACTCCGCCCAGAATCGTCAGCAGGCCCGCCCAGAACGGCCGGCTGCCGCGCCATGCACGGAAGCGAGGCCGCCAGTTTCGATTCTGGTCACGCAGCCCTGGTGACTCGGCGCTCATGGAAAACAGCTCCTGGGGGACGGCGTTGTTACAACAGATCAGGGGGTGGGCGGGCGGGAAACCTGGGCTCCCCACCCGCCCGGCGAGTGCTAGTAGCACTCCTTGACGCCCTTGTGGAGCCTCATGCTGAGCCCGCTCAGCTTGAAGGTTCCGGCGCTGGTGGCCCACGCGGTCTGCTTGACGTCGGTCAGGGTGGCGCTGTCGGCCTCCTGAGCGAAGCCGGCAGGGCTCGCGTGATCGCCCTTCTTGATGCCGGGGCCCTTGGTGCTGGCACCGGCGGCGATACCGATGTTGATGTTCTTGAACGTGGCGTTGGCATCAAGCTGCGCCACGTCGATGTACAGGTTCTCGGCCTCGACCGGAGCGTCGGCACCGGCGTTGAGCTGCAGCGTGACCGTGCCGATGAGCGGGATGTCCGGCGTGACGACGGACTGGCACATCTTGTTGATCTTCGCGCTCTTGAACGCGGAGACCGCAACGGGCACGTTCTTCCCGCCGACCTGGGTGTCGTAGGCCCCGTACTGGACGAAGCCCTTACCCTCGAGCCGCTCAGCCGAGACCTTGAACTGCTGGCCGGACACGCTGAACGACGCGGCGAGCGCACCCTGCGAAAGAGCCACACCGATCGCGGCCGTAGCCGCGACGCTGGGCACCATCACAACGGCGAACCGCTTCCATCTGGTCCCGCCACGTGCCAGGGACTCCATGACTTTCCTCCTTCTCGGACGTACATCTCCGGCGGGGTCGGTGGGACGACCCGGCCTGGGATGGGAGAAGTGCTACGTCCTCGGGAAGGAGAGCGCCGTGGTACTCGGGAGACGCGAAAACCACACCCGACACACCGGCGATCACCCCCGAGCGACAACCACTGGCCACGCTCTCGCGCAACCTCTCTGGACAGGCCCTGCCGGGTGACGGCAGAGACCCCCCTGTCCAAAGTCCGGCGCCACTGCCGCCGGACTGCTCGGTGGGGACCCAGGAACCCCACAGGGCGACTGGTTGCCGGACTGCGGGGGATGGACCGAGCGTGGCCGATCGTGCTGCATCAACCCGGTCGTGCACAAGGGCCGCGTTACTCGCTAGTAACGGACCGATAACCGATCTATGGCCGATGCATCTCGGACGGCCACGGAGGGTCGCCGCCTCAACGTCCGATTACGGAGGAGTAATTGGCACATACGCGGACAAGACTCCGCGCTTCTCTTACTGCAAGTAACAGCGGCCGCGATTACCAAGTTTTGGTAAAGCGCGGCCGCTGTGATCACTGAGCCGCCGGGGGCGACAGTAAGTCAGCCTTCCCCGGGCCGGGGCACGGTGGCGGCATAGCGGCCGTCACCTGCTCTACGCGGACGGGCGCCCCATCCGTCGGTCGCCGGGGAGATTTTTTCCCGGCGGGCCGGGGGCTACTCCTGCGCCGGGCTAACAGCACGCGCGCGAGCGCACTTCGTGCGGCAGACGGCTACCCGCGGGGCACCCCCTTCAGGCCAGGTCAACTCGGTCAGAAGAGCACGCGCGCGAGCGCGCTTCGTGCAGCGGCTACGCGCGGGTCGTCACCGCCGATCACCTCGAACAGCTCCAGGAGCCGGACCCGCGCCCGGTCCCGGTCCTCTCCCGCCGTGCGCTTGACGGTTTCGACGAGGCGCCCAAAGGCGTCCTCGACGTGCCCGCCCACCAGGTCGAGGTCGGCGGCGTCGAGCTGGCCGGCGACGTCGCCCGGGTTGTCGGCCGCGGCCTTGCGCACCGCCTGCGGGTCCAGCTCCTGGACCCGGCGGAGGAGTTCGGCCTGGGCCAGGCCCAGCTTCGCCTCGGGATTGGCCGGGTCGTCGGCCAGCACGTTCTGGTACGCCTGGATCGCGCCGCCGAGGTCGCCCGAGTCGAGCGCCTGGTGGGCGGCGGCCAGCGCGGTGTCGTACGGGCCCGCGGGCTCTGCCGGACCGGCCTGCGCCTGCGCCTCATCGGTGGCCGTTTCGTCCGGCTCACCCGGTTCGACCGGTGCGCCGACGATCCCGAAGCGCTGCTCGGCCGCCTGGATCAACTGGTCGAGCACCTGCCGGATCTGCGCCTCCGGGGCGGCGCCCTGGAACAGCGGCAGCGCCTGGCCCGCGATCACCGCGAAGACCGCGGGAATGCCCTGCACGCCGAACTGCTGGAAGAGCATCTGGTTACTGTCGACATCGATCTTGGCGAGCACAAACCGGCCTGCGTAGTCGGCCGCGAGGCGTTCCAGCAGCGGGCTCAGCTGTTTGCACGGCTCGCACCACTCGGCCCAGAAGTCGATGACGACGGGCACCTCGGCGGACCGCTGGAGGACGTCCCGCTCGAATCCCGCCTCGTCGACGTCATAGACCAGACGACCGGGAGCGGCTCCCTGACCGCCACCCCGGGCCGCTTCGGCCCGCGCCTGCTCCGCCTTCTGCTTGGCTTCCCCGGCGGCCTTCACCGCGGCGAGGTCGACGACTCCGCTCATGGACATGTTCCGTGGCTGCATGAGTACATCCTCCCCCTTCCGCGCAGAGATCGGAAAAGCGCTTGTTCCGCCCCGTGGTCGTCGTGGTCCGCCGCGCTTTGATCGGCGCTGGGTCCCCACCCGTGCGCCAGTGGTCGTCGCGAGGGCTGAACGCCCTTTCGCTACGAGCCGTAGCGTATCTCCTCGCACCCCCGACTGGGCAACCCCCCCTCGCCTTACCCGGGGGTAGGGTCGCCCGCATGTGCACCACCACCAGCCGTACGGGCAGCTCCGCGCCTACCGGCCGCTCGCGCAGCGCCGAAGCCGACCGGGCCGACCGAACGGGCAGCTCCACCGGAACCGGCAGCTCCACCCGAACCGGCAGCTCCACCCGAACCGGCCGCCCCCGCAGCGCCGAAGCCGACCGGGCGATCCTCGACGCGACTCGGGCGGCGCTTGTCGAGCTCGGCTGGGGGAAGCTGTCCATGGGCGACGTCGCGGCGCGCGCCGGGGTCGCCAAGACCACGCTCTACCGCCGCTGGGCGAACAAGAACGAGCTCGTCGTGGACGCGGTCGCGGTTCTCTTCGACGAGCTGGAACTGCCCGACCTGGGCGGGCTGCAGGCCGACGTCGAGGGCGTGGTGCAGCAGTTCGCGGCGCTGCTGGAGCGGCCGGAGACCAAGACGGCGCTGATGGCGGTCGTCGCCGAATCCACGCGGGACGAGGCCCTGCGCGGGCGGATCCGTGCGGCGATCGTCGACCGCCAGAAGCGGCTGGTCGTGATGGGCCGGCACCGCGCCCAGGCGCGCGGTGAGCTGCCGCCGGACGCCCCCGGTGCGGAGGGCGAGGCGGCGGCGGCCCGCTCCGTGGACCTGATCTTCGACGTGATAGCGGGCGCGGTGGTGCACCGCGCGCTGGTGAGCGGCGAGCCGGTGGACGCGCGGTGGGCGGCGGAGTTCACGGCGGTGCTGCTGGGCGGACTGGGGGCCATCAGTCAGGCGGCTCCTCCGGGCTGAAGCCGCGGCCGCGGAAACGGCCCACTTCGCCGGGCTGGAAACCTGCCGGCTCCGTGCACACTCCCCACTCCTCGCGCAGCGCGTCACGGACCGGTCCCCGCACGGCCCTCAAAAACCTGCCGGCTCCGTGTACTCCCCCCACTCCTCGCGCAGCGCTTCGCAGATCTCGCCGAGCGTGGCCTCGGCCCGTACGGCGTCCAGCATCGGCTCGATCATGTTGCCGCCGTTGCGGGCGGCGGCGAGCATCCCGTCCAGAGCCCGGCGCACCGTGGCGTCGTCCCGGGCGGCCTTGCGATCGGCCAGTATGCGCACCTGCTCGCGCTCGACCTCGTGGCTGACCCGCAGGATCTCCAGGTCGCCGGTGACCGAGCCGGTGTGGCAGTTGACACCGACGACCCTCTTGTCGCCCTTCTCCAGCGCCTGCTGATACCGGAAGGCGGACTCGGCGATCTCGCCGGTGAACCAGCCGTCCTCGATGCCGCGCAGGATGCCGGAGGTCATCGGCCCGATCGGGTGCTGCCCGTCCGGATGCGCCCGCAGGCCCCGCTCCTTGATCTGGTCGAAGATCAGCTCGGCGTCGGCCTCCATGCGGTCGGTCAGCGCCTCGACGTACCAGGACCCGCCCAGCGGGTCGGCCACATTGCCGACGCCGGTCTCCTCCATCAGCACCTGCTGGGTGCGCAGGGCGATCTCGGCGGCCTGTTCGCTCGGCAGCGCGAGGGTCTCGTCGAGGGCGTTGGTGTGGAGGGAGTTGGTGCCGCCCAGCACCGCCGCGAGGGCCTCGACCGCGGTCCGTACGACGTTGTTGTACGGCTGCTGGGCGGTCAGCGAGACACCGGCGGTCTGGGTGTGGAAGCGCAGCCACTGCGCCTTCTCGGACGTCGCGCCGTACACATCACGCATCCAGCGGGCCCAGATGCGGCGCGCCGCACGGAACTTGGCGATCTCCTCGAAGAAGTCGACGTGGGCGTCGAAGAAGAACGAGAGGCCGGGCGCGAAGGTGTTGACGTCGAGCCCGCGGGAGAGGCCCAGCTCGACGTAGCCGAAGCCGTCGGCGAGGGTGTACGCGAGCTCCTGCGCGGCCGTCGCGCCGGCCTCGCGGATGTGGTAGCCGGAGACCGAGAGAGGCTTGTACGCGGGGATGGAGCGGGTGCAGTGCTCCATCAGGTCGCCGATCAGGCGCAGATGGGGCTCGGGCTGGAACAGCCACTCCTTCTGCGCGATGTACTCCTTGAAGATGTCGGTCTGCAGCGTGCCGTTGAGGACGGCCGGATCGGCGCCCTGCCGCTCGGCGGCGACGAGGTACATGCAGAAGACGGGGACCGCTGGCCCGCTGATCGTCATCGAGGTGGTCACATCGCCGAGCGGGATGTCCTTGAACAGGACCTCCATGTCGGCGGCCGAGTCGATGGCGACGCCGCAGTGGCCGACCTCGCCGAGCGAGCGCGGGTCATCGGAGTCCCGGCCCATCAGGGTGGGCATATCGAAGGCCACGCTGAGCCCGCCACCGCCGTTGGCCAGGATCATCTTGTAGCGCTCGTTCGTCTGCTCGGCGTTGCCGAAGCCCGCGAACTGGCGGATGGTCCAGCTGCGGCCGCGGTAGCCGGTGGCGTAGAGGCCGCGGGTGAAGGGGTACTCGCCGGGCCAGCCGATCCGCTCGAAGCCCGGCACGGAGCCGCCTGGCGGCGGGCCGTAGACGGGCTCGACCGGGTCTCCGGAGAGCGTGCTGAAGTCCGCGTCCCGCGTGCGGGAGGCGTCGTACCGGGCCTGCCAGCGGCGGCGGCCCTCCTCGATGGCGTCGGCGTTCATACCTTCGAATTTACTAGGACGTCCTAGTAACTGTCGACAGGAGAGCCGCCCGGCGCCTCGCGCGGGCGGCTCCCGTCAGGCCTTGACCGGCCCCGCCGTAACCCCGCCGACCAGCGGCGAGACCTCCGCAGAGACCTTGCGCCCAGCAGCTTCTGCTACGCCTTAGCCGGCTCCGCCGCAACCCCACCGACCAGCGGCGAGACCTCCGCAGAGACCTTGCGCTCAACGAAGAAGGCAGCGGTCGGAATCGTGCCGGAGAGCAGCACCCAGAGCAGCTTGCCGAAGCTCCACTTCGCCTTGGAGCCCAGGTCGAAGGCGAAGACCAGGTAGACGATGTAGAGCACGCCGTGGATCTGCGAGACCACGAACGTGATGTCGGCGCCCTTGTCGAAGCCGTACTTGAAGATCATGCAGGTGCACAGCACCAGCAGCATCACGGCGGTGACGTAGGCCATCACCCGGTAACGGGTCAGCACGCTCTTCTTCATGGCATACGAGCGTAACCGCAGGTTCCGGGCGATCTTCGCGCGGGCCCGGGGCCCTAGCGCTCCTCGTAGGCCGTGCCGCTCCTGCTAGGCCTGCCGCCCCTCGAAGCCCCGCTACTGCTCCTCGAAGTCCTCCGCCGCGATCCGCAGCGGCCGCAGCATCGCGAAGATCTCCGCGCACTCCTCGGCGTCGTACACGCCGAGCCCGAAGTCCATCGCCATCAGATCGCGCGTCGCGTCCTCCACGACCTTGCGGCCCTTGTCGGTGATGGAGGCCAGCGTCCCGCGCCCGTCGTTGGGATTCGGCCGCTTGTCGACCAGACCCGACCTCACCAGCCGGTCCACGGTGTTGGTCACGGACGTGGGATGGACCATGAGCCGCTCGCCGATCTTGGACATGGGCAGCTCACCGGCCTTGCTGAAGGTGAGCAGCACCAGCGCCTCGTAGCGCGCGAAGGTCAGGCCGTACGGCTTGACGACCGCGTCGACCTTCGCGAGCAGGATCTGGTGGGCGCGCATGATCGAGGTGATCGCGGCCATCGACGGCACGGAACCCCATCGCTGCTTCCAGAGTTCATCGGCGCGGGCGATGGGATCGAAGGGCAGGCTGAGCGGCTTGGGCACGCCTTCGACCTTAGCGGCCGGTCATATGGCGGTCAGCCCCGTCTCACGCTCCGGATTGCCGGAAAGCCATCCCGGACATCGACCCGGGCACCTCCCGGACACCGGCCCGGACGCCGTCCCGTTCAGCAAAGACACCGTTCCTGGCCAATCAGCCCCCTCACATTCCGCCCTTCTGCCTGCGTAAAGAGAGACATGCCCGGCATATCCACTGGGTAGATGCGCGGCGACGCAATGTTTTCGGGCCGAGCCGACCATCCGGTCCGGAGGGAGGGCCGTCGCGTGCCGTTCCACATCCGCTTCGCGGGCGCGAATCCGCTGCACTGCCGGTTCGCCGTCTCCCCCCTCTGGGAGGTGCGGGAGGCGGTGCGCACGATCGGGGGCCCGCTGCGGCACAGCTCCCACCTGCCGTGGCTGCGCCGCGTCAGGACCGCCGCGGCCGGGCTCGATCTGCGGCCGCTGTGGCTGCTGCTGCCGGAGCGGGGCCGTACCCCGGACTTCCTGTGCCCGCCGCCCGGCGGCCCCGTCACCACGATCGACGACGAGCTGGCGTACGTACGGAACACTGCCCCCGGGCGGGCGTACGACGACCTGTCCCGGACGCTCGCCGAGACCCCGGGCGCGGCCGGCAGCCCGCGCGGCCGGGCCGTGCTCGCCGACCCCGGGCGGGCCGTACGCGAACTGGCGGACCTGCTGGAGCTGGCCTGGAAGGCGCTGATCGCCCCGGACTGGCCCTGGCTGCGGGGCCTGCTGGAGGCGGACATCGCCTTCCACTCCCAGCACCTCGCGGACGGTGGCCCCGAGCGGCTCTTCCGCGAGCTGCACCCGCGGCTCTCCTGGTCCGGCGGGACACTGACCATCCGAGACGGCTCCGCGGACGGCGGCGGCGACGGCGACGGCAACGGCAACGGCAACGGCAGGGACAACGGCAACGGCAACGGCGAACAGCTCAGCCTCACGGGCGGGAGCGGGCTCGTACTGCTGCCGAGCATCTTCGTCCGGCCGGACGTGGTGGGCGGATTCGAGCCACCGCCCGCGTCCGGCGGTGGAACTTCCGGGGCGCCTACGGTGGTCTATCCGGCGCGCGGGACCGGCGGCCTGTGGGCCGAGCCCGACGACGGGCCGCACGAGGCTCTGGCGGCGCTGCTCGGCCGGGGCCGCGCCAGCGTCCTGGCCGCGCTCGCCGAGCCCGCGACGACGACCGCGCTCGCCCGGCGCCTCGGCCTCGCCCCGTCCTCCGTATCGGCGCACCTGTCGGCCCTGCGCCGGGCGGGCCTGCTGACCTCGCATCGCCTGGGCCACCAAGTGCTGTACGAGCGCACGCCGCTGGGCATCGCCCTGCAGCACCACCCGGGCGCGGTCAGTCCGCGAGGTGGCGTTCCACGGTCTCGACCTTCGACGTCAGGCCGTCCGTGACGCCGGGCCTGACGTCGGCCTTGAGGACGAGCGATACGCGAGGCGCCCGGGCCTCGACCGCGGCGACGGCGCGCTTCACGACGTCCATGACCTCGTCCCACTCGCCCTCGACCGAGGTGAACATCGCGTCCGTACGGTTCGGCAGCCCGGACTCGCGGACCACGCGCACGGCGTCGGCGACGTACTCCCCCACGTCCTCTCCGACGCCCAGCGGGGTGACCGAGAAGGCGACGATCACGCCTCGGCCGCCGCTTCCTTACGGGCGCGGGCGGCGATGACGCCGTCCTCGGCCTCGCGCTTCAGCTTCCGCTCGGCGAAGAACCCGCCGGTCGGCAGAATCGACAGCACGAAGTAGAGCGCCGCGGTCTTCACGGACCACTTGGTGCGGTTCCAGGCGTCCACCCAAAAGAGGACATAGAGGATGAAGAGGACGCCGTGGACGGCGCCCATGACCGGGACCGCGTTGAACTCGGTGGTGCGCTTGAGGACCGAGCACACGAGCAGCAGCAGGAAGGACACCGCTTCGGGGGCGGAGACCAGGCGCAGTCGGCGGATGGCGGAGGCCGTCTTGATGTCCACGGGGAGAATCCTCTTCGAGTTTGTGAATGGACGCACAAGCGACTCCATTGTGACAGCCTTCGGGCCGGACTCCTTCCCCGGGTATTCCCGGTTCCCCGCGTATCCCCGGTCGGACCCCGTCCCCCGGTACGGTCAGCGGCGTGGCTCAGTTGCCCATACACGAGCCAATACACGGCGGCAGCCTCCCGGCAGGCGCCCCTCCCCCGGTACGGTCAGCGGCGTGGCTCAGTTTCGACTCCACGGCAGCAAAGTGCTGGCCGTTGACATGACCGGCGACACCGTGAAGGCCAAGAACGGCTCGATGGTCGCCTACGAAGGCCAGATGGCGTTCAAGAAGTTGTCCGGCGGCGGCGAGGGGCTGCGCGGCATGGTGACCCGCAGGATCACCGGCGAGCAGATGACCGTCATGGAGGTGAAGGGCAAGGGCACCTGCTACTTCGCGGACCGCGCGAGCGAGATCAACCTGGTGGCACTGCACGGCGAGACGCTGTACGTCGAGGCCAGCAACCTGCTGTGCACCGACGGCGGGCTGCGCACGGGGACGAGTTTCACCGGCCTGCGCGGCACCTCGCAGGGCAACGGCCTGTTCACCACGACCGTCGAGGGCACGGGCCAGGCGGCGATCGTCTCGGACGGGCCGGCCGTCGTGCTCCGCGTGACCGCGCAGTACCCGCTCCAGGTGGACCCGGGTGCGTACATCGCGCACACCGGCAATCTGCGCCAGCACTTCCAGTCCGGAGTCAACTTCCGGACGTTCATAGGGGAGGGCTCGGGCGAGGCCTTCCAGATTCGCTTCGAGGGCGAGGGCCTGGTGTACGTACAGCCGAGCGAGCGCAACACCATCGGCGGTGAGGCGTGATGCCTTTCCGGGAGATCAACTCCAGGATGGTCGAGGCGCAGATCGAGCCCGGCCGGCAGATGTTCAGCCAGCGCGGCGCGATGCTCGCGTACAAGGGCGAGGTGACCTTCACGCCCAACATCCAGGGCGGACAGGGCGGTCTGACCTCGATGCTCGGCCGGCGGATCGCGGGCGAAGCCGCACCGCTGATGACCGTGGAGGGCAGCGGCACGGTGATGTTCGGCCACGGCGGCCACCACATCCAGGTGATCAACCTCTCGGGCGACACGCTCTACGTGGAGGCCGACCGCCTTCTCGCGTTCGACGGCACTCTCCAGCAGGGCACCATGTTCATGGGCTCGCAGGGGGGCGTGATGGGGATGGTGCGCGGACAGGTCACCGGCCAGGGGCTGTTCACGACCACCCTCAAGGGCCACGGCGCGGTCGCCGTGATGGCTCACGGCGGAGTCATCGAGCTGCCGATCACGCCGCAGCAGCCGGTGCACGTCGACCCGCAGGCGTACGTGGCGCATCACGGGGACGTACGCAACAAGCTGTCCACCGCGCTCGGCTGGCGCGACATGGTGGGCCGCGGCTCCGGCGAGGCCTTCCAGCTCGAACTGTCGGGAAACGGCGCGGTGTTCGTGCAGGCATCCGAGGAGAAGCTGTGAGTGCCCATCCGGTGGAAGGGCCCGCCGTATTCGAGCCGCGCACGCTGCCGGTCGCGGTATTCGTCCAAGCCTCGGAGGAGAAGCTGTGAGTGGTCCCGTGGTCCACGACCCACACACCTTGCCGGCGGACGACAACGTCAACGCCTACACCTTCTGCGTCGACCTGAACGGCCAGTGGTTCCTGCAGAAGGGCAAGATGATCGCCTACTACGGGCGGATCGACTTCCACGGCATAGGGCACGGCCGCCTCGACCGCCTGGTCGCGGGCAGCTTCCACTCGCCGCTGCACGCCGCGGACTGGGTGGTGGCCGAGGGCCAGGGCAAGATGCTGCTCGCCGACCGGGCCTTCGACGTCAACTCCTACGACCTGGAGGACGGGAACCTCACCATAAGGTCCGGCAATCTGCTGGCCTTCCAGCCGGGGCTGTCCCTGAAGCAGTCGATCATCCCGGGCTTCCTCACCCTCATCGGCACGGGCAAGTTCGTGGCCGCGTCCAACGGCCCGGTCGTCTTCGTCGATCCGCCCATCCGCGTCGATCCCCAGGCTTTGGTCGGCTGGGCCGACTGCCCCTCGCCCTGCCACCACTACGACCACCAGTACCTGCGGGGGGTGCTCGGCAACCTGCGCGCGCTGACGGGCGTCGGCGGGGCGTCGGGCGAGGAGCACCAGTTCGAGTTCGTGGGCGCCGGGCAGGTGCTGCTGCAGTCCACGGAACAGTTGATGGCGGAGCGGGATGCCGGGGCCATACCGCATCAGGACGGGGTGCCCGGCGGCGGTCACGGCGGTCACGGCGGCCAGCCCGGACAACCGCAGCTCCCACAGCTCCCCGGCTCCCTTGGGGGTCTCCAGCGCCGCTTCGGGCTGTGAGCGGTAGTCTGCGGAGTGTAACGTCGAACGCGTGCACACCCACGCGTGCGTCTCGGGGGGACGGACGACGTTGCCTGACCAGCCAATAGTCCGTAATTCAACTTTCCAAGGTAGAATCAATCTATGGAGACCGAGACGGATGCCCGCTGGCTCACCGACCAGGAGCAGCGGGCCTGGCGTACCCACCTCGACGTCAACAAGCTGTTGATGCACCAGCTCGAAAAGGATCTTCAGCCGTTCGGACTGACCAACAACGACTACGAGATCCTGGTGAACCTCTCCGAGTCACCAGAGCAGCGGATGCGCATGAGCGACCTCGCAGCCGCGACGCTCCAGTCCAAGAGCAGACTCTCCCACCAGATCACGCGCATGGAGAACGCGGGTCTGGTCCGCCGCGAGCACTGCGAGTCGGACCGGCGCGGCCTGTATGCCGTGCTCACCGACCTGGGCTCCGAGACGATGCAGAAGGTCGCTCCGCACCATGTCGAGTCGGTGCGGAGGCACTTCATCGATCTGCTGCCACCCGGGGAACTCGAGGCCCTTCGCGAGTACCTCACTCCGGTCGCCGAGCATCTCCGTTCGCACCGGGGCCGCTGCTAGGGGGTGAATCCCGGGCCTGAGGCCCGGAGGCCGGGAGGCGCAGTGCGAACAGCGCGCCGCCCGTCCACGAGTCGCGTACGGACAGTGTCCCGCTGTGCCGCTCGGCCACGTCAAGGGCGATGGCGAGGCCGAGACCGGCGCCACCCCCGTCGTCACGGCTACGGGCATCGTCCAGGCGCACGAACCGCTCGAAGATCCGCTCACGCTCGGCCGCGGGCACGCCCGCTCCGTCGTCGGCCACCTCCAGCACCGCCCAACCGCCCTCGGCCCGCAGCGTGACGCGGACTTCGGCGGCCGCGTGCCGGTGGGCATTGTCCAGCAGATTGCCGAACCCGCCAACTGGCCACGCGAACCGGCTACTTCCAGCTCCCTCGGCCCCTCCCCCGCATCCAGCCGGGCGAGCAGCAGCAGGTCGGCGGCGAGCTGCTGGAGCCGTACGGCGTCCTCGACGGCGCCGCCTACATCCAGCAACTCCGGGTGGGCGATCCCCACTTCGAGCTGGGTGCGCAGGCTCGCGAGCGGGCTGCGCAGCTCGTGCGAGGCGTCGGTCGGCGAACCGCCGCTGCCGCTCCACCGACACCTCGAGCGCGGCCGGCCACGACCTCACGGGCCGTCACCTCGCCCTGCCGGTCGGCCTGTTCGGTCAGATTCGTACGGAGCACAGCAGGACGGCGATACCCGCGGCGACCAGCGCGACCGCCTAGGCGCGGGCGGGGCGGCCACCCAGCCCTGCGAACGGCGGGCGGTACGGCCAGCGCCGTCGCGGACCACCACACGCGACGACGCGACCCAGCCGCACGCGACCCGGCCACCCAGCCCTGCGAACGGCGGGCGGTACGGCCA